>JAAFHT010000067.1 GCA_013297625.1 Actinomycetota bacterium | reverse complement strand
TGCCAGAGCGCGAGCGTGCGCGCGCGAACCGCGAATGTCGTAGCCGCCGAGCTGCCAGTCGAAGTGGGTCGAGCGGCTGAGTCGCTGCAGCTCGGGCGAGGGGCCGTCGCTAAAGCGCCCGCCCCAGAGCGAACCCTCGTTCGTCGCGCCGCTCACCGCGCACCGCCCGACTGTTCGAGCAACCAGACCATGAGGGCCTTTTGCGCGTGCAAGCGGTTCTCGGCTTCGTCCCAAATGACCGACTGAGGGCCATCGATGACATCGGCCGTGACCTCGTAGCCTCGGTCGGCCGGCAGGCAGTGGAGGAAGAGCGCGTCGGCCTTCGCGTGGGCCATCATCGCCGGGTCGACGCGATAGGCGCCAAAGGTCGCGACGCGGTGCGCCTTCTCGTCTTCTTTGCCCATCGAGACCCACGTGTCGGTCACGACGACGTCAGCACCCGACACCGCGGCGACCGGATCGGTCGTGACGGTGATCGAGCCCCCGGTCTCGGCCGCGCGCCGCTCGGCGTCGGCGACGACCGACGCGCTTGGCGCGAACGACTCGGGAGCCGCGATGCGCACGTGCATGCCCGCTGTCGCACCCGCGAGCAGGTAGGACTGCGCCATGTTGCTCGCGCCATCGCCGAGGAAGGCGACCGTGAGGCCCGCGAGGTCTCCCCGATGCTCACGAATCGTCAGCAGGTCGGCGAGCAGTTGGCACGGGTGAAAGTCGTCGCTCAGCGCGTTGACAACAGGAACCGTCGTGCCCGCCGCCATCTCTTCGAGACCCGACTGCGCGTAGGTGCGCCACACGATCGCGGCGACCATGCGCTCGAGCACGCGAGCGGTGTCGCTCGGGGTCTCTTTGCCGCCGAGCTGACTGCTCGCCGTCGAGATGATGAGCGGCACGCCGCCGAGGTCGGCGATGCCGACAGCGAAGCTCACGCGCGTGCGGGTCGACGACTTGTCGAAGATGACCGCGACGGTCTGCGGGCCCGCGAGCGGCGTGCGGCCCCAGCGGTCGGCCTTGATCTGCGCAGCAAGGTCGAGAATCTGCGCTTGCTCGGCGGCCGTGATGTCGTCGTCGCGCAAGAAGTGCCGAGCGGCGGGAGCGTGGGCGGTCATGGGGTGGTGGCCTCCAGGCCTACGGCGAGCATGCTCGCGGCGAACAGGGTCAAGAACCGGTCGATCTCAGCATCGCCGATGAGGAGCGGTGGCGCGAGCCGAATGCTCTCGTCGTTGGCCGCGTTGATGATGAGCCCGCGATCGAGGGCCTCGGCGACGAGGCGCGGGGCAACCGGTGCGGTGAGTCCAATTCCCAGCAGCAACCCGCGGCCGCGCACCTCGGCGACGAGAGGTGAGCCGATCGACAGGATGCCCTCGCGCAGCTGCTCGCCGCGGCGGGCCGCGTTGCCGACGAGGTCGGCGCGCTCGATTTCGGCGAGCACAGCATCCGCGACCCCCGTCGCGAGGGGATTGCCGCCAAAGGTCGAGCCATGCTGGCCGAGGGTGAAGAGCTCGCTCGCATCGCCGCGCGTGACGAGTGCCCCGACGGGGACTCCCCCGCCGATGCCCTTCGCGACGACGACGGCGTCGGGCAGGTCGTCACCGGCGAGCTCGTGCTGAAAGGCAAACCAGTCGCCCGTGCGGCCCGCGCCCGTCTGGATCTCGTCGACGATGAGCAAGGTGCCCTGCGCGCGCGTGAGTCGCCGCGCCTCGGCGAGAAAGCCCGGAGGCAGCGGCACGACGCCGGCTTCGCCCTTGATGGGTTCGAGTACGACCGCCGCGACGTCGGGGCCGAGCGCGGCCTCGAGAGCGGCGAGGTCGGTCGGCACGTGTTCGACGCCGGGCACCATCGGTTCGAAAGGCGTGCGTAGCGCGGGCTTTCCCGTCAACGCGAGAGCGCCCATCGTTCGGCCGTGGAAGCCCTGCTCGAACGCAAGAATGCGCGGGCGGCCCGTGCGCCGCGCGAGCTTGAGCGCCGCCTCGATGGCCTCGGCACCCGAGTTGGCGGGATACACCCTGCCGGTCTCGCCGAAGCCCGTGAGGCGCACGAGGCGCTCGGCAAAGGCCACTGCCTGCGGGGTTGTGAAGTAGTTGCTGACGTGCAGCGCACGGCCGGCCTGCGTGGCAATGGCCTCAACGATCACCGGGTGCGCGTGCCCGAGCGAATTGACCGCAATGCCCGCGAGAAAGTCGAGATACTCCCGCCCATCGACATCCCACACGAGCGCCCCGCGCCCGTGATCAAGTACGGCCATGGGGGCCGGGGCCGAGCGCATTGCGACACGCGCGAACCGCTCGCGCACAGCATCCGTCTGCGCGCCTGTGATCATGCCGCGGTCACTTCGGTTCCAATGCCTTCTTGCGTAAAGATCTCGAGCAAGATCGAGTGCGGCACGCGGCCGTCGATAATCGCCGCTTTGCCCACTCCCCCGTCAACGGCTTCGAGGCACGCCGCCATCTTGGGGATCATCCCGGATTCGAGGCTCGGCAGCAGCGCCCGCAGTTCATCGGCGTCGATCGACGACACGAGCGACGAGGTGTCAGGCCAGTCGCGGTACAGCCCAGCGACGTCGGTGAGAATCACGAGCTTCTCAGCGTCGAGCGCCACAGCGAGCGCCGCCGCCGCCGAATCGGCATTGACGTTGAGACTTTGGCCCGGGGTGTCACCATCGGGGGCGATCGATGAGACGACCGGGATGCGCCCGGCGTCAAGCTGCGCGAGCACCGCCGCGGGGTCGACCCCCACAACATCACCCACGAGCCCGAGGTCAACCTCAACCCCATCGACCACGACGCCACGGCGCCGGCCGCGAAAGAGTCCGGCGTCTTCGCCCGAGATCGCCGCCGCGAACGGTCCGTGCTCGTTGATGAGACTCACGAGCGAGCGGCTGATCTGGCCCGTGAGCACCATGCGCACGACCTCCATGGCCTCGGGGCTCGTGACCCGATAGCCGCCGCGAAACTCGCTCTCGATGCCGAACTTGTCGAGCATCGCCGAGATCTGCGGGCCGCCGCCGTGAACGACGACAGGTCGAAGCCCGACGGTGCGCAAGTAGACCATGTCTTGCGCGAAGGCGCGTTGCAGGTCGTCGCTCACCATGGCGTTGCCGCCAAACTTAATCACGACGACGCGGTCGCGAAAGCGCTGCAGCCATGGCAGCGACTCGATAAGGGTTGCGGCCTTCACCGCCGCTTGAGCGTGGTCGTCGGCGACGGTGGCAGGGTCTCTGAGTTCTGTCATGGCCTTAGCTCGCGTAGGCGCTGTTCTCGTGCACGTAGTCGTGGGTGAGATCGTTGGTGTAGACGGTGGCTGCGGCACTGCCCGCCTTGAGGTCAATGCTCACGTCGATCACGCGACCGCTGAGGTCGACCTCGTCGCGCGGACGGTCGGGGGCGCCCGCGTGACACAAGCGCACTCCGTTGAACGAGACGTCGACGGCGTAAGGGTCGAAGGCAGCGTTCGTCGTGCCGATCGCCGCGAGCACGCGACCCCAGTTGGGGTCGTTGCCGAACATGGCGGCCTTGAACAGGTTGCTGCGCGCCACCGAACGGGCGACCTCGACCGCGTCGTCGTCGCTCACGGCCCCGCTCACCGCGATGACGATGTCATGGCTCGAGCCTTCGGCGTCGGCCTGCAGTTGCGTCATGAGCGACATGCACGCCTCGGTCAGAAGCTCGGTGAACTTCTCAACGGGCGGAGTGACTCCGGATGCCCCGCTCGCCAAGAGCGTCACCTGATCGTTGGTCGACATGCAGCCGTCAGAGTCGAGGCGGTCGAAGCTCACGCGCGTGGCGGCGCGGAGCGCACGGTCAAGCTCGGCAGCGGGCAAGTCGGCGTCGGTGGTGAGCACGACGAGCATGGTGGCGAGACCGGGGGCGAGCATCCCGGCGCCCTTCGCCATGCCGCCGATCGTGTAGCCCGGGCCCTCGACAACGACGGCCTTGGGCACCGAGTCGGTCGTCATGATCGCGCGAGCCGCGTCGTCGCCGTGAGCGCCGAGGCTGGCGGCGGCCGTGACAACGCCGCTCAGCAGCGCATCGCGGTTGAGCTGCTCACCGATGAGACCCGTCGAGCAGACGACCACATCACCCGCGCTCACGCTCAGCGCGTCGGCAACCGCTTCAGCGGTCGCGTGCGTGGTCTGAAAACCCTGAGCGCCCGTAAAGCAATTGGCCCCGCCCGAGTTGAGCACGATGGCGCTAACCGTGCCGTCAGCGATCACCTGCTGCGACCACAGAATGGGGTTTGCCTTCGCGCGATTGCTCGTGAAGACCGCGGCCGCCTGGCTCGACGGTCCGTCGTTCACGACGAGCGCGAGGTCACGCGCACCACTGCTCTTGAGGCCGCACGCCACACCGGCTGCGCGAAAGCCCTTCGGGGCGGTGACGCTCACGGGGCGACTCCGTTCACGGGCAGGCCGAGAGTTTCGGGCAGGCCCAGGGCGAGGTTGAGTGATTGCACAGCGGCACCCGCGGTGCCTTTCACGAGGTTGTCGAGGGCCACGACAGCGACGACGCGTTGGGCATCGTCGTCGACCGCGACGCCCATGAGCGCCGTGTTGGCCCCGACTGTCGACGACGTCGCCGGAAAACGACCCGCGGGCAGCACGTGAACGAACGCTTCGCTCGCGTAGGTCGACTCCCACGCCTCGCGCACACTTGCGGCGTCAGCGCCCGGGGTGAGTCGGGCCGTGACCGTCGCCAAGATGCCCCGAGACATCGGAACGAGAACCGGCGTAAACGAGATCGTGGCGTCGACCGCGCCCGCGACGGAGAGGTTTTGCACGATCTCCGGGATGTGCCGGTGCACTCCCCCGACGGCGTACGCCGAGGCCGAGCCCAGTAGCTCGCTCGCGAGCAGGTCGGCGCGCAACGTGCGGCCTGCCCCGCTCGGGCCCACCGCGAGCACCGCCGTGAGATCGTGAGCCTCAATAACGCCGGTGCGGATACCCGGGGCAAGGCCCAGCGTCACCGCGGTCACATTGCACCCGGGCACGGCAATGCGCGTGGCCCCCACGACCTTCTCGCGCTGGCGAGTGCCGTCAGCGTGGATCAACTCGGGCAACCCGTAGGCCCACGCCCCGTGGTACTCGCCGCCATAGAAGTGTGCCCAGGCCGACTCACTCGTCAAGCGGTGATCAGCACCGCAATCGAGCACGATCGTCTCGGCGGGCAGCGCGGCGGCGATGGCGCCCGAGGTTCCGTGCGGCAGGGCAAGAATCACCACGTCATGACCGGCAAGTCGCTCTGCCGTGGTCTCGACAAACGTCAGGTGCGCGAGCGAGGTGAGGTGCGGGTGCACGTCAATCAGCGCTTGCCCCGCGTTGCTGTGCGCCGTGACCGTGCGCACCTCGAGCTCGGGGTGCTCGGCCATCAGGCGCAACACCTCGCCGCCGGCGTAGCCGCTCGCTCCGGCGACCGCAACGGAATAGGTCATGACGTTAACTCTTGCAGAGAATACGATGGGCGTTCGACGCGAAGGAACGCGCCGCCCGAACTCGGCAAACAAGGAGAAGTCATGGACGACCTCAGCGGACTCATCAACCTCATCCCGATCGGCGACATCGCCGAGAAACTCGGCGTCGACGAGAGCATCGCCCGTGCTGCTGTTGCCGTTGCCGTGCCGGCGATCGTGGGCGGCCTCGCCGCCAACGCGAAAGACCAGAGCGGCGCCCAGTCGCTCGAGAAGGCTCTCGGCAAGCACAAGGGCAAGAACCCCCGCAAGCTTTCCGACATCGACGAGGCCGACGGCGAGAAGATCGTCTCCAACGTGTTTGGCGCCAAGAAGAACGACGTGGCCCTCGCGGCCGCATCGAAGGCCGAGGCCAAGGGCGGCATCGACATCGGCGCGATCGTCGCGCAGGTGCTGCCGATCATCGCCCCCATCGTGCTCGCCTACGTCGCCAACCAGTTCATGGGTGGCTCAGCCAAGCCCGAGCCCGAAGCCGCCAAAAAGCCCGCGGCGAGCGACAACCCCCTCGGCGACCTGCTCGGCGGCCTCATCTCGAGCCCGCAGGGCCAAGACATCATCTCGGGCGCTCTCGGCGGCCTGCTCGGTGGCGGTCGCAAGTAGATTCACCGCACGCACAACGGCGGGGTCGAGCGCGAGCTCGGCCCCGCCGTTTGCTGTGTGTGGGTGGCGTCGTTAGGCGCGTAGCGTGGCGCCGTGCCGCTCGGTGGCCACGGCGAGACCGGCTAGCTTTGCCTCGGTCGCTTCGGCAGCGGTGAGGGTGCGGTCGGCAGCCCGAAAGCGCAAGGCAAGCGTGATCGACTTGGTGCCGGGCTCGAGGCCCGCGCCGCGATAGTCGTCGACGAGAACGGCGGACTCGAGCAGCGCGCCCGCGCCCTCGATCACCGCAGCGCGCACGGCGCCCGCCGACACCGACTCGGCGACCACGACCGACAGGTCTTGCGTTGCCGCGGGGAA
Source organism: Actinomycetota bacterium (assembly GCA_013297625.1). Lineage (GTDB taxonomy): Bacteria > Actinomycetota > Actinomycetes > Actinomycetales > Microbacteriaceae > Microcella. The sequence continues at coordinate 5,539 of JAAFHT010000067.1, read as the reverse complement.
CGCCGCGATCGTGCCCGCCTCGACCTCACTCGATCCCAGAGCGATGAGTGCCTCGAGATTGAGCTCGAGCACGCCAACGCGTCGCGGGAGGTCGCGCTCAACAGCGACCGCGGGCAAGAGCTCACCCGCGACGCCGATGTGCGTGTCTCCGACGAACAGGGCAGCAGTGCGACCCGGGTGCAGCGCGGGGTGACTTCCGGTTTCGACGCGCACCACGGCGCCCGCAACGGCGGCCACGGCGTGCGCCGCATCCAGAGCGTCGGCGATGCCCGCGTGCTCGGCCGCCTGGCCGATACCGCGCGAACGGCGGTCTCCGACGAAGAGAGCGGCGAGGTACCAGGGCTGCGGCGGGATGCTGTTCTCGAGCTCGCTGAGCACCGAGCTCTGCGGCTTCTCGGTCGCCGTCGGTACCTCGGCGACGCCGTAGCTCGCCGTGCCCTCCGGCAGGTAGACGGCACCGATCTCGAACACGGCGAGGTCGGTGAGCCCGCGCGCCAAGTTGCGGTGCGCGATGCGCGTGAGCCCGGGGATGAGGCTGCGCCGCAACCGACCCGTGTCACTGTCGAAGGGGTTCGCCAGGGCGACGCTCGCGGCATCGCCGTCGGTGAGCGCAACGTCGTCGAGCGAGACGAAGGGATACGCGAGCACTTCGGTGAGTCCCGCGGCGGCCAGAGCGTTGGCCGTGGCGCGTCGCACGCGCTGCGAGCGCGTCAATCCGCGGCCGGGCGGCGCAATAGGGAGCACGGCCGGAATGCGCTCGTAGCCCACGATGCGGGCAACTTCTTCGGCGAGCGACGGAGCGTCGACGAGGTCGGGCCGCCAGCTCGGTGGAGTGACCTGCCAGCCGTTGTCGTCAACGTCGAGCGTGCATCCGATGTCGGTCAAGGAGACGGTGATCTCGTCGAGCGAGAAGTCCACGCCAATAAGCGCGTCGACGAACCCTTCAGCCAAGTGAATGGGCGCCGGGCTCGCCGCATCGATGACGCACGAGCCGAGCGAGTCGGCCGCGCCCCCGGCAAGCTCGACGAGCAAGTCGACGACACGCTGCGCCGCTGGCTCGGCCACGAGCGGGTCAACTCCGCGTGCGAATCGGCGCGAGGCTTCGCTCGGCAACTTGTGTCGCCGCGCCGTGCGGGCGATCGAGACGGGCTCGAAGTGGGCCGCCTCAACGAGCACGTCGATCGTGGTCTCGCTGATTTCAGTGCTTGCGCCACCCATGACGCCGGCGAGACCGATGGGGCCCGACTCGTCGGTGATGAGCAGGTCTTCGGGGTCAAGAGTGCGCGACTGCCCATCGAGCGTCTTGAGCGTCTCGCCGGCCGTCGCCCGACGCACGGTGATGCCACCCCGCAGCGCGGCGAGGTCGTAGGCGTGGATCGGCTGGCCGAGCTCGAGCATGACGTAGTTCGTGATGTCGACGACAAGCGAGATCGAACGGATGCCCGAGAGCTCGAGTCGCGAGACCATCCACGCGGGAGTCGTGCGGCTCTGGTCGATGCCGCGCACGACGCGCGTCACGAAAGCATCGCAGCCGCGCCGACCACGAATGGGAGCCTGGTCGTCGAGAACGACCGAGAAGCCCGTTCCGCGAGAGGCCACGGCGAGCGCCGCCGGGTCACGGAACACCGAACCGGTCGAGTGCGCGTACTCACGCGCGATGCCGCGAATCGAGAGGGCATAGCCGCGATCGGGAGTGACGTTGACCTCGACAGCGAGGTCGTCGAGGCCGAGCAGGGCGATGGCGTCGGTGCCGACCTCGGGGTCGAGCCCGAGCGTCGTGAGTCGAAGAATGCCATCGTGCTCGTCACCGAGGCCGAGTTCGCGAGCGCTCGCGATCATGCCGTCGGAGACGTGACCGTAGGTCTTGCGAGCAGCGATCGCGAACGGGCCGGGCAGCACGGCGCCGGGCAGCGTCACGACAACCTTGTCGCCGACCTCGAAGTTGCGGGCGCCACACACAATGCCGCGGGTCTCACCGGGCGCCGTGAGCACCTGACACCAGCGAATGGTCTTGCCGTTGGCCTGCGGCTCTTCGACAAACTCGAGCACTTGGCCAACGACGATCGGGCCCGTGAGGGCAACACCGTGGATCGCCTCTTCTTCGAGACCGACCTTGACGAGAGCCGCGTGCAGGGCTTCGGCATCCGCCATCGCATCGCCCGTTGCGGGCAGGTCGACGTACTCGCGAAGCCACGAGAGAGGAACGCGCATCAGACCACCATCCCGAACTGCTGCGAGAAGCGCACATCGCCCTCGACCATGTCGCGCATGTCACTCACGCCGTTGCGGAACATGAGCGTGCGCTCGATGCCCATGCCGAACGCGAAGCCTTGGTAGACCTCGGGATCGATGCCGGCGGCGCGCAGCACGTTGGGGTTGACCATGCCGCATCCGCCCCATTCGATCCAGCGCGGCCCGTCTTTGAAGGTCGGGTGCCACACGTCGAGCTCGGCGCTCGGTTCGGTGAACGGAAAGTAGTTGGGGCGCAAGCGAATGCGCGCACCCTCGCCGATGACGGCGCGCGCGAGGTGCTCGAGCGTGCCGCGCAAGTGCGCCATCGTCAGGCCCTTGTCGATGGCAATGCCCTCGAGCTGGTGAAAGACGGGCGTGTGCGTGGCGTCGAGTTCGTCTTTGCGAAAGACGCGCCCGGGCGACACGACATAGAGCGGCACACCGCGGTCGAGCAGCGACCGCACTTGCACGGGGCTCGTCTGCGTACGCAAGAGCAAGTGGCGGTCTTCGGGCTCGATGAAGAAGGTGTCTTGCGTGCCACGGGCCGGGTGGTCGGCATCCATGTTGAGGGCGTCGAAGTTGAACCACTCGTTTTCGAGCTCGGGCCCCTCGGCCACCTCCCAGCCCATGGCGATGAAGATGTCGCTCATCTGCTCCATGAGCGTCGTGAGGGGATGCCGGGCGCCCGTAAGGCGCAGGGGCGCGATGGCGGTGACGTCGATTGCCTCCGCGGCGAGCAACTGGGCCTCTTCTGCCGCAACGAGCTCGGCTTCGCGAGATGCAACAGCCTGGCCAACACGCGCACGTGCCTGACCCACGAGCTTGCCGAGAGCGGCCTTCTGGTCAGCGGGCACATCGCGCAAGAGCGCGTTGAGGGCGGCGAGGGGTGATGCCTCGCCCGCGTGGGCCGACTTCGCGGCCTTGAGCGCTGCGGTGTCGGAGGCGGCAGCGAGCGCCGTGAGCGCCGCGTCAACGGCACTCTCGACGGCGGCTTCGGTGATCTCGGGGCTGGCTGGCACGAGTACTGAGTTTAGTGCTGGCTCGTCGTGCCACGTGCCCGCTGAGCGAAGGCACTCTCATAGAGGCACACGGCGGCCGCGGTGGCCAGGTTGAGCGACTCGGCCTGCCCATAGATCGGAACGATCACCGCGCGGTCGGCCAGCGCGAGCTGCTCGGGGGTAAGCCCGCGGGCCTCGTTGCCAAACAGCCATGCCGTGGGCCCGTCGAGCTCTCCATCAGACCGCACGGCGAGCAAGTCATCGCCCGAGATATCGGCGGCAAGGATGCGCGCGCCCGCGCCGCGCAATCGCTCGAGAGCGGTTGCCAAAGGCACCCCCACGACGACCGGCACGTGAAAAAGCGAGCCCGTGGTGGCCCGCACGACCTTGGGGTTGAAGACATCCACACTCGTACCGGTGAGGACGACAGCGTCGGCGCCCGCCGCGTCAGCAACTCGGATGATCGTGCCCGCGTTACCCGGGTCGCGCACCTCCTCGAGCACAGCCACGAGTCGCGGGCCTCGCGCGATCACCTCGTCGAGAGTCAGGGCGAACTGCCGACACACGGCGATCACCCCTTGCGGGGTGACAGTGTCGGCGATGACGTCGAGCACAGCATCCGTCACGGTCTCGACACGCACCTGCGACGCGGTTGCTGCGTGCGCAAGGGCCGGGTGCCGATCGAGAGCATTCGCCGTGGCGAATACCTCGATGACGAGGTCGGGTCGGTAATGCAAAGCTTCAGCGACCGATTGAGGGCCCTCGATCAAGAACAGGCCCGTTTCGGTGCGCTGATTCTTCTTGGCGAGCTTTGCCGCGGCTCGCACGCGAGGCGAGCGCGGGTTGTCGATCACGGTCTCCATGGTATCGAGGCGGGGTTTAACGCCGGGTGAACGTCAGAACGCGGCGCGCCCCGTGGGGCACGCCGCGCTCAGACGGTGGTGTGGCGACCTACGCCGCGTCAGCCTTGGGCGCCGAGGTGTCGGCGGGAAGGGCCTCTTTCGCGACCTTCACGAGGGCCGTGAAGGCAGCCGGCTCGTTGACGGCCAGCTCGGCGAGCATGCGACGGTCAACCTCGACCCCGGCAATGCCGAGACCCTGGATGAGGCGGTTGTACGTCATGCCGTTGGCACGCGCCGCGGCGTTGATGCGCTGAATCCAGAGGCGACGGAACTCGCCCTTCTTCGCGCGACGGTCGCGGTAGGCGTAAACGAGGGAGTGAGTGACCTGCTCCTTCGCCTTGCGGTAAAGGCGCGACCGCTGACCGCGGTAGCCCTCGGCCCGCTCGAGGATGACCCGACGCTTCTTGTGGGCATTGACGGCCCGCTTGACTCTTGCCATTTCTGTAGTCCTTTAGATCGTTTCTCGGGTCTTACTTCTTGCCGATGAGCTTCTTGATCGTCTTCGCGTCTTGCGGGGCAAGCACGACCTCACGGTTGAGGCGACGAGTGGTCTCGCTGGACTTCTTCTCCAGGTTGTGGCGCATGCCTGCACCCTGCTTCATGACCTTGCCGGAGCCGGTGAGCTTGAAGCGCTTCTTGGCACCGGAGTGCGTCTTCTGCTTGGGCATTGCTTCCTCGTTTCTCTTAGGTTGGGTGCGCGTCGCGGCTTAGGCCGACGCGGTGGGCTTGGGTGCTGCAGCTGGCTTCGCGGCAGCAGGCTTGGCCGCAGCGGGCTTTGCGGCAGCGGGCTTCTCGGCCTTCTCGGCCGCGGGCTTCGCAGCAGCAGGCTTGGCAGCAGCAGGCTTCTCGGCCTTCTCGGCCGCGGGCTTCGCCGCAGCAGGCTTCGCCGCAGCGGGCTTCGCGGCAGCAGGCTTTGCCGCCGGGGCCTTCGCCGCGGCCGTCTTGGCCGCCGGCGCTTCAGCGACAGGAGTCTCGGCCGCGGGCACCTCTGCTGCAGGTTCTTCGGCGACAGGCTTCGCTGCGGCAGGCTTCGTGGCAGCAGGCTTGGTCGCGGGGGCGTCACCCTGCGGTGCGGCGTCAGCGACCTTGCGAGCAGCCTTCGACGCGGCGCGCTGCGCCATTTGCTCGGCCTTGGCGTCAGCCTTGTTGCGCAGCGGACCAATGATCATGACCATGTTGCGGCCATCGATCATGGGGCTCGACTCAACCGTGCCGAACTCGGCCACGTCTTCGGCGAATCGCTGCAGCAAACGAACACCCTGCTCGGGGCGCGACTGCTCGCGGCCACGGAACAGAATCATGGCCTTGACCTTGTCGCCCGCCTGCAAGAAGCCTTCGGCGCGCTTGCGCTTGGTCTCGTAGTCGTGCTTGTCGATCTTCAGGCGAAAGCGCACCTCTTTGAGGATG
>JAAFHT010000041.1 GCA_013297625.1 Actinomycetota bacterium | reverse complement strand
CACGAGACGATCTCGAGCTTGCGCTCGCGCAGGTTGAGGCTCTCAAGAATCTTGAGGCCGACCTTGACCTCTTCGGCGGGCGGGGCCGAGAGCGAGACGCGAATGGTGTCGCCGATGCCCTCGCTCAGCAAGATTCCGAACGCCGTGGCGCTCTTGATCGTGCCCTGGAAGGCCGGGCCCGCCTCGGTCACACCGAGGTGCAGCGGCCAGTCGCCCCGCTCGGCGAGCTGACGGTAGGCCTTGACCATGACGATGGGGTCGTTGTGCTTGACCGAAATCTTGAAGTCGTGGAAGTCGTGCTCTTCGAAGAGGCTGGCCTCCCACACGGCGCTCTCAACGAGAGCTTCGGCCGTGGGCTTGCCATACTTCTGCAGCAAGCGGGGGTCGAGCGAGCCGGCGTTCACGCCGATACGGATGCTCACGCCCGCGTCTTTCGCCCGCTTGGCGATCTCGGCCACCTGGTCGTCGAACTTGCGAATGTTGCCCGGGTTGACGCGCACGGCGGCGCACCCCGCGTCGATCGCCATGTAGACGTACTTGGGCTGGAAGTGGATGTCGGCGATGACCGGAATCTGGCTCTTCTTGGCGATGATGTGCAGCACATCGGCATCGTCTTGGCTCGGAACCGCGACACGCACGATGTCACACCCGGTCGCCGTGAGCTCGGCGATCTGTTGCAGGGTTCCGTTGATGTCGGTCGTCGGCGTCGTCGTCATCGACTGAACGCTGACCTGGTGGTCGCTGCCCACCATGACCTTGCCCACCTTGATCTGGCGGGTCTTGCGACGAGGGGCGAGGGTCTCAGGGACCTTGGGCATTCCGAGATTCACAGCGGGCACAGTCGCCATTGTAAGCCCGCCGCCTGTACGGCACGCCCTAGAAGAGCGTGACGGGTTTCACGATGTCGGCGTAGATGAGCAACAGGCTCATGGCGCCGAGAATCAGCACAACGGCAAGCGTGAAGGGCACGAGCCGGGCCGTGTCGATCGGACCCGGGTCGGGCTTGCCGCGCAGCTTGGCGAACCACCGACGAAGGCCCTCCCACAGAGCACCCGCCACGTGGCCGCCATCGAGCGGCAGCAAGGGAATGAGGTTGAAGACGAAAAGCGCGACGTTGAGCGAAGCGAGCAGGCCCGTGAGGAACGAGACGCGCTCGACCACCGGAATCGTGTCGATGCTCGCAATCTCGCCCGCGATGCGGCCAACCCCCACGACGCTGATGGGGCCGTTGGGGTCGCGCTCTTCGGGGCCGAACGCGGCCTCGGCCACGTCAATCATGCGCTGCGGCAGATTGATGATGATGCCCACGACAGCACCGATGTTGTCGCCCACCGCCGGCAGCACCGCGGTGATGGGCTGTTGCACGGTTTCGTAAGCGGCGGCGATGCCAATAAACCCCACTTGTTCGGTCTGCGCTTGACCGTCGGCGTCTTCGACGATGCGTCCGCGCTCATCGAAGACGTAGCGCTCGGTCAGCAGAGGAGTGACCGTAGTCGTGACGGTCGACCCGGCGCGCTCGAGCTGCATGACGAGTGGTTGGCCTGCTGCGTCGCGCACAATCGCGAGCACGTCATCCCACGTCTCGATCGCTTCGCCGTCGATCGAGACGATGCGATCGCCCGGTTGCAGACCCGCCTCGGCGCCGGGAGCGAGCGGGTCATCCGTTTCGCACTCTTGGCGCTCGCTCGTCGCGGGCAAGACACACTCGTTGACGCTCCCGAGCGTCGTCGAGGGCTGGGCGACGCCAAAGCCCACGAGCACGATCGCATAAAGCACGATCGCGATGAGAAGGTTCATGAACGGGCCGCCGAGCATGATGATGATGCGCTTCCAGACGGGGAGCCGATAGAAAGTGCGGTGCTCTTCGCCCTCGGGAATCGTGTCGGCCGAGGCCGTGCGTGCGTCTTGAACGAGCGTGTCGAAGAAGCCCGTCGATGCCGAGCGGGCGCGCTCCCCCGCGACGGGCGGATACATGCCGGCCATCGAGATGTAGCCGCCGAGGGGAATCCACTTGAAGCCGTATTCGGTCTCGCCGCGACGCCACGACACGATCGTGCGTCCAAAGCCGATCATGAACTGGCCGACGCGCACCCCGAACAGCTTGGCGGGCACAAAGTGCCCCAACTCGTGCAGTGCGATCGACACGATGAGGCCGATCACGACCACGAGAATGCCCACGATGTACAGCAGCACGGTCTCCACGACCGGCCACTCTAGCGCCGGAGCCCCAGCAGACGCTGGGCGACAGGCTAGCCCGCAGCGATGAGCGCGTCAGCCTCGCGGCGCGCCCACACCTCGGCTTCAAGTACACCGTCGAGTGTCATGGCGTGCGCCTCGTGGCGATCAACCACCTCGCGCACGAGATCGACAATGCCGAGATAGCCAATGCGGCCGTCGTGGAACGCGTGCACCGCCTGCTCGTTGGCGGCGTTGAACACCGCCGGGAACGTCGCCCCCGCCGCGCCCACCTGTTTGGCGAGCGACACGGCCGGAAACGCATCGTCGTCAAGCGGCGCAAAGGTCCAGGTGGATGCGGTGCTCCAGTCGAGCGGAGCCCCCACCCCCGCGACCCGGTGCGGCCAGTCGAGCCCCAGTGAGATCGGCAGCCGCATGTCGGGCGGCGAGCACTGCGCGATCGTCGACCCATCGACGAACTCGACCATGGAGTGCACGATCGACTGCGGGTGCACCGTCACGTCGATGCGGTCGTACGGCACGTCGAAGAGCAAGTGCGCTTCGATGACCTCGAGGCCCTTGTTGACGAGCGTCGACGAATTGGTCGTGATGACCTTGCCCATATCCCAGGTGGGGTGCGCGAGTGCTTCGGCGGGCGTCACGCCCTCCAGCGACTCGCGCGAGCGCCCGCGAAACGGTCCCCCGCTCGCCGTGAGCACGAGCCGACGCACCTCGTGGTGCTCGCCGGCGAGCAGAGCTTGCGCGATCGCCGAGTGCTCACTGTCGACGGGAACGATCTGGCCGGGCGCCGCGAGGCTCGTGACGAGCGAACCGCCCACGATGAGGCTCTCTTTGTTGGCGAGGGCCAGGATGCGCCCCGCCGTCAACGCCGCGAGCGTCGGCGCGAGGCCCACTGATCCCGTGATGCCGTTGAGCACCACATCGCAGTGCACGTCGCGCACGAGCTGCGCCGCAGCCTCAGCGCCGAGCGCTATGTGCTCGACACCGTGCTCGCGTGCCTGCTGCTCGACGAGAGCACGGTTGCTGCCCGCCGCGAGCCCGACCACGCGGAACCGCTCGGGGTTTGCCGCAATCACCTCGAGCGCTTGCACGCCAATCGAGCCCGTCGAACCCAAAACGATGATGTCGCGCATGGTGTTCATCATGCCCGACGGCGAGCGAGCATCCGGTGCGTTATGAAACCGCGAGAATGTCGACGACGAAGACGATGACGTCGGTCGCGCCGATCGAACCGTCGGGGGTTCCGCCGCTCGGGCCGTAGCCAAGGTCGGGCGGAATGATCGCAATGATCTGCGAGCCGACGGTTTGGCCTACCAGCGCGTCACGGAAGCCCTGAATCACGCCGCTCGTCGGGAAGTCGGCGGGCGTGCCGCGCTCCCAGCTTGAGTCGAAGACCTGGCCCGTGTTCCAGTTGAGACCCGTGTACTGCACGGTGACCGTCTGGCCGTCTTCAACGACCGGGCCGTCACCCTTGATGAGCACAGCGAGGTCAAACTCGGTGAACGGGTCACCAGCCGGAAGCGTGATCGTCGGCGCGCCGTTTTCTGCAAGCTCGACCGTCGGGAAGCCCTCGGGCGCCTCTTGCGACTCACCCTCCGCGCGCTCGAGGGGCGGGGGCACAATGCTCACGACGTCAATGACGAAGACGAGCGACTCGGTGCCCGTGAGGCTCAACTCGGGAACGCCCTGGTCGCCGAAGCCCTCGGCAGGCGGAATCACGCCCGCGAGGCGCGTGCCGGGGGTGGCACATTCGAGCAGCAACGAGAACCCGACGAGCTGCTCGGTCTCGGTGTCGATCGGAAAGCGCTCGGCGTTCTCGCCCGAGAACCCGGTCGTCGCGAGCTCGGCACCCGTCTCACCGTTGAGCACGGTGTATTCGATGACGACGGTGTCGCCGTTCACGGCGGCGTCACCCTCGCCCTGATCGAGAATCGTGCGCTGCGTCGTCTCGGCCGTCAGCGGGCCGTCGAACTCGATCGTCGGAGCGCTACCGAACGCTCCGTCGACAGAAACGGCGTCAGACGCGGCTCCGGACTGAATGCAGTCTCCATCGGCAGGGGCCGCGCCACCCGGAGCGCACGCGGCCAGCGACACGAGAAGTGCGGCGCTGAGGCCGGAAGAAATGAGAGCAGAACGGCGACGCACGGGGGCTTCCTCACGCTGGAACGGGCACGAAGTCCCTATCTTCCCACGTCGGGGCTAAGACTGCGCCCTGAGGGTGGTTGGTTCGTGCCCCACGTCGAAGTTCACCGAGTTGGCGATGAAACACAGCTCACTCGCCCGATGGTGCAGTGACTCGGCGCGGTGCGCATCCTCATCGGAGTGATGTGCCGCGATCGTCACGACCGGACGCAGCGTCGCTTCGATGAGTCGCCCGCCGTCGCCCTCTTGCTGCAGGGTGCCGGTCGCATCGTCGTGGTAGTCGACCACGACGATGCCATTAACCGCGGCCACGTGCAGGTAGCTCAGCATGTGACACTGCGCGAGGGCAGCGATGACGAGTTCTTCAGGGTTCCAGCGGTCGGCATCGCCGCGAAAAACGCGATCGCTCGAGCCCGCGATCTCATGCTGTTTTCCGTCGGCGTGGATGCGGTGGTCGCGCCCATACGACCGGTACGTTGCCGTGCCCTCGCCTCGGTTTCCCGTCCATTGCACGGCGACGGCGAAGTTGTGCTGATCGTGCACGCCCTGCTCCTCTCGCACCCGGGCCCGACGCAGGGGCCGGGAGTACACTCATCCCACCATGACTGACACCCTTTCTGCGCCCGCAGCCCCGTCATTCGAGGGCACCGTCTCTGGCCCCGCGACCGTCGCTCAAGAGCGCCGCGTCGTCACGGCAATCCCTGGCCCGGCCTCGCAAGCCCTGCACGAGCGTCGACTCGCGGTCGTGAGCGCCGGTGTCGGCACCGCTCTTCCCGTGTACATCGACCGGGCCCACGACGCAATCGTCGTTGACGTTGACGGCAACCACTTCATCGACCTCGGCGGCGGAATCGGTGTCATGGGTGCCGGCCACACGAACGACGCCGTGGTGGCCGCGGTGCAAGAGCAAGTGGCCAAAGTCACGCACACGCTCTTTACCGTCACCCCCTACGAGCAATACGTGCGCGTCGCCGAACTGCTCGTGCAGCACACGCCGGGTGATCACGCCAAGAAGGTCGTGCTCGTCAACTCGGGCGCTGAGGCACTCGAGAACGCCGTGAAGATTGCGCGCAAGCACACCGGCCGCGCCGGTGTTGCGGTGCTCGACCACGGCTACCACGGTCGCACCAACCTCACCATGGCCATGAACTTCAAAGCCATGCCCTACAACCTGGGCTTTGGGCCTTTCGCGAGCAACATCTACCACGCGCCGAGCTCCTACCCACTGCACGACGGCCTCTCGGGTGCCGAGGCGGCCAAGCGCACGATTTCGTACCTCGAGAAGCGCGTCGGGGCCGCTGACCTTGCGTGCCTCGTCGTTGAGCCCATCCAGGGCGAGGGCGGCTTCATCGTTCCCGCCGAGGGTTACCTGGCCGCGCTCGTCGAGTGGTGTCGCGCCAACGGCGTGGTCTTCATCGCCGATGAGGTGCAGTCGGGCGTGGCCCGCACAGGCGCCTACTACGCGAGCGAGCACTTCGGCATCGTTCCCGACATGATCACGACGGCCAAGGGCATCGCCGGCGGCATGGTGCTCGCCGGAGTCGTCGGTCGCGCCGAGATCATGGACAGCTCGCACGCTGGCGGCCTCGGCGGCACATACGGCGGCAACCCCGTTGCGTGCGCCGCGGCGATCGCCGTGTTCGAGCAGATCGAGCAGCGCGATCTGCTCGGTGCCGCGCAGCACATCGAAACCGTGCTGCGCCCCGCGCTCGAGACCCTCGCCGCGAAGCACCCCCGCATTGCCGAGGTGCGCGGTATCGGCGCCATGCTCGCCATCGAGTTTCTCGACCCCGAGACGCACGAGCCCGACGCCGCGATCGTCTCGCGCGCCGTCGCGGCGGCCGCGCAACAGGGCGTGCTGCTCTTGAGCGCGGGCACCTATGGCAACGTCATCCGTTTCTTGCCCCCGCTCACCATCAGCGACGCTCTGCTTCTCGAGGCCGTCGAGGTGCTCGACGCCGCTCTCTCGGCCTAAGCGCCGCCATGGCTCTCGAGGGCGCACGGCCGCTCGAGGTCTCGGGCACCGTCGAGCTCGCGCATATCGAGCGTTTCGGGCTGATCGAGTCACGACACCTCGGCGCCGCCGCCGTCGTCGACGCCTCGGGCCGGGTGCTGCGGGCGGAGGGTGACGTGCGCGCCACCATCTACCCGCGGTCGGCACTCAAGCCCGTGCAGGCGATCGCCATGCTCGAACTCGGCGCACGCTTCGCCGACGACGAACTCGTGCTCGCGGCCGCAAGCCACTGCGGAAGCCCAGACCACCTCGCCGTCGTCGAACGGATGCTGCACGACGACGGGCGCGATGCGCACGCTCTGCAGTGCCCGGCGCAGTGGCCGCTCGGCAATGCCGACCGTGCCGCGCGGCAAGCAGCGGGGCTTCCAGCCACGCGGCTCACGATGAACTGCTCGGGCAAACACGCGGGATTCCTGCGCACGAGCGACGCGGTTGGCGGCGAGGCCGCCCGCTACCTTGAGACCGAGCATCCGGTGCAGCGTCACGTTACCGACGCCGTCGAGAGGTTCACGGGAGAAAGCGTGCACGGCACCGGGTTCGACGGCTGCGCCGCCCCGCTGCACGCAACCTCGCTCGCCGCGTTGGCTACCGCGATCGCACGCGTGTCGTCGGGCTCAACGCCCGAGGCCCAAAACCTCATGGCGGCCGTAGCAGCCGAACCCTGGGCGATCGACGGCTCGGGTCGCGCCAACACCATGGTGATCGAGCGTCTCGGTGGCATCGCCAAGCTGGGCGCTGAAGGCGTGGTGGTGATCGGAACGACTGCAGGCGTGGCGGTCGCGGTCAAGGTACTCGACGGCTCTATGCGGGCTACGACGCCCGTGGCGCTCACGTTGCTCGCAAGCGTCGGGGCGATCGACGTCGATGCCGCCGCCGAACTCATCGAGCTCACGAGCGAGCGAGTTCTTGCGGGCGACGCGCCAGCCGGAGCGCTTCACATAAGCGTCGCTGACTAGGGGTACTCCCGACCTTTCGTGAAGCGGCGAGCGACTCCCGATGGGAGCCGCTCGCCGACAACACCCGACGAGCTATCCGGCCTTCGCGAGCTGCCGACGACGCGCCGCCGCACTGACTTGGGCGATGAGAACGAGCGCGATGGCAAGGAAGAAGACGGCAGAAGCGATGACATTGGCTTCGGCCGGGATTCCGCGAGCCGCCGCTGTGTAGACGTAGCTCGGGAACGTGACTTCGGCACCACGGTTGAAGTTCGTGATGATGAAGTCATCGAAACTGAGCGCGAATGACAGCAGCGCCGCCGCGACAATGCCCGGAAGCAGCATCGGGAAGGTCACGCGCCAGAACACCTGGAACGGGTTGCCATACAGATCACGGCCGGCTTCTTCAAGCGCCGGGTCGAGACTCGCAACGCGGGCACGCACGGTCACGATCACGAAGCTCAAGCAGAAGAGCGTGTGAGCCAGGATGATCGTCCAGAGCCCCTTCGAAACCCCGGCCTGCAAGAACTGAGCCGCGAGGCCCGCGCCGAGAACAACCTCGGGCGTTGCCATGGGCAAGAAGATCAGCAGAGTCGTGGCGTTGCGGAAGCGGAAACGATAGCGCACGAGCGCGATGGCGATCATGGTGCCGAGGGTGGTCGCAAGCACCGTCGCCACAAGCCCGATGAACAAGCTGTTGCCGAACGACTGACACACGTCTTGCGCGTCGCACACGTTGAGCCAGTTATCGAACGTGAACCCGGTCCAGATGATGTTCGTGCGCCGATAGTCGTTGAACGAGAACACAATCGTGTAGACGATCGGAATGAGCAGGAACACGAAGGCCATGCCCGAGTAGATCCAGATGCCCCACTTGCCGAAACCTCTCACAGCAGGTCCTCCGTTCCACTGCGCTTCACGTAGAAGCCCACGAGCACCAGAATGAACGCCATCAGCAGCAGTGAAAGAGCAGCGGCAGCCGGGAAGTTCGAGAGCACCAAGAAGTTCGCTTCAATGACGTTGCCGATCATGGTGGTGTCGGCGGAGCCCAAGAAGTCTCTCGACGCGTTGATGTAGTCACCGACCGCCGGAATGAAGGTCAGCAGGGTGCCCGAGATCACTCCGACCGCCGAGAGCGGCAGGGTGACCGTGCGGAAGGTCGTCGCTGGCGAACCGTAGAGGTCGTTTCCAGCCTCGATCAGACGCAGATCGAACGTCGCCAGAATCGAGTAGATCGGCAGCACCATGAACGGAATGAAGTTGTACGTCAGACCAAAGACAACCGAGAAGGCGGTTCCTGTGATCGCCGTGCCTGGCTCCAAAATTCCGACCGATGACAGGATGCCCGCCACGGGCCCCTCTGTGGCGAAGATCTGCTTCCACGCGAGCGTGCGCAGCAGGAACGAGATGAAGAACGGAGCGATGACCAACACGAGCCCGAGCGCCTGCAAGAGCGGGAAGGGGCGCAAGGTAATCGCGATGAAGTAGGCGAGCGGGTAGCCGATCAACAGAGCGAACAAGGTTGCCAGCGCGGCGAACCCGATCGAGCGCAGACCCTGTTCCCAATAGGTCTCGATCACGATGACGTAGTTCTGCCAGTTGAAGGCGTTGTTGAACTCGCCGAACCGCAATGGGTCGGGCTCTTGCAGGCTCGTGATGATCAGCGAGAAGAACGGCGTGACGAAGAACAGAATGAGGTAGAACATGCCCGGCAAGAGCAGCAGCAGGGCAATGGGGCTTCGTTTCCGAACAGCGGGTTCAGCCGCCTGGGCGGTGCCCGAGAAGGCGGTAAAGGCCATGGCCTAGGCCTCCTCGAGTTCCGCTTCGAGATCTTTCCGCGACTGCACGGCGATCATCGACGTATCGAGATCAGCGTGGAACCGCGACACAGGCTCTCCCTCTGCCTCGTCGGCGAGACCGAAGGTGTGGCCCACGGACCAGCTGAGCCACACTTGGTCACCGTCGTGGTGAAGCGACGAAATCGACGTGTTCTGAGCGAACACCGAGATCGCGCCATGGTGGGGCACCGTCACCTCGTACTGAGTGCTCACGCCGCTGAACGAGACGTCGGTGATGCGCCCGGGGCCGATCACGTTGCGTGAAGAATCTGCCTTGGGAGCAGAGTCATGAAGCGTGACTTTTTCGGGTCGCACACCGACCGTAATGCGGCCGTTGTGGCGCTGAGCCCGATCGGTCGGCACCTCGATTCGCGTTCCGTGGGCATCAACGACGATCGACGACTTCGCCGTCGTGACAACGTCACCCGTGAAGAGGTTCGACTGCCCCAAGAACTTCGCCACGAAAGCCGTTTGCGGAAGTTCGTACAGATCTTGTGGGGCGCCCATTTGCTCGATGCGGCCCTTGTTCATGACGGCGACCGTGTCGGCCATCGTCATTGCCTCTTCTTGATCGTGCGTGACGTGCAAGAAGGTCAGGCCGACTTCGCTCTGGATGTCTTTGAGCTCAACTTGCATCTGACGACGCAGCTTGAGGTCAAGGGCACCCAAGGGCTCGTCGAGCAGCAGCAACGCGGGGCGGTTGACGACGGCTCGCGCCAACGCCACACGCTGCTGCTGCCCGCCAGAGAGCTGCTTGGGCTTGCGGCCCGCAAGGTGATCCAGCTCGACGAGCTGAAGCGCCTCGTGGGCAAGAGAGTCAGCATTCTTGATTCCGCGGCGCTTGAGCCCGAACGCAACGTTCTCCATGATCGTCATGTTTGGGAAGAGCGCGTAGCTCTGGAACACCGTGTTGACAGGACGCTGATACGCCTTCGTCGCCGTGACGTCGCGGCCTCCGATGAGGATCCGACCCGTGGTCGGTTCTTCGAGGCCTGCAATGAGTCGCAGGGTCGTCGTCTTGCCGCACCCAGACGGCCCCAGCAGCGCGAAGAACGAGCCGGCCGGAATGGTCAGATCAAGTTCTTCAATCGCCGTGAAGCCGGGGAATCGCTTGGAGATGCCAACCAGTTCAAGGTCAGCTCCTGCCTCAGCGAATCCCCCCTGCGAAACGTCATTGTTCGTCACCTAGAGGTACTCCTTCGCGTGGGAAATCGGGTTAGGCGCCGAGCAGAATTGCCTGGAAGGCAGCCTGGTACTCGTTCTCTTCCTGTGCGCTGAGCCCTCGGAACACCTGCACACCGGCCAACGTTGCGTCGTCGGGGAAGATGAGCTTGTTCTCGGCCAGTTCAGGATCAATGGTGAGGGCGGCGTCGTAGGCACCGTTAACCGGAGTGACGTAGTTGACCCACGCAGCAACCTCAGCGGCAACCTCGGGGTTGTAGTAGTAGTCGATGAGCTTCTCGGCGTTGGCCTTGCGGGTCGACCCAATCGGAATCATGAAGTTGTCGTTCCACAGCGTGGCACCCGTCTCGGGCAGAATGAACTTCCACTTCTCGTAGCCAGCCTCGAGGTTGAGCAACGTGATGTCGCCCGACCAACCGATCGCCGCGAGCGAGTCTTCGTTGACGAGGTCTTCGCTGTAGGAGTTGCCGCGCACGTTGCGAATCTGACCGGCCTCAACCTGCTCACGAAGCACGTCGAGTGCAGCGTTGAACTGATCCGATGTGAAGTCAGCGTCGATGCGGGTGCCCTGCTCCATCATGATCAAGCCGATGGTGTCGCGCATCTCCGACAACACCGTGACGCGGCCAGCCAGATCGGGACGCCACAGGTCGCTGACCGTGCGAACCTCGTCAGTGCGCTCGACGTTGTAAGCGATTCCGGCGAAGCCTCCCTGCCAAGGCAACGAGTGCACGCGACCTGGGTCGAAGGCGGGGTTCTGGAGGCTCGGGATGAGGTTGCTCGCGTTAGGCATATTGGCCTTGTTGAGCTCTTGCGTGTAGCCGAGCTGAATCCAACGGTTGACCATCCAGTCGGTCAAGCAGACGGTGTCAGCGCCGATGTCTTGGCCGAGCGCGAGCTGGTCGCGCACCGTGGCGAAGTAGGAGTTGTTGTCGTCAACGCTGATCAGGTAGTTGACCGTGATGCCAGACTCCTCCTGAAAGCGGACGAGCGTGGGGTAGTTGCCGTCGTCATCTTCGTCGATGTAGAGCGGCCAGTTGGCCCAGTTGAGGTTCGGGTCGTTGGCCGAGTTGTCTTCGGCCGGCGAGAGTTCCGTGCTCGCGGGCGCGCAGGCTGCCAGCGCGAGTGCAGTAGCACCGGCGCCCGTACCGGCGAGCATTGCGCGCCGCGACACCTGAGCACGCTTAGCCTGCGCAATGAGGCTGCGGATCATCGGGTCTTCGGGAAGGGGACGATTCATGGCGTGCTCCTTAGACGATTGCCGGTACATCAGTGTCCGTACCGCGAGCGGCGGTGCGTCGATACTGTCACACGCGATGGGCGCTGTGCACCCCTGAACGCTCAATTCATCCATCCTGAAACACAAATGTCACGAAATCAGCACTTCCAGGCAAAAAAGAGTGCGGAATCCATTGCGTTGAGCCGCTACGCTTGACCCGCAACGCAGCGCGGCGGTGCTCATGTCAGCCGCGCGTTCATCGCGAGGAGAACTGATGAAGATCGCCGTTCCGGCCGAGGTCAAGAACAACGAGTACCGCGTGGCCATCACGCCCGCGGGCGTGCACGACCTGGTAGCCAATGGCCACGAGGTGTTGGTGCAATCGGGGGCCGGTCTCGGATCGTCGATCACCGACGACGAATACCGAGCTCAGGGCGCCTCGATCGTCGCCGATGCAGCAACCGCGTGGGCCGAAGCCGACCTCTTGCTCAAGGTCAAAGAACCCATTGCCGCCGAATACGAGCACTTCCGCGATGGGCTCTTGCTCTTCACGTACTTGCACCTCGCGGCAGAAAAAGAACTCACGCAGGCGCTCCTTGACAAGAACGTCACCGCGATCGCCTATGAGACAGTGCAGCTGCCGTCGCGCGCGCTGCCTCTCTTGGCACCGATGAGCGAGGTTGCTGGACGCCTCGCGCCGATCGTCGGCGCAAACGCCATGATGCGGCCCAATGGCGGGCCGGGGCTTCTTGTGCCGGGCGTACCCGGCACCGATCCCGCCAACATCGTTGTGCTCGGCGGCGGCGTCGCGGGCACCAACGCGGTTGCCATGGCTGTGGGCCTCGGCGCCGAGGTGACCGTACTCGACACCAACATTCAACGCCTTCGTGAACTCGACGCGCTCTACAGTGGGCGCATCCGCACGATCGCCTCGAACGGCTACGAAATCGAGAAGGCCGCTGTGCAAGCAGACATGCTCATTGGCTCGGTGCTCATCCCCGGCGCGAAGGCACCGAAGCTCGTGAGCAATGACCTCGTTTCACGCATGAAGCCCGGTAGCGTGCTGGTCGACATCGCTGTCGACCAGGGCGGTTGCTTTGCCGACACTCGCGCCACGACGCACGCCGACCCCACGTTCACCGTGCATGGCAGCATCTTCTACTGCGTTGCCAACATGCCCGGTGCTGTTCCGACGACGTCAACCTACGCACTGACGAACGCCACGATGCCGTACGTTCGCGCGATCGCGAACCACGGCTGGCAGGCCGCATTGCGCGCCGACGGCGCTCTCGCTCTCGGGCTCAACACCCATGGCGGGCGTGTCACCAACGACGCTGTCGCAACTGCTCACGACCTCGCTTCCGTTTCGCTCGCTGACGCTCTCGCCTAAGGCTGAGCCCGGGCTGACGCAGCGCGCGTCAGCCCGGGGCCAGCACCGCTGATTGACGTCGGCACACCGTGCCACCCGGCTCGACAACCCACACGTCTGCGGCGTGGCGATCAATCGGCGGCGGAACGACTCGAGCGCCGAGCAGTGATCGAACGTCGGCAGCATCGGCCCTGGTGATCACGATCGGCGCCGTGCGTCGAAGAGTTGTGAAGAGCGACCAGGCTGACTGCCAGCCTTCGGGATCGGCAATGAAGACTCTCGGCCCCATCGTGACCGCTGGGGGTGTGCTCGATGCGAACGATTGCTCCGTCGCGAGATCACGGACAATGGCGCGGTCAGGATGCGCTCGCCGAAGAGAATCAATGACGGCATCGATGCGGCGCGTCACGACAATGACATCGAGATCGTCAGGCATGCTCCACGTCGGCGGATCGCTCGGCACCGGCTCGAGAACGGCGACTGAGTCACGAACCACGTGAACCTCACGGTCGGCCCACCACCCGCGGCCAGCGGGGGCGGCCCGGTTGAAGAGCCCGCGGGGGGCTCCGGCGAGATGGTGGTCGTCTGAGTCAAGACACCGCAGGATGAGCCGAGAGTCGAACCGACCGCTGAGTAGCGAGCGAGCGCTCGAGATCGGACCGATCGAAGCGGCGACGGCCCCGCCCTGTCGCCGAATCGCTCGAGCCGCGGCATCCCACCGCGCCAAGAACTCTGTCGCCCACTCGTCGCACGACGCCAGAACCTGGTCGAGGTCATCCGCAACGAGCAACCCCCGCGCGAAGGGCTGTTCAGTCACGCGCTCGAGCACAGCCCACGCCTCGACCGCCGAGTGAGGCATGCTGACAATGGGTGCGCCGGCCAGCTGTGCGGCTGTCGCCAGAGCAGCGAGCGCGGTAGAGCGCCCGCTACGTGGTGCGCCCAGTACGGCAAGGGAACCATCGCGCTGTGGATTCCACAGTGCCGGCACTTGCCGCTGTTCGGCGGGATCATCGAGCAAGCCAAAAGCGAGCGGCTCAAGGCGTGCCGCTGGAGGGGTTGGCGCGCCTCCGGTGGTGATGGTAGGTGCACGGGCAGTCTGCGCCGTGACCAGGCTCGAACGATCGAGCGAGAGAGGCAGCGGCGGCAACCACGGGCCTCGGCCTGAACTCACAGCGGACCAGCGCTCTCGCACCGCATCGACGTCGGCGTCATCAATTGTCGCCACCTGAATGACGTGAGATGCATCTGCCATCACGACGACGGCGCGACCAGGCGGTGCCGCAGAGAGCTCGCGGCCGGGCGCACCGATGAAGGCGGCGCCCGCAGAGTCGCTCATGCGAAATGCGATGCGCGTTGCGCAGTTCGTCGCGACGGCATCGCGAATCGCTGCTGCAGGATGCTGCGTGCACAAGACGAGGTGTACTCCGAGTGATCGACCGCGAGCAGAGATGTCGGCGAAAACGCCGTGCAAGTCAGGAAACGACTCGATGAGGGCAGCGAACTCATCGACGAGAACCACCAGTCGGGCGAAGAGGCCGGGCTTATGGCTGAGGTCGCGAACACCCGCCTCGACCAGCGCGCGTTCTCGACGTCGAAGTTCGGCTCGCAAACTGAGCAACGCGCGCTCGGCGACAACCGGGTCAAGGTCAGTCACGAGCCCCACCGCGTGCGGAAGGTCGACGAGCCCCGAGAACGTTGCCCCGCCCTTGAAATCGATGAACAGCAAGTGCACCTCGGCAGGGCTTCGGTGTGCAGCCCAGCCCAGCGCGAGCGTACGGAGAAGCTCGCTCTTTCCGCTTCCGGTTGTCCCGCCGACAAGCGCGTGCGGGCCATCCCTTTCAAGGTCGAGTCGCACCATCGCTTGACCATCGTGGCCGAGCGGTACGCCGCGCGTGATCGTGGCGGGCTCGGCTCGTTCAGAAAGCTCGGCCGTGGTCACGAACTGCGTGCTTCTCCAGGGCACGAGCGTCGGTAACGCTGCGGGAGTCACCGCTTGCCGAGACTCACGTGCAGCAGCCAAGTCGAGGCGGCTCACAAACTCCGGACGAACGTTCAGGGGCGGGGCGCCAGCGACGCGCACCTCAATGCTCGTGGCCGACGCGACCCGGATCACGATGTCGTCATTGGCGTGATGCTGCTCGTTCGCCCCGCGCGTGACACGCACGTGAGGCTCGAGGGAAAGGCGACGCTCGAGAGCGTCTGCGATGACTCCCCCACCGTGCACGACAATGCGCCCGCGCGGGACAAGCACCGGCATGGCGGGGTTGAATCGTGCGCGATCGAGGAGCGCGCGCAATCGACGATCGTCGGCCGAGTCTGTCGACACGAGAACCTCGTCAGGTGAGACAGAACTGCGCGCGGGTGCCGTTCCTATGCGCACCGGCTCCCTCGACGCCGCCTCGATCGCGAGGGAGGTCGGATGCCGCGCGTGCGCTTCAGCGCGCTCTCGCCCATGCGCGATGGTGATGGCGCGATCGAACGCGAGGCATTCACGATCGAAACGCTCTGCCTCTGCGCGACGTTCTCGACGCGCGACGCGCCGACCGTCGAGAGTGCTCGCGATCGCGATGATGGGGCTCAAGAGCGCAAAGACGAGCACGAAGGGCGACCCCGTGATCACGCCGATCGCTACCGCGCCGACGAGGGGCGCCACAACAGCAATGACAGGAAACGGGATACGCGCCGGGGGCCGCGGCACGACGGGAGGCGGGGGCAAACGGTGCACCCCGCGAGCACATCATGCGCCGATGGCGTCGTCAGGTGCGGGCGCAACCAGTGAGCATCCGTTCGAATGCTTGACGAATGGGGAGGAGGGGTCAGCTCACAATGACGAATTGCTCGCCGATGTCGACGCGAGTGCCGCGCACAATCGGATAGCGACGACCGGGTTCGCACAGTCGCGGTTCTGACCCCGGCTCGCGAATGGTTGATCCGTTGCCGGAGTGCCGATCGCTGAACCAGAACACGCTCTCGTGTTGGCCGAATTCGAAGTGCGTCTTCGACACCGACCGCCCGGGGTCGACGATCGTCACCAGATGGTCGACGTACTCCCCCGGCTCAGGCCTCGGGTTGCGGCCGGCGAGGCCCGAACCCAGCACGGTGTAACTCTCGCCCGTGCTGAACTGCAAGACGAAGCGTGCTCCCCCGATTGACCGCGTGACGATGCGCGTGCTTTCGACATCGACCACGGGTGGAGCGGCGGGCACCGGAAGCGGCGCGGCAGGCGCGGATTGCGCGGTTGCGAGCGGTTCGGACGGCCCGGGAAGCGATTGCGGAGGTGGCGGCATCACTGCGGGCTCGACCGCACCGAGGCGGTCGATGACGCGGGTGTCGGCCGGCATAAGGCTGCCGCACTCGGCGCAGTAGACATCATCGGGCTCGCCCCGCACTCCGCACATCGGGCACACCACGATCAGGCTCTCGGCGGGCGGCGACGTGGGCGGTGTGACGGGCTGCTTGGCGGGTTGTGCGACGGGCTGTGTGGCGGGCGCAGCATCTACCGCGCTTTCGCGAGGCGTTTCCGTCACCGTCGTCGGCAATGACACCGGCGTCACCACGACGGGTGCCGAAACCGACCGGCCGCACTCGCCGCAAAACAGCGCGAACGGTGGTAGCTCAGCGGCGCAATGCTGGCAGGTCACCTGGTGCGCCCTCCTCTTGACGGTTGCGCCCCACGATACCGTCGCAGTGACCGCACAGAGATGGCGGCCCGCCAGCGGTCACGGCGTGAACGGCCGTCGGCAAGGGATGCTCGCACCGCGTCGGCCGTCGCCCACACCTGATCGGCCTCACGTAGCTCAGGTTCTTCGGGAGCGTAGACAGCCCGATCAGCGACGCGTGCGAGCACGAGCGCCTGGGCTCGGCCGATCACCGCTGCCACCTCGCTACGAGTCGCCGCTGTCGGCAGCTCAAGGCCATGGTCACGTGCCGCGTCGGTGACGTCGCTCCACCCGCCGAGAATTCTCGTGGTGGGGTCAGCCGCTGTTCGCCGCCGACGCCGACGCCGCAGCTTGATGGCGACGATCGCGATCAACGGAGACACGAGAACTGCCGCGATGAGTGCACCCAGCGCAACAGCGCGCACCACGCCGAGCACGGCCTGCCAGAACGGATCGAGCTCGGGGTTGTCGAGCTGCTCGATCTCCGGCGGGGCAAGCTCTTCGAGCGGGGGCGGATCGTCAACGGGAGGCTGCGCGGCGATCTGCGGGCGCGAAACGGGAATCGGCTCGTCGGGCTCTGCCGGTGGCAACTCACGACGGAGGGGAACGACGTCAACGGGCATCCACCCGCCGGCCGCTGTCGACACCTCGATCCAGGCCGTGCGATCGCTTTCGACGAGCGTCACCGGGGCAGGCCCGGCAATGTCGGCGAATCCCAGAACCACGCGCGACGGAAACCCCAGTTCGCGCGCGATGAGCGCGGCAGCCACGGCAAACTGCTCGGCATCGCCGACCATAGGGCGATTGGTGAAGAGCGACTCGAGTCGTTCGAGTGAATGCCCCGACCGGCTCGGTGCTTCGTCATCAGAGATGCCATGACTGAGGTAGCCCTGCGCCTGCAGTTCGTCGAGTGCGCGCTGCAATTGCGGCCCCGAGCCCTCAACACCCACGACCACGTCGTCGAGCCAGGAGACGAGCGCCTCGGGCACGTCAGATACCCCGGGTACGGACGCCGCGCCCGGCACCGCGCTCGCGAGAACCTCCTCACCAGCGTCATCGGTCACCACGGCGGCGTCGAGGGAGTACTCGAGACCCTCGGGCACTCCGCCGACAAGGGCCGCGGTGCCGGTCACGGCGTTGAACACAAAGCGATCGCGCACGTCTGCCGCGTTCTCGCCAGCAATCGTGATGCGCCCGAAGTCGCCGATCGTCGGCAACCACACGCCGGTGCTGCGGTGTACTTGCACCGAGATGTTGACGGGCTGGCCCGACGATGTCGAAAGGTCACGCTGCGTCGGAATTCTCACGAATCGGCCCGATGCGCTGTCGACCCGGTCGCTGCCCACCGCGAAGACCGTGCCGTCGTAGCTATCGAGCACGGCGATGCGCAGCCGAGAACCGTCCGGCGCGCCCGTTACCGTGAGTGACCGCTCATCAGCGACGTCGGGAGCAAAAGACGCGCGATAGGCCGAAAGCGGACTCGGCTCATCGAGAGGGTCGAACGGCTGCTCGACGATAGAGCGAAGCACCGAGCGATCAGCCGTCGCTGCCATCACCGATGCAGCGGCTGCTCCTGCCGCTCCCGCGACCAGGAGCAGGGCAAGTGCGGCGGCGATCGAGCGCACGCCCAGCCAGCGAGTGTCACCCGACGACGCCGACCCCACGGCCTCGCGGCGGCGGTGCCGACGCCACACGGCCATCCACAGCAGCAGAGTGACCGCGAGCGTCACCGCCGTCAGAACCGAGAGGTGCGGGTCTTCAGGCCCGAGGGCAACCGCGAGTGGGTAAGCGGCGAAGGGCACGATGGCGGCGAGGTCACCGACTCGTGCCCGCAACGCGATCGACACCGTGATAACCGGCCCGCCGAGAAGAAGCACGAGGGCCGGAACGAGCAAGGCCTGGTAGTCCCCCACCGGAAGGTCGATCGTGAGAAGTTGCCGCCAGCCCAGAACGACACCCGCATAGAGGTCGATCAAGCCTTGCGGTTCGGGCAAAACGCTATACGCAGTGCGCGCCGGCACCGCGAGCGGAACCCCCACCACGGTGAAGGTCGCCAGAGTCGCCGCGAGAACACCCCACGGTGGCCACGGCGCGATCGACCCCGCGATCGCAATCGCGCTGCCGAGCGTGATGGCGACCACCGCGAGCACGATGAACGAGCCGTCGCGATAGATCGGCCACAGCACGATGGCGATGACCGCCCATGCTGCGGTTGAGAAGGCG
>JAAFHT010000091.1 GCA_013297625.1 Actinomycetota bacterium | reverse complement strand
GGTCGTCACTGACGAGCGAAGCGGAGGGCACGACCGTGTGACCGCGAGTACCGAAGAACTCGAGCCACCGGCGCTGAATGTCGGCGGTCTGCATGAGGGGCTGTGGCGTCCTGTGTCGAAAAGGGGCGGGGCGCGAAGCCCCACCGGTTACTTGAGGCGGTTGGTGAGGTCAGCGATGGTGTCTTCGGCCTCGGCAACGGCGGCGCGAAGCTCGGCCTCGCGCTGCTTGTAGCCGTCGACCACGGCGGCACTGAATTCACGGGCCTTGGCGTCGACATCATCGAAGAACTGCTTGCCCTGCGGGGTCTTCGAGACCTGGTGGGCGGCGACGAAGCCGACCGCGATGCCAACGATGAGCCAAGCGGCGTTCTTCATGGTTGCTCCCTCGTGAGAAGTCGTGAGTGGTGAACTCACTCAGCCTAGCGGCCCAACGCAAACGGGGGCCCGGCGTGATGCCGGACCCCCGAGTGACGGTGGGTGCTGTTAGCGCGCTGCGTAGTACTCGACGACGAGCTGAACTTCGCAGGTAACGGGAACCTCGGCGCGCTTGGGGCGACGCACGAGGCGCGACTGCAGCTTGTCGAGCTCGACCTCGAGGTAAGCAGGAACCTTGGGCAGAACGTCGACGTGACCGCCGGCGGCCGCAACCTGGAACGGCTCGGTGCCCTCAGAGCGCGGCTTGACGTGGATGAGCTGGCCCGGCTTGACGCGGAACGACGGGCGGTCGACGAGCTGGCCGTCAACCATGATGTGGCGGTGCACGACCATCTGGCGAGCCTGAGCCGTCGTGCGGGCGAAGCCCGAACGCAGCACGAGCGCGTCGAGACGCATCTCGAGCAGCTCGACGAGGTTCTCACCGGTCAAGCCAGCCGAGCGGCGGGCCTCGTTGAACGCGATCTTGAGCTGGGCCTCGCGGATGCCGTACTGGGCGCGCAGACGCTGCTTCTCGCGCAGACGAACGGCGTAGTCGCTGTCAGCCTTGCGCTTGGTGCGGCCGTGCTCACCGGGAGCGTAGGGGCGCTTCTCGAGGTACTTGGCAGCCTTCGGGGTGAGGGCGATGCCGAGCGCGCGCGAGAGACGGGTCTTGCTACGAGTGCGTGACTTAGTAGACACGGTTTCCTTCCATGGGCGTGGCCGAGAATTTCAGCGGCTCACGGGCGTACACCGCTCCGTCCGGTCCGAACGCACGCCGAGGCGCTTCGGTGGATGCTACGAGGGAGGGTGTGCCCATATCTGACGGGCCCAGCAAGCCTACCAGAGGCCGTCGGCGCCCGACTCACTCCCCTGGTTTGTCGCCCGCAGCCTCGCCGCGGGTGATGGCGCGAAGCTTCGCGAGGCGCGCCGAGATCTCACGCTCGTGGCCGCGCTCGGTCGGGCGGTAGTACTCGGTGCCCACCAGCGGATCGGGCAGATACTGCTGTTGCGCGACGCCCACCGGCTCGTCGTGGGGGTAGATATAGCCCTTTCCGTGACCGAGCCGCTTGGCACCCGGATAGTGCGCGTCGCGCAGTGGCTTTGGCACCCTGCCGAGCCGACCCGCCTTCACATCAGCAATCGCCGCATCGATACCGAGGTAGGCAGCGTTCGACTTGGGGGCGGTCGCGAGATACACCACGGCCTCAGCGAGCGGGATGCGGCCCTCCGGCATACCAATGAGTTGAACGGCCTGCGCGGCCGCCACAGCTATTGGCAGGGCTTGTGGGTCGGCCATCCCGATGTCTTCGGCGGCCGAAATGATGACGCGCCGCGCGATAAAGCGCACGTCTTCGCCCGCCTCAATCATGCGCGCGAGGTAGTGCAGCGCCGCATCGGGGTCGCTCCCCCGAATCGACTTGATGAACGCGCTGATGACGTCGTAGTGCTCGTCGCCCTGCTTGTCGTACCGCAACAGGGCGCGATCGACCGCCGCGGCGACGATCTCAGCGGTGATGACCGGATGCTCCTGCGCCGCCGCGCCCTCCGCGAGCGCCTCCGCCGCCGCCGCCGACTGCGCCGCGGCTTCGAGTGCCGTCAACGCTCGGCGCGCATCGCCCGAGGCCAACCGAACGATGGCCTCACGCGCTGCGGGATCAAGCGAGACCGAGCCGGAAAGCCCGCGCGGGTCGACGACCGCCCGGTCGACGAGTACCCCGAGGTCGTCGTCACTCAGCGTCTCGAGCGTGAGCAGAAGGCTGCGGCTGAGCAAGGGCGCGATGACCGAGAACGAGGGGTTTTCGGTGGTCGCGGCGATGAGAATGACCCACCCGTTCTCAACACCCGGAAGCAAGGCGTCTTGCTGCGCTTTCGTGAATCGGTGGATCTCGTCGAGAAACAAGACCGTAGAGGTGCCATAGAGGTCACGATCAGCGAGGGCGCGCTCCATGACATCACGCACGTCTTTCACGCCCGCCGTCACGGCCGAGAGCTCAACGAAACGGCGGCCGCTCGATCGTGCGATCGCCTGCGCCAGCGTCGTCTTGCCCGTTCCCGGGGGGCCCCACAAGATCACCGAGACGGCGCTGGGGGCTCGGCCGGTGTCGTCGCTCGCGAGGCTCACGAGAGGGGATCCGGCGCGCAACAGGTGCCGCTGACCCGCGACCTCATCGAGGCGCGTCGGCCGCATGCGTACCGCGAGAGGAACCGCGGACGAGCCGAGGCCCGGCTGAGCATCCATGACTCCAGGCTACCGGCCACGGCCGACCCGCCCGCGGGCGCAAGCAGGGGGTATGGAGCCTCGACTAGAGTTCACTGCGGCGCGGACCGCACAACGCCGACCGTCGCCGAATGGAGGAGCAGTGGCAGCCGCATCGGCCAACAACCGTGAAGCGCAGGATCGTCTGCGTCGCTACCAGGCACGACAGACCGTGCACGAGTCGAAGATTGCGCGACGCAAGCGCGACAACCTGATCGCTGTGCTGGCGATCGTGGTGGTCGGTGCTCTCGCCGCAACCGCGCAAATCGCTTACTTCACGGCTGGCCCCGGAACCCCTGAGCCGATCGCAAGCGCCAGCCCCACTCCTACGCCGAGCGCGGTGGCCGCACCCGACCCGGCGCTGAGCGAATCGCGCACCTGGACCGGCACCATGACCCTCAACGGTGGCCTTGAACTGGGTTACGAGCTTGACGGCGCCGCTGCACCGCAGGCCGTCGCGTCGTTCGTCACGCTCGCGCAGCAAGGCTTCTTCGACGGACTCGCGTGCCACCGCCTCACGACCGCGGGCATCTTCGTTCTGCAGTGTGGTGACCCGAACGGCGACGGCACGGGTGGCCCCGAGTATCGCTTCGGCCCCATTGAAAACGCACCGCTCGACAACATCTACACCACGGGGGTCATCGCGATGGCCCGCCAAGGCGGTGACGGCGCGAGCATGGGAAGCCAGTTCTTCATCGTCTACGACAACTCGCCAATTCCGGCGGATGCCGCGGGCGGTTACACCGTCATGGGTCGAGTGACGAGCGGGTTGGATGCTCTCATCACCGACATCGTCTCAGCAGGCGTTGACGGCGGCGGTACCGACGGTCCCCCGGCCGTTCCCGCCGTGCTGACGGGCATCACGATCCAATAGCGATCCGCATCGAGGGCAGTGCATCCTGACCCCCGTTGCCGACCGTGCACTACGCTGAAAAACCGCGCGATGACAGTCGTGCGCGTGCGCACTCGATGAGGATGAAGCAGACGTGGCAGCCAACGAGAACACCCCCTGGGGCCGGGTTGACGAGACCGGCACGGTCTACGTCACCGACCGTGGCGTCGAGCGCGCCGTCGGCCAATACCCCGACGGAACGCCAGAAGAGGCGCTCGCCTACTTCACGCGCAAGTTCGTCGAACTCGACGGCCAAGTGCGGTTGCTCGAACAGCGAGCAAAAGCGGGCGCCCCGGCGACCGATGTCGCCAAGACCGTCACCTCACTCACCGCGGCCCTCGAGACCCCCGCTGCGGTCGGTGACCTCGAGTCGTTGCGCACCCGCGTGGGCGCCCTGACGGCGACGGTCGAGAAGCTGACCGAAGAGCAAAAAGCCGAGGCCGCAGCCGCCACTGAGGCGGCGCTCGCCGAGCGCACGTCGATAGTCGAAGCCGCCGAAGCGCTCGCTGCGAAAGACCCGCAGTCGGTGCAGTGGAAGCAGACGTCTGCCGCGCTTGACGAGCTCTTCACGCGCTGGAAAGACCACCAGACCAATGGCCCTCGCCTCCCGAAGAAGGCCGGCGACGATCTCTGGAAGCGATTCCGAGCAGCGCGCACGACGGTCGAGAACAACCGTCGGGCCTTCTTCGCGGGTCTCGACTCTGAACACAAAGAGGTCCGCACCCGCAAGCAAGAACTCATCGACAAGGCTGTTGCCCTCGCGTCGCAGGGCACGGCCGCGATTCCGACATACCGCCGCCTTCTCGACGAGTGGAAGCTCGCCGGTCGGGCAGGCAAGAAGATCGACGACGCTCTCTGGGCGCAGTTCAAGGCGGCGGGCGACGCGCTTTACGCTGCCAAGGCCGAAGTCGACGCACGCGAGAACGAAGAGTTTGCGGGCAACCTGGCCGCCAAGCTCGCCATTCTCGACGAAGCAGCACCTCTGCTCACCGCGACCGACCGCGTGCAGGCGCGGGCGACACTCTCGAACATTCAACGCAAGTGGGATGCCGCGGGCAAGGTCCCGCGCGACCACGTGAAGTCGGTCGAAGACCGCATGCGGCAGATCGAACTGGCCGTGAAGAAGCTCGAAGAAGAGCACTGGAACCGCTCAGACCCCGAGAAGAAGGCCCGCTCAGAAGGGCTCGCCGCCCAGCTCGAACAAGCGATTGCCGGTCTCGAGGCCGACCTCGCCGCCGCGACGGCAGCGAAAAACACCAAGAAAATCGCCGAACTCACCGAAGCACTCGAGGCACGGCGTGCCTGGCTCGGCGCGGTCGACCGCTGATCGTTTCTCCACAGAAACAGCACCCAGCGCTCACAGGGTGACGAATCGGGGCACACTCCCCCGCATGCCTCGATCGACAGCCGTATTCGTTCCTGACCATCGCCTCTCGGCGAGCGAGTTACGGTGCGCCGCACTCGACGGCGAGCTCGTAACCCTCGGCGAAGGTTTCGTCTCGATAGATGCGCCCCACAACGCGTTCATTCGGGCGGCCTCACTCGCACCCGTGGTGCTCGACGCGCGCGTGATTGTCTCTGACCGCAGCGCGGCGTGGGTGTGGGGCTGGGGCGCGATGCCGCCCATGGTCTCGACGTGCGTGTCCATCGCGGCGCGCATCCCGTCACCCGACCGCCGCCGACTTCGTGCCCGCGAGGTCGTCATCGCCGATGACGAGCGGGTCGTGCTGGGCGACATAACTGTTACGTCGCCCGAACGCACTCTCGTCGATCTCGCCCGTCATGACGGGGGGCGAGACCTCCACGACCTCCTGGCGCGGGGGCTGCGCGAGAGCCGTATCGACCTCGACCACCTTTTCGGGGCGTTATCGGGCCGCACCAACCTCTCGTTCGTGCGAAGCGCTCGACGTCGCCTCACTGCCGCGATGGCCGAAGCCAGGCGCGACTCAGCGGCGAACGAAGCGGGTCAGACTTCGCTTTAGCCGTTGCTCACCCGATACACGTCGTAGACCGCATCGATTCGTCGAACGGCATTGAGCACGCGGTCGAGGTGTGTGACGTCGCCCATCTCAAAAACAAACCGACTCAGCGCGAGACGATCTTTCGAGGTGCTCACACTCGCCGACAGAATGTTGACGTGGTGCTCAGAGAGCACTCGCGTCACGTCGCTCAACAGTCCGCTGCGATCAAGAGCTTCGACTTGAATCTGCACGAGGAAGACGCTCTTTGCGGTGGGGGCCCACTCGACCTCGATCATGCGATCGGGCTCGGTCAGCAACGACGACACGTTGCTGCAGTCTCCCCGGTGCACGCTCACACCTTGGCCGCGCGTGACGAACCCAACGATGGCGTCGCCCGGCACGGGCGTGCAGCACTTCGCGAGCTTGACCAAGATGTCAGGCGCGCCCCGCACCAATACACCCGAATCGCTCGTGCGCACGGGGGTGCGCCCCCGAGTCGGAACACTGAATGGCTCGTCGTCACTCTCGGCCTCAACGTGCAGTGCGGCGAGAATCTTCTCGATGACCGACTGCGTTGACACGTGCCCTTCGCCAACCGCGGCATAGAGCGACTCGACGGTCTCATAGCGAAGTTGCGAGGCGACGTGCGCGACCGAGTCTTGCGTCATGAGCCTCTGCAAAGGCAGGTTTTGCTTGCGCATCGCCCGAGCAATGGCGTCTTTACCCTGTTCGACAGCTTCGTCGCGGCGCTCTTTCGTGAACCACTGACGAATCTTTGACCGCGCGCGCGTGCTCGTCGTGAAGTTCAGCCAGTCTTGGCTGGGCCCAGCATCCGGATTCTTCGAGGTGAAAACCTCGACCGAGTCACCACTATTGAGCACCGTCTCGAGCGGCACCAGGCGCCCATTGACCTTGGCGCCCATCGTGCGGTGCCCCACCTCGGTGTGCACGGCATAGGCGAAGTCGACCGGGGTTGCGCCAGCAGGGAGGCCGATGACCTTGCCTTGCGGGGTAAACACGTACACCTCTTTGGCGCCGATCTCGTACCGCAAGTTGTCGAGAAACTCGGTGGGGTCGCTGGTCTCGGCCTGCCAGTCAGAAATGTGTGCGAGCCAGGCCATGTCGGTGTCTGACCGCTCGGCGACGGCGTCGCCACGGCCAGAACTGGCCATGCGTTCCTTGTACTTCCAGTGGGCGGCGACACCGAACTCTGCACGCTGATGCATCTCATGGGTGCGAATCTGCAACTCGACCGGGCGACCGCCCGGGCCAAAGACCGTCGTGTGCAGCGACTGGTACAGGTTGAACTTGGGCGTCGCGATGTAATCCTTGAAGCGACCGGGCATGGGGTTCCAGCGCGCGTGCACGGCGCCCAGAACGGCATAGCAGTCGCGAATCGAGTTGACGAGAATGCGCACGCCCGTGAGGTCGTAGATCTCGTCGAAGTCGCGACCGCGGTGAACCATCTTTTGGTAGATCGAGTAGTACTGCTTTGGCCG
>JAAFHT010000021.1:13772-30457 GCA_013297625.1 Actinomycetota bacterium | reverse complement strand
CGTTGTGCGAGTGGTACTCGCCGTGCTCGCCGTGGCGCTCGGCATCGCCGGGCAGGTTGCGTGGATGCACATCGGCTGGTGGGTCGACGGCTACGACTTCACCCCACCGTGATCACGCGATGAACACTCGCTGAATCCGCGGTGTGACCAGGCCGAACGGGGCTCGCTCGATTTAGCCGTACGGCATCCGTGAGGGATAATGGAGGGCATTGTTCAGCGAAGGGGAGACCACATGGCAGCCATGAAGCCCAGGACCGGCGACGGACCGATGGAGGCTGTCAAGGAAGGCCGCCTGATCATCGTGCGCGTGCCCCTCGAGGGTGGCGGACGCCTCGTCGTGTCGGTCAACGACGACGAAGCCAAAGAGCTGCACGACGCCCTCGCCGCGGCGATCGGCTAGGCCACCACACCCCGGT
This sequence comes from Actinomycetota bacterium, assembly GCA_013297625.1. Taxonomy (GTDB): domain Bacteria; phylum Actinomycetota; class Actinomycetes; order Actinomycetales; family Microbacteriaceae; genus Microcella. The sequence continues at coordinate 30,041 of JAAFHT010000021.1, read as the reverse complement.
CACCGCTCAGCGCTCACGGTTCTCAGCGCGCGGTGACGATCTGCAACAGCCCGTCACCAACGGGCGACAGTGCTACGTGCACGGCAGGCGATTCACTGAGTTCGACAAGCAGTCCGCGCAACTCAGCGGTCACTCCGTCGCGCCTTGCCGGATCAGCCACCGAGTCGCGCCACAAAGCGTGGGGCACGAGAACAGCGCCGCCCGGCCGCACGAGTCGCAGTGCGTGCTCGAGGTAGACCGCAATCGAACTCGCATCGGCGTCAATGAGCACGAGGTCATAGCTGGCCTCGTTCATGCGCGGCAACACGTCGAGCGCTCGTCCCGTGATGAGCCGCACGCGCGACGGCGCGAAGCCGGCCTCGGTGAAGTGGCGGCGCGCGACGTCGTGGTGATCAGCTTCGAGGTCGATTGAGGTGAGCTGAGCATCCGGAGCGCCCTGCAAGAGCCACAGGCCCGAGACGCCGGTTCCGGTGCCGATCTCGATGATCGATTCGGCCTGAAGAGCGGCCGCGATGACCGCCAACTGGGCGCCTGTGGCGGGGCTCACGGGCTCGAGGCCGAGTTCGAGCGACTGAGCACGAGCAGCGGCAATGCCGTCAGATTCGACCGTCTGGTCTTCGACGTACTTCCACGACAGGTCTTTGCTGGGCACGGTGCTCCTTCTCACCGTCAGCCTAGGGCGAACTCTTCAGGCGACCGGGCTATTCTCAAGGGGTGTCCTGGGGTCTGACGATTGAGAAGCTGCTGCTCATTGGGCTCATCGCGGTCATCATCATCGGCCCCGATCGGCTGCCGGGCTATGCGGCACAGTTTGGGCGCCTCGTTCGCTCGCTGCGTGACATGGCGAATGGCGCGAAAACGCGCATGCGCGAAGAGATGGGCCCCGACTACGACGACGTCGACTGGAAGAAGCTCGACCCGCGCCAGTACGACCCGCGTCGCATCATTCGTGAGGCCCTGACCGACGACCCGGCCCCCGCAGCGGCCCCCGTCGTCGCGCCCGTTCGCGAGTCGGCCTATGCCCAGCGGCAGCGGCTGATTCGCGAGGGGCGACCCGCTCCTTTCGACCTCGAGGCCACCTAAGGGCCTTCGTCGACGGATGCTCGCTCAGCGCTCGCCGACCGTGCGGTAGCCCGCCACCACGCGCGCGGCTTCGTCGTGCAGCAGTTCGAGCACGCGCCGCACGCTCGGCCGCTCGGCCCGGTCGGCGCGCATGAGAGCCGAAATCTGGCGCTCGGCGGGCAGACCCGTGATGGGACGCGTGACGATGCCGTTGCCGTGGCTGCGGGTTGTGAATCGCGGCAAGATTGCGATACCGACTCCGGCGGCGACGAGTCGTTCGACGATGATGTTGTCCATGACGCGTTGCACGATGCGCGGTTCGCGCCCCACCATGGCGCCGAGCCGGTCGAGAACGCGGTCGTAGGGGTAGCCGACGGGGGCGCCGATCCAGTCTTCGTCAACGAGGTCGCTACCGCGCACGACCTTCTTCTCCACGAGGGGATGCCCCACGGGCAGGGCAACGTCGAAGGGCTCGGTCATGAGCGGCACGCACCGCAGGCCGTTCTCGGTCCAGTGGGCGGGGATGCCTTGTGAGTCGGCGATGACGATGTCGTAGTCGGCCGTGAGTTGGGCAAAGTCGGGCACCGCGAGGTCGTGATCGGTAAGCACAATCTCGAGGCCGGGCTCAGTGGTGAGTGCTCGCAGCACTCCGGGCACGAGCATTTGGCCGGCGGTCGGAAAGACACTGAGCGAGACCGAACCACGCGGGCTCTGCGTGAACTCTTGCCACAGGGCTTCGGCCGACTCCATCGCCACGGCGATGCGTCGCGCCGTGTCGGCAAGCGCGAGCCCGGCGCCGGTCAGCACGATCCCGCGACCGTGCCGCTCCGTGAGCGGAACCCCCACCTCGGCCTCGAGCACCTTCAACTGCTGCGAGACGGCGGATGCGGTGCGGTGCGTTGCCTCGGCAACCGCGGTCACACTGCCGCGGTCGGCGAGCTCGCGCAAGAGTTGCAGGCGGCGAACATCCATGCCGCAATACTAAAGCACAACTACATTGTTACTTCAGAAACTATCGATTGTGCTAAACACTGAGGAGCGGTGGAATAGAGGTGTTCAGAAAGCCAAGGAGACCCCCTCATGACCGCCATGCTCATCATCATCGCCGTGCTTGCCGTCGCCGCCATCGCGTCGACCATCCTCACCGCCTCGCGTGACGGCTACCGTCGCGTTCCCGCGACGCAGCGCTAAGTCTCTCTGCGTCAGCGCGGGCTGAGGCCGAGCTTGCGGCCCGCGAGGCCGCGACCGCGCTGTGCGAGTTCGGCAGCGAGTCGCGTGATCGCGTCGCCAGCAGCATCGCCCGGACGGAGCACGATCGGGTCGCCCGCGTCGCCGCCTTCCCGCAACGCGATGCTCAGAGGAATCTGAGCCAGTAGCGGCACCTCAAGACGTGCCGCCGTTTCAGCCCCGCCGCCCGAACCAAAGAGTTCGAGCACACTGCCGTCGGGTTGAGCGAGCCCTGCCATGTTCTCCACCACACCGATGACCGTTTGGCCGGTCTGGCGGGCGACGAGTCCAGAGCGCTCGGCGACATCGGCCGCCGCCCGCTGCGGCGTCGTCACGACGAGCACCTCGGCATGAGGCAAGAGCTGCCCGGCCGAGATCGCCACATCGCCCGTGCCGGGCGGCATGTCGAGCAGCAGCACGTCGAGGTCACCGAAGTGCACGTCGGTGAGAAACTGCTGCACCGTGCGGTGCAGCATGGGGCCGCGCCACGAGACCGCGGTGCGGGCATCCACAAACATGCCAATCGAGATGACGGCGACGCCGTGCGCCCGCGGCGGCATGATGAGGCCGCCCACTTGCGTGGGCTTGGAGTCGGCGATGCCGAGCAGCGCCGGAATCGAGAAGCCAAACACATCGGCATCGACGAGCCCGACGCTCAGACCCTGCGCCGCAAGAGCGACCGCGAGGTTGGCGGTCAGGGTCGACTTGCCCACGCCGCCCTTGCCGCTCGTGACGGCGATGACGCGCGTGAGCGAGTCGGCCGTGAACGGGTGACCCGTCGGCCGGTCGCCGCGCAAGCGCGTGATGAGGGCATCGCGCGTCGCGGCATCCATGACCCCGACGTCAACCGTCACCTCGCCAACGCCCGCGACACCGGATGCTGCCGCCCGCACATCACGCTCGATCGCGCTCGCGGCGGGGCAGCCGACGATTGTCAGCCGAAGGTCGATGTCGACGCGGTCACCCTGCGCGCTCACGCGCGGCACCATGTCGAGCTCGGTGATGGGCCGCCGAATCTCGGGATCGATGACCCGCGCGAGCGCCGCCCGCACCGCGACCGCGAGCGGATGCTGCTCGGCTGCGTCGCCAGAGGGCATTGTCATTGCTCGCGGGCGTTGCGCGCGAGGTCGTCGACGGCGGCGGCCTCGGCCTGCGCGGCGTTGTCGTCATCGCGGCGGTCGAGTTCGTCGAGCAGCGCGCGCAGCTCAGAGCGCAAGAACTCTTTCGTCGCCACGTCTTTCATCGCCAATCGCAATGCGACCACTTCGCGCGCAAGGTATTCGGTGTCGGCGAGATTGCGCTCGGCGCGCTGGCGGTCTTGCTCGATTTGCACGCGGTCGCGGTCATCTTGGCGGTTTTGCGCGAGCAGAATCATGGGCGCGGCATATGAGGCCTGCAGCGACAAGATGAGCGTGAGCAACGTGAAGTTGAGCGCGCGCGGGTCGAACTGCGCGTCGATGGGCGCGACGCTGTTGTAGACGAGCCAGACGGTGACAAACACCGACATGCCCACGAGAAACCACGGCGTGCCCATGCCGCGGGCAAAGGCCTCAGAGAACCGCCCCATGCGGTCGTTGCCGCTTGAGAGCCGCACGAACGGCGTGCGCATGCCCTTGGGCGAATCAAGACGCCGATCGTTGCGGGTCGTCGATGAGGGAGCAGTGCGTCGGCCGAACCACCCACGACCGTCACGCTGTGCCATAGCCCGCCCTCCTCACCGCGGCAGCAACGCGCTTGCGCGGGGGAACGGGAGCCGAGTCGTTGTCGGCGCTGCGCCAGTCATCGGGCAGCAAGTAGTCGAGCACGTCGTCGATCGTCACGACGCCCACCAAGCGGTGGTTCTCATCGACGACGGGCAGCGAGACGAGGTCATAGCTCGCGAGGCGACGCGAGACTTCGGCGGCCGAGGTATCGGGGCTCACGGGCTCAACGCTCTTGTCGAGCAAGGTGCCGAGGCGTTCGTGCGGCGGATAGCGGAGCATCCGTTGAAAGTGCACCATCCCCAAGAAGCGACCCGTCGGCGGCTCGTACGGCGGCAGGGTCACGCAAATGGCCGCACCGATGGCCGGGGCGAGTTCGTGCCGGCGAATCAGGGCGAGCCCCTCGGCCACGGTTGCGTCGGCCGAGACGATGATGGGCTCGGTCGTCATGAGACCACCCGCGGTGTCGGCGTCGTACGACAGCAAGAAGCGAACGTCGTCGGCCTCTTCGGGCTCCATGAGGTCGAGCAAGGCTTCGCCGCGCAAGGTGGGCAGTTGCGCGATGAGGTCGGCGGCGTCGTCGGGCTCCATTTGATCGAGCACGTCGGCGGCGCGTTCGTCGTCGAGGCGCGACAGAATCTCTACCTGTTCGGCTTCGGGCATCTCTTGGAGCGCGTCGGCGAGACGTTCGTCAGAGAGCTCTTCGGCCACCTCAATGCGGCGCGCTTCAGGCAACTCGAGCAGCGAGGTTGCGAGGTCGGCGGGCAGCAGCTCGTTGTAGGCGGCCACCAACTGTTCGGCGCTTTGCGGCTGGTCGGCAGCGGCGTCTTCGACGACGTCGCTCCAGCGGGCAAAGAGCGTCGGGCCCTTCGAGAAGGGCGATGCCCCGGTGCGCGGCGTGCGAACGAAGAGCTGGTCGACCGTCCACTCGCCGGGGCCCGATTCGACGATGGCGACGTCTTCGATGGTCGCGGCGCCGCCGGCATCACGCAGCGTGACGCGGCGACCGACGAGCTCGGCGAGCACGCGCACTTCACCGCCGCGCTGCGCGAAGCGGCGCAGGTTAATGAGCCCGGTCGTGATGACCTGGCCGTCGCGCATGCTGGTCACGCGGCCAATTGACAAGAACACCCGACGGCGGCCGGGAACCTCGACGACGAGCCCCACGACGCGCGGCGGATCATTGCGGCGGTAGACCACGAGAGCATCACGAACTCGACCAACGCGGTCGCCCGCGGGGTCGAAGACGGCGCACCCTGACAGGCGCGCGACGAAGACTCTGGCGGTGCTCACGGCTCAACCATATCCCGCACTGTCAGAATGGCCCGGTGACCAATTCGAGCCCATTCACTCGTCGTTCTTCATCATCGACGACGGTGCCCCGTGGCGACGTGCTCGGGGAGTACGAGTCGTACGTCGAGGCCCAGAAGGTCGTTGACCGCCTCGCGAAGGCCGATTTCGCCGTTACCGGCATGGCGATCGTGGGCAGCGACCTCAAGACCGTCGAGCGCGTGACCGGTCGACTCTCGTATGGGCGCGCGGCCCTCGGCGGGGCCGCAAGCGGCTCGTGGTTGGGCCTGTTCTTTGGCTTGCTGATCTTCGTGTTCTCGCCCGCGCCCGAGTTTTCGACTGTTCTTGCCGCTGGCCTCATTGGCGCGGGCTTCGGCATGATCTTCGGCATCATCTCGTATGCGATTGGCCGACGTCGGCGCGACTTCACCTCGACCCACCAGGTGATCGCCAGTTCGTACCAGATCATCATCGACCCGAACCAGACGGCGCGGGCCCGCCAGGCCCTCGCGGGCGGCTCGGCCTGGCCGCCGCCGCTTCCGCCGACTGCACCCGCCGAGCCGACAGCCCCGGCTTCAGAGCCCGAGGCGCCCGCTGCCGAAGAGCCGAGCGAGAAAGCGCCGGCTCGAAAAAAGTCTGCTGCGAAGGGCTAGCGCCCGCGCATCCATTCTTCGACCTCGTCGGCGGTGCGCGGAATGCCCGCCGACAGGTTCTCGGCGCCGTCGCCGGTGACGAGAATGTTGTCTTCGATGCGCACGCCGATGCCGCGGTATTCCTCGGGCACCGTGAGGTCATCCGGCTGAAAGTAGAGGCCGGGCTCGATCGTGAAAACCATGCCCGCTTCGACGAGGCCGTCGGCGTAGAACTCTCGACGCGCTTGACCGCAGTCGTGCACGTCGAGGCCGAGGTGGTGCGAGGTGCCGTGGACCATGTAGCGGCGGTGGTAGCCGGCGTCGGGCGCGAGGCTTTCTTCGGCCGACACCGGCAGCAGCCCCCACTCGGCCGTCTTCGCCGCGATCACCTGCATCGCCGCGGCGTGAACCTCGCGAAAACGGATGCCCGGCTTCACGATCGCGAACGCCGCGTCAGCCGCCTCGCGCACGGCCTCGTACACCCGCCGTTGAACCTCAGTGAAGGTTCCTGAAACGGGAAGCGTGCGGGTGATGTCGGCCGTGTAGTAGCTCTCGAGCTCGACGCCCGCGTCGATGAGAATGAGGTCGCCCGGCACGACGGGCCCGTCGTTGCGGGTCCAGTGCAAGATGCACGCGTGCGGGCCGCTCGCGGCGATCGTGTCGTAGCCGACGGTGTTGCCGTCAGCGCGAGCGCGGCGGTTGAACGTGCCCTCGACGAGACGCTCACCGCGCGCGTGCGCGACGATCTGCGGCAAGTCGGCGATGACGTCGTCGAAACCGTGCTGCGTCGCAGCAACGGCACGGCGCATCTCGGCGATTTCGAACGCGTCTTTCACGAGTCGCATTTCGCTGAGATCGCGAGCGAGTTCGTCATCGCGCACCGTGTCGACATCGACGGTGGCCTCGGCCGACGCCGCCAGCAGGCGGGCGCCGTCGAGCCGGTCGGTGAGAGCCCGGTCGGCTTCGCGGACGATCAGGGTCTCGACTGATCCGTCGGCCTCGAGCCCGGTAAAGACGGCATCGACCGAGTCGAGCCCGGCCGTCGCAAGCCCGAGGTCGTGGGCCACTTCGGTGAGTGACGGGCGCGGTCCCGTCCAGAATTCGCCGATTTCGGGGTTCGCGTAGAACTCATCCGAGTCACGGCCGGCACCCTCGCGAAAGTAGAGCGTCGCGGTGTGGCCATCGCTCGCGGGCTCGAGCACGAGCACACTGCCGGGCACGGTGTCAGCGCCCCAGCCCGTCAGGTGCGCGAAGGCCGAGTGGGCGCGGTAGGGGTAGTCGGTGTCATTCGAGCGTTGCTTGGCAGGGCCGGCGGGGAGCACGAGGCGCACGCCCGGGTAGAGCGCCGACAGGCGGGCGCGACGCTCGGCGGCACGGGCGGCGACCGGTCGCTCCGAGGTCGTCGACGCCGGGCGCTCGGCCCACCCGCTCGAGATGTAGTGCCGAAAGGTGTCGCTCAACGGGGTGGTCGAGCGGTTCTCGGTCGCGCGCGGGGCATCCTTGCCGTCAGTCATGCCTTCATTCTGGCACCGGGCGCATGCTCGCCCGCCGCTACTCGAGAATCAGCCGCGCGACGACGGGCCGGTGGTCGCTGCCGCTGCCGTCTTCTGTCGTGATCACGCGCATCCCGGTCACTGAGATATCGGGTGTCACGAAGACGTGGTCGATGGGTGCGCCCAGCAGAGGCGGCAGGCGCGTGGGCCACGTGCCGACGGCGCCGTTGCCCGTCAGCAGCCCGGCGTTGAGGCAGTCGCCAAAGCCCAGGCCCGCGACGCCGGCCTCGGGGTCGACGATGCGAAAGTGGTCGGCCGTGGCGTTGAGGTCGCCCGCGAGAATGACCTGCTCGCCGCGACACACGTCGTCGATCCAGCGCAAATCAGAGCGCCAGTTCGATAGCTCGCCCGGAAGCGGCGCGACGGGGTGCACCCCGATGATCGTGGGCCCTGTTCCGTCGACGGGGCGCAAGACAATGCTCGGCACCACCGAGGTGTTGCCGACGGTGCCATCGACTGCGTACTCACCGAGGTCAACCGAGACGAGCACACTCGTCGACCGCGCTTTCGCGATGTAGTCGAAGGCAATCGAATAGACCCACATGGGTCGACCCTCGGCGCGCGTGAGTTCAGCGATAGCGACCGCCGTGTCTTGACTGGTTTCGGGCAAGACGACGATGTCGGCTTGCTCGGCAATCACGAGGTCGGCAATCCGTTCGGCGCCGGGGGCGTCGCCGAGAGTGTTCCACGAGAGCACGGAGAGTTCTGCGGGGGCGCGTGTCGGAAACGATTCGTCACCGAACCCGCGGGTCGAGAGCACGGCCACATTGAGACCGGCAAAGAGCACCGCGAGAAGTGCGAGAGCCGCAAGAAATCGGCGGGCGCCAGCCCACAGCATCGCGAGCAGCCCGAGAGTGAACGCCACCATGATCGCTACGGTTGCCCCGAGCGCGCGCAGTGAGACGAGCTGAGCGACAACCGGAGCCTCGGCGAGCCCGAACAAGTTGGGCCACGCAATGACGAGCAGCGCGGCCGCCACCCCCACGATCACAGCGGCGGCGAGAAAGCGTCGGATCATGGTGCAGCGAGCCTACCGGCCGTGTTTCGGAGGGGGCTGAGGCCTCGGATGCTCGCGCCGAGCGCGGCGAACGCCTCAGCATCCCGCCCGTAGCATGGCCCTATGACGCGCGGCCCGATCGATCTGCACACCCACAGCAGCGTCAGCGACGGCACCGAGACGCCCACGCAGTTGATTCGTGCGGCGATCGAGGCGGGCCTCGACACCGTGGCGATCACCGACCACGACTCGACCGCGGGATGGGACGAAGCGCTCACGGCAGCGGCCGGCAGCGGGCTGCAGGTCATTCGCGGCATCGAGCTGAGCACCCGACACGAGTGGCGCAGCGTGCACGTGCTCGGCTACCTCTTCGACCCCAACGACACGGCAATCGTGCGCGAGACGGCGCGCACGCGCGACGATCGCCTGAACCGCGCCGAGCGCATGGTCGCGCGCTTGTCAGAGGATTACGACGTCAGTTGGGATGACGTGCTCGCGCAAAGCGGCGGCGTCTCGATCGGCCGCCCGCACATCGCTGACGCCCTCGTGGCGCGCGGCATCGTGCCCAATCGCTCAGCGGCCTTCGAATCGATCTTGCACTTCTCGGGCGGCTACTACTTGCCGCACGAGGCGCCCACGGTTCTGGATGGCGTGCGGATGATCGCCGAGGCCGGCGGCGCCCCCGTGCTGGCGCATCCCGCGACACGCGGCCGCGAGGCGGTCGTCGATGGCGACTCGCTCGCCCGCTTGGTCGAGGCCGGACTCGTGGGCCTCGAGGTCGGCCACCGCGAGAACACTTCCGATGGTCGCGAGCGGCTCATCGAGCTCGCCGAGCGCTTTGACCTCGTCATGACCGGGTCGAGCGATTATCACGGCGAGGGCAAACCCAACCGCTTGGCCGAAAACACGACGACGCCCGAGGCTCTTGCGCGGCTCATCGCGGCGACGCGCGGGGTCGAACCGGTGCGCGCTTAGCCGCAGACGCTCAGGGGCTCGGCGCCTCGATGGGATCGGTCCACAGCGCCCACAACCCGTTGGCGAGGTCGGCGCGCGGGGCACCTCGGCCGTTGCACGCCACGGCCATCACAACCTCACGATCGACCGAGACGCGAAAGTTCGAGAGGTACCCACCCCAGCGGCCGGAGTGCGAGAGTGTGCCGTCGTCGTTGAGAAAGACGCCGGCTCCGTAGAGAGCCCCGTCGCCATCGGTGATGGCCCCGATCGCGAAGTCGTCACCCACGATCTCGCCCTCGCGATACTCATCGCCCCACAGGGCTAGGTCGATGGGAGTCGTGATGATGCCCGTGTGACCGTAGGCGGCCCAGGCACCGCGCTGAACCGCGAGGTCAACCTCATACGACGTCGCAATGCCATCGCCGAGCTGCGTTGGAGCGATCACCATGTCGAGGTCGAGCGGCCCGAACACGCGCTCCTGTAAGAAGTCGTTGAGCGACTGGCCACTCACCGACTCAACGACCGCGGCGAGCAGCACGTAGTGGGTGTTGGAGTAGTAGTAGCCCTCGCCCGGCTCGCGATCACGCTCGCGCGCGATCGTGACGAGGGTGGTTTGTTGGTCAACCGACGTCGCGAAGCCGAGTCCACGGTCTTCGAGCGCGATGCGAAAGTCGGGCAACCGCGCCGAGTGGTGCATGAGGGCCTCGAGGGTGACCTCGTCGGCCCAGCCGGGAAGCCCGCCGACATAGCGCGACACGGGGTCACTGAGTGAGAGTAATCCGTCGCGCTGCAGCAGCAACACCGCGGTGGCCGTGAACTGCTTCGAGATCGACGCGATGTCGAACCGCGTGCTCGTTGTGAGGGGCGTGCCCGACTCTAGGTCGGCGAGCCCGCGCGCGTTGGCCCAGACGAGCTCGCCACGCACGGCGATTGCGGCCGAGCATCCGGGCAGGGTGGTGCTCGTGAGGCTTTCGAGCAGCTCGTCGCTCAGGTCAGACTTCTTGTCGACCGCGAGTATGTCTTTGGGCTCGACGCCCCACAGGTTAGGGATGCTTCGCCCCTGCGGCAGCGTGGGAGACGCGCACCCCGCGAGCACGACGGCGACGAGTCCGATCGACAACATCGCGGCGCGGTGTCGAGCGGTATTCATTCGCTCAGAATAGTTGGCCGTTGCAGAGACTATGCCGAGTCAGAGGCGTCGTGGCCGCTATGCGCTCCCGGCCCGCCGGCGGGAACCGGGGTGCGCCGCACGAAGAACACCGCAGGAATCGCGAACGTCGCGATGATCGCACCGACTGTGAATGCGGCGCGCACGCCGTCGGCGGTGACCGACGCCACTTCTGCGCCCCCTCCACCGAACGCTGCTGCCACGGAGATGAACAGGGCGATGCCCGCGGCGCCGGCAACCTGCTGAACCGTGCCCACGATCGCGCTGCCGTGCGAGTTCAGCTGCGGCGACAGGGCCGAGAGACCGTTCGTGAGGAGGGGAGTGAACAGCAAGGCCAGGCCCAGGCTCACCCCGATGTTGACGAACGCAATGAGCCACAGCGGAGTCGTCGCGGTGAAGAGCGCCATCCCCCACAGCGAGCCCGCGAGCAAGATCGAGCCCGGGATCACAAGCGACATGGGACCGACGGCGTCGTAGCGGCGACCGATCCAGGGCGCGATGAGACCTTGGAGCAGGGCTCCAGGAAGGATGACGAGGCCCGACACGAGGGCGCTCGCGCCGATGACGTCTTGCACGAAGAGCGGAATGAGAATGATGGCCCCGAACAGCGCCATCGACGCGACCGTGACGATCGCGATCGATATGGCGAACTGCCGCTCGGCGAACGTGCGCAAGTCGAGCAGGGCGCCGTCGGTTCGCTGCAGCACGAGCTGACGCCACACGAAGAGGGCGAGCGAGCCGAGTCCAATCGCGAGCGCGATGCCCGCAGTCGCCGTGGTCGACGCCGCCTGCTCTGCGGGTTGGCGGCCGGCCTCGCCGAATTCGGCGAGCCCGAACACGAGACCGCCGAAGCCCGGAATTGAGAGGAGCACCGAGAGAACATCCAGTCGCCCGGGGCGCAGTTCACCCACGTTGACCATGCGCACCGCGCCAATCACGAGCGCCGCGACCGCGATCGGCAGCATCGTGATGAAGAGCCACCGCCAGTCAGCAAAGCTCAGAATCAGGCCCGAAAGGCTGGGGCCGAGCGCGGGAGCCACCGCGATGACCGTAGAGATCGTGCCGACCACGCGACCGCGTCGCTCAGGGGCCACGAGGGCAAACACCGTCGTGAAGAGCATGGGAAAGATGATGGCCGTGCCGCTCGCTTGCACAATGCGGGCAACCAGCAGCGCTTCGAACCCCGGCGCGATGGCACCCAAAACGGTGCCAGCCGTGAAGAGCGACATGGCAAGGAGATACATCGAGCGGGTCGAGAATCGCTGGAGCAAAAAGCCAGTGATGGGGATGATCACCGCGAGCGTCAGCATGAACGCTGTAGTCAGCCACTGTGCGAGCGATGCTGTGATTCCGAGTGACTCGATGAGCACCGGAATCGCGACGCCCATGAGGGTCTCGTTGAGAATGACGACGAACACCGAACCGATGAGCAGGCCGATGACGGTGCGGTCGCGCGCGGCGGTTGCGGCAGCGTCGAGCCCCGAGGTGGCGGAGGCGTCGGTGGCGAGGGCCTCGGTGGCCGCGGTAGTCGGGGTGGGTGTGGTGGCAGGCATAGGCAACCCAACCTACTCCGCACCCCGGCCATTCCCACGAGGGGAATAGTCGATGCAGCTCGGCGATTCAACCGCGTCGGGTTACTCTCCGGTCGGCGCAGAACCCGCGCTCGCGCCACCAGCACCCGAGCCACCCGTGCGACGGCGACGGCGGCGCCGAGGTGTGCCCGAGCCTTCGGCGCGCGGTTCGCTCGTGGCGGCGGGACCCGCGGTGCTGGAGCCACCCGATGCGCTGCCGCGCGAACCAGACCCGCGTGAGTCGCCCCGCCCGCTCGAGTTACCCGAGCGGCTGCGCTCGCGCGGCGGGTGCGAGGCTTCGCGCTCCACCTTCGGAATAGGGGTCGACTTCAGCCGGCCCTTCGAGCCCGCGGGAATGTCGAGGTCGGTGTAAAGGTGCGGTGACGAGGAGTAGGTTTCGACCGGCTCGGGCTGGTTCATCTCGAGCGCGCGGTTGATGAGCGCCCACTTGTGCATGTCGGCCCAGTCGACGAACGTCACGGCGATGCCGGTCTTGCCCGCGCGGCCGGTTCGGCCGGCGCGGTGCAGGTAGGTGTCGTGATCGTCGGGCACGGTGTGATTGATGACGTGGGTGACGTCGTTGACGTCGATGCCGCGAGCCGCGACATCCGTGGCAATCAAGATGTCTTTCTTGCCCGCCTTGAATGCCGCCATGGCGCGCTCGCGTTGCTCTTGATTGAGGTCGCCGTGCACGGCCGCGGCGTTGTAACCCCGATCGTTGAGTTCTTCGACGAGCTTCGCGGCGGCGCGCTTGGTGCGCGTGAAGATCACGGTCTTCCCGCGACCTTCGGCCTGCAGAATGCGCCCAACGACCTCGTCTTTGTCGAGCGCGTGTGCGCGGTAGACGACGTGCTTGATGTTGGCCTGCGTGAGCCCCTCATCGGGGTCGGTCGCGCGAATGTGGATGGGCTTCGACATGAAGCGGCGCGCGAGGGCAACGATTGGGCCGGGCATCGTCGCCGAGAAGAGCATGGTGTGACGCGTCGGCTTGGTCTGCGCGAAGAGCTTCTCGATGTCGCTCAAGAAGCCCAGGTCGAGCATCTTGTCGGCTTCGTCGAGCACCATGACCTCAACGTTGGCCAGCGACAGGAGGCGCTGGCTCGCGAGGTCGAGCAAACGGCCGGGCGTGCCGATGACGATCTGCGCGCCCGCCTTGAGCTGCTCAATCTGGCCCTCGTAGGCCTTGCCGCCGTAGATCGACACGATCTTGACGTCGCGGTTGACCGCGGCGGTTTCGAGGTCTTCGGTGACCTGAACGCACAGCTCGCGCGTCGGAACGACGACGAGTGCCTTGACGCCCGGCTCGGGGTGCAGGCCGAGGCGTTGGATGAGCGGAAGGCCGAAGCCGAAGGTCTTGCCGGTGCCCGTTTTGGCTTGGCCAATGATGTCTTGGCCGCTCAGGGCGAGGGGAATGGTCTGCTCTTGAATGGGGAAGGGCTCGATGATGCCCTTGGCCGCGAGAGCCTCGACCATGTCGGGCTCAATGCCCAGGTCAGTGAAAGTCACGAGTGTGTGTCGCCTGTCGTTGTATAGAAGTGAAGTCCAGTTTAGCCGCCGGGTGCTCATCGGCGGGGCCATCGCCTAGGCTGGGCGCGTGGCTTCGTGGTTCAGACGGCAGCGCCCTCGCGTCGAGGCGCCGACCCTGACCCCGCGCGACACCGCGGCGGCGGCCCTCAAGGTTGATCTCGGCGAGCTCGCCCCGAGCCCCGACGTGTTCCTCGGTCACTGCGCTGCCCTGCACCTGGTCTTCATTGAGCAGCTCACGACGGCCATGACGAATGCGCCGCGCGTTGCCGATAAAGACGCTCTCGCGCGCGTCTCGGGTGTGGTTCTCACCCGCTACCTCGCGTTGTCGACCGAGATCGAGCGCATGCAGCTTGACCGCAGTGATGTCATGCAGCCGCACCTCGAGGGCGTCGAAGAGTTCGAGCGTCGCACGCGCGGCGGCGAATGGCACGAGCAAGTGGCAAGTGCCCACGTCACGATCGGCTTTCTCACCGACTTCTGGGTGCAGCTCGCTGCGGGCCTGCCGGGCGACCTGCGCGGGCGCGTGACCGAGGCTCTGACGCTCGGAGACCTGCAGAATCCGGTGCATCGCGTTATCGAGCGCGCGATCGCGACCAGCCCCAAGCTCTCGTCGCGCCTGGCGCTGTGGTGCCGTCGACTGGTCGGCGACACGATGCTGCAAGCACGCTCGGCCCTCGTGATGCACGACGACCCGGCGCGCGACGAAGAGCAGATCGAACCCGTTTTCACCGAACTTATCTCTGAGCACACGCGGCGCATGGACCGCCTCGGGCTCACGGCATAGCAGTCGACCACGTTCTCGCCGCTCGAGCGCTGCAGCATTCCGTGCTCAGCCGGCACGGGCTAGCGCGGAGCATCCGCCAGCAGATCTAGGCCTTGACGGCCGTGCTGGGCTTCATGAGGTGCTCGAGCAGTTCGCTGTCTGCGTGTTCACGGCGCTTGGGCAGCGTGAGGGCGAGAGCGATGGCCACGAGCGGGCCCACGACGAGCGCGATGACCCAGATCCAGCCCCCGTCGAACGGCAGGCCGATCCAGACGCAGATGGCCCAGGCGGCGGCGGTCGCTGCCGCACCGGCCAGCGGCACGAGCAAGAGGCCGTGCGCCTGGCGCCCGGGAACGACGTAGCGAACGCCGAGCGAGATAGCCGCGCCAATGACCGTGACGAAGAGCAGTTCCATGCCTGCGAGCGTAGCGGCTCTGCGGCCGTGGGGTGCGAGGGGTCTAGCCGACGAAGCCGACGCGACGCGCCGAGTCGCTGCCGATCTCGACATAGCCAATGGCCGCCGTCGGCACGAGGTAGAGCTTGCCCTTGCTGTCGGTCAAGCTCACGACAGGCGCGCCCTTTTCCATGGCGGCCGTGATCGCGGCCGTGATGTCAGAGGCCGACTCCGAGGTCTCGAAGGCGAGCTCGCGGGGGCTGTTGAGAATACCGATGCGAATGTCCACGATCGTCAGCGTACCCGGCGGCCTGGCGCCGAGCCGACGTGTTCACTGAGGGCGCACCGCGCTCGCCGTTGGCTCTCGGCACTGTCGGCGGGCGCCGGTAGCGTGGCCCTGTGACCACCTTCGACGCCGCACTGCCGAGCGTCGACGCCACGCCCGTGCTTCTCGATGCGGGGCAGCAGCAGGTGGTGGATGCTCGGCGCACGCGCGGCGCCGTCGTGCTCGGCGCGCCGGGGTCGGGCAAGACCACGGCTGTCGTTGAGCTTGTCGCAGCTGCCGTGCTCGACGACGGCCTCGACCCCGCACGGGTGCTCGTGCTCACTCCCTCGCGGCGCACGGCGACGGCTCTGCGCGATCAGCTCGCTCTGCGGCTCGCGTCAGCCTCTGCCGAGTCTGAGGCGCCCGCTCGGCCCGCGCCCGGCGCTCTTCCCGGCCCTCTGGCCCGCTCGGTCGCCGCCTACGCATTCTCGGTCGTCTCGGCGGCGCGTCGACTCGGCGGCCTCGCCGAACCACGACTATTGAGTGGTGCCGATCACGATGCCGATCTTGCCGAGCTTCTCGATCGCTCGGTGCTCGATGAGGTGCTCGGCGCCACGGCGGCACCCGGCCCGGCCTGGCCCGAACACCTCGGCCCCGAGGTGCGGCGCCTGCCGACGTTCCGCACCGAGCTGCGCGATGCGATCGCGCGATTGAGCGAACACGGCTGGAGCACCGATCAGTTGCGGGCGGCCTCGCGCGAGCGGGCGGCGCCCGCGTGGGGCGCTGTCGCCGACTTTGTCGACGAATACCGGCGCATCCTGGGCGCATCGCGGCCGGGGCAGCTTGACCCAGCCGAGCTCGTGCGGGCCGCGGTGGGGCTCGTTCGTGACCCTGTCGCGGGTATGCCGCCGGCACCGCAGCTCGTCGTGCTTGACGACGCCCACGACGCAACGCCCAGCGGGTTCGACCTCATTGCGGCCCTCGCGGCCATGGGTGCGACGGTCATCGCGCTCGGTGACCCCGATCTCGCGGCCAATACCTTTCGCGGCGCCGAGCCCGATGCCCTCGCGCACCTGCCGGCACTGCTGGGCTGGCGCGACGCCACGCCCATCGTGCTGCCGACCGTGCACCGGCACGGTGCGGCACTGCGTGGTCTCGCCGCCGAC
>JAAFHT010000021.1:0-13762 GCA_013297625.1 Actinomycetota bacterium | reverse complement strand
GCGGCCCGCTCGTGGCTCTCGAGGCGCCCAACCCCACGCGCGAGCGCACGCTCGTGGCCGACCTTCTGCGCGAGCGGCACTTGCTCGACGGCATCCCTTATGGCCGCATGGCCGTCATCGTGCGCAGCGGAACCATGGTGCCGGGCATCGTGCGCGCGCTCGGCCAGGCCGACGTGCCGGTGCAGTCGACGGCTGCGGGGCGACCGTTGCGCGAGCATCCGGCGGCCCGGGCCCTGATCCGGCACGTCGAGGTAGGGGTCGGGCGAGCGCCGCTTGATGCGGCGGCGGCGACCGAGCTGGTGCTGGGGCCACTCGGCGGTCTCGATCGCGTGGGGCTGCGCCGATTGCGTCGGGCCCTGCGGGCAGAAGAGCTTGCGGGTGGCGGCGACCGCAGTGCCGATGATCTGATGGTGGATGCCCTCACGGCGCCCGACCGCCTAGCCACGATCGACCACGCCATCGCCCGCCGCGCGGCCCGCCTGGCTCGCACCCTGCACAGCATCGGCGAGCGACACGAGGCCGGAGCGACGGTCGACGAGTTGCTCTGGCTCGCGTGGAGCGACTCGCACGTGGCCGAAGTGTGGCGCCGCGATGCGGCCGGGTTCGGCGTTGCGGCGGCCGAGGCCAATCGCGCCCTCGACGCGGCCGTTGCCCTCTTCACGGCCGCGGCGACGATCGTTGACACCGTGCCTGACGCCACGGTCGAGTCGTTTCTCGCTCGCGTGCTCGACAGCGATGTGGGCGACGACGTGCTCGCGCCACTGCGCGGCGACGACGCCGTGCTCGTTGCCACCCCCTCGGCCGTCACGGGCCTCGAGGCCGACGTCGTCGTGATCGCCGGTCTCACCGAGGGGGTGTGGCCCAACACGAGGGTTCGCGGCTCGCTACTCGGCGCGCCGATGATCAGTCGACTCGCGCGCGGCTTGCCGGTCGACGACCTCGATGAACGGCGCATCGTGCTCGACGACGAATTGCGCATGTTTGCGCTCGCAGCCACGCGTGCTCGCCGGCAACTCGTCGTCACCGCCACGGCCGGCGACGACGAGCAGCCGAGCGCCCTTTTCGCGCTCGTGCGCGAACACGCTCGGCGTGAGCGTGCTGAGGCACTTGACATCGCTGGCGCTGACGCGAGCCCAGAGGGTGCCGCGGCGCTCGATGCCGCGATCGCTGCGTCGAGTGCTCGGCCCGTGCGTGCGCGGTCACTGCGTCGCATCGTGGGCCGTTTGCGGCGCGAGCTCGTCGACGATGAGCGCGTGGGTCGCGACCGCGATCGCGCTGAAGCCGCTGTTGCTCTTGCCCGGCTCTCGGCCGAGCGAGTGCCCGGAGCCAACCCCGACTCGTGGTGGGGTTTGGTCGGCCCATCGACCGAGGCGCCTCTCTTTGGCGATGACGAGACGGTGGCGCTCTCGCCCTCAAAGCTCGAATCCATCGAGCGGTCGCCGCTCGATTGGTTTCTCGACCGCATCGCTCCGGCCGAAACGGGCCCAGCGATGGGCATCGGCACGATCGTGCACTGGGCGATGGAAAACGCCGATCAGCCCGACGCCGACGCCATCTGGGCCGCCATCGAGAGCCGCTGGAGCGAGCTCGTGTTCGAGTCGCCGTGGCTCGCCGACCAACAGCGCCGGCTCGCGCGGCGCTACGCCGTGGGGGTTGCCGCCTACTTGCGCGACGCCGAGGCCGAGGGCCGCGGACTCGTCGCTGCCGAGCAGCGATTCGAGGCAGTCGTCGACCGCGCGCGCGTCACGGGCGTTGTCGACCGCATTGAAGTGGATGCCGACGGCGGCGTGCGCATCATCGATCTCAAGACGGGCCTTCCGCTCACGAAGCAGGCCGACATCAACGAGCACGCGCAGCTCGCGGCCTACCAATTGGCCTACGCCGACGGCGCGTTCGACGAGGTGCTCGATTCGGTGCTCGAGGGGCTGCCGCATCACGCGGGCGGCGCGCGGCTGCTCTACGTGCGCGAAGGCACGAAGGGTGCTGACTACCGCGAGGCGGTGCAGCGTCCGCTCGACGAGCAGCAACTCGAGGGCTTTCGCGAGCGGCTGCGCCAGGCCGTTGCGGCGATCGCGGTGGCGCGGCTCACGGGCGTGCGCACGGTTGACCGGTTCGATTTCGCGGCGCGTGAGCACCGCATCCACCGCATCGGGCCGGTGACGGGCGATGAGTGAGCCGACGCGCATGACGTTCAGTGCGGTCGAGATTGCCGCGGCATTGGGTCAGCACACGCCCACTGACGAACAGCGTGCGGTCATCGAAGCGCCGCTCGCGCCCGCGCTCGTGGTGGCGGGCGCTGGCTCGGGCAAGACCGAGACGATGGCCGCGCGCGTGCTGTGGCTCGTGGCAAACGGTCACGTCGCGCCCGAGCAGGTGCTCGGGCTCACGTTCACTCGTAAGGCGGCCGGTGAGCTGGCGGCGCGCATCCGTCGACGTCTCGTGCAGTTGGGCTCGTCGGGCTTGCTGGGCCCATCGAGCGTGGTCGTTGACGCGTTTACGCAACCAACGGTGGCCACCTACAACTCGTTCGCCTCGAGTCTGTATCGCGACCACGCCGTGCTCATTGGCCGCGACCCCGAGGGCGTGGTGCTGCGCGAGGCGAGCGCGTGGCAACTAGCGCGCGAGCTCGTGGCGACGTCACACGACGGACGTCTCGCCGCGCTCGACCTCAGCATCGACAAGATCACCGCGACCGTGCTGCGCCTTGCTCACGCCGTGGCCGAACACGACGTCGACATCGCCGACGTTCGCCGCGTCATCAGCGAGTTTGTGCAGGTGGGCGAGCTGCCGCTGGGCGACCGCTTTGAGCGCCGGGCCGAGATCGAGAAGCTGTTGGCACTCGGTGCGACGTTGCCGATCGTCGACCTCGTCGAGCAACTGCAGAGAGTGAAGCAGCGTGACGGCTATGTTGAGTTCGCCGACCAAGTGAGCCTCGCGTTGTCGATCGTGCGCCGCCACGCGGGCGTTGCCGAGGGACTGCGGGATCGCTATCGCGTCGTCTTGCTCGATGAATATCAAGACACCAATGTCGCGCAAACGTGGCTGCTCGCCGAGCTCTTTGGCGGCACCCCCGTCATGGCGGTGGGTGACCCGCATCAGTCGATCTACGGCTGGCGGGGCGCGAGCGCGTCAAACCTCGACGACTTTGCGGGGCGGTTTACCTCAGACCACGGCGATGCCGTCGGCCGGTACTCGCTGAGCACGTCGTGGCGAAACGGCACGCAGATTCTCGCGGCGGCGAATGAGATCGTCGCGCCGCTGGCGGGCCGTCGCGGCGCTGCCGTCGCGACGCTGCAGCCCTCGCCCGTCGCGAGCCACGCGCCCATCGACGTGTCGTTCAACGAAACCCTGCACGACGAAGCGCTCGTCGTTGCCGCATGGCTCGCCGAGCGGGTGGCCGAGGCGCCGCCGGGGGCAGCGCCCGGTGCGCTCGATGCCGAGGGCCGCCCGTTGCGCGCGAGCGCCGCGCTGCTCATGCGCAATCGCACGACTCAGCCGGTGTTTCTCGCGGCCCTTCGCGCTGCCGGGGTGCCCGTGCACGTGCTCGGTATCGGCGGGCTGCTCGAACAACCCGAGATCGCCGACCTCGTCAGCGCACTCTCGGTTATCGACGATCCCGCCGCGGGCACCGAGCTCGTTAGATTGCTCGCGGGGCCCCGCTGGCGCATGGGCGTTGCCGACCTGCACGCCCTCAGTCGCATCGCCTCGTGGTTGCGCGACCGCGACCTGGCGCAACGCGCCTTCAGCGACGAGGTGAAGGCGGCACTGCGCGCATCCGTCGCCCGCACCGACGGGGTGTCGCTCGTTGATGCCCTTGATTTCGTGGCGAGTGCTCCCGATGGTCACTCGCAACTGCAGAGCCTCACTGCCGTGGGTCTCGAGCGATTGCGGGATGCGGGGCGCACCTTCGCCACCCTGCGCAGCCGCACGGCCCTCGATTTACCCGACCTCGTGGTGTCGGTCGAGCACGACCTCATGCTCGACATCGAGGTGGCGGCCAACCCCGCGCGCTCGATGGGGGAGGCGCCGCGCGATGCGTTCTTCGAAGCTCTCGACGGCTACCTCGCGCTCGCTGATCACGCCACCCTGGGCGGCTTCTTGGGCTGGCTGCGCGAGGCCGAGTGGCGCGACAATCTGTCGCCGCGCTCAGAAGACCCCGAACCGGGCACCGTGCAGGTGCTGACGATTCACGGCTCGAAGGGTCTGGAGTGGGATCACGTTGTCGTTCCGCGCATGGTCACCGACGAGTTGCCGAGCAAGCCGCGCGACGGCACCTCGGGCTGGCTCTCGCTCGGCGCGCTGCCCTATGAGTTGCGCGGCGACGCGGCGGAGTTGCCGGTGTTCGCCTGGCGCGGTGCCGAGACTCGCAAAGAACTGCTTCAGCGGCGCGAGGTGTTTTCTGACGAGGTCGGGGCGCACCTCGAGCGTGAAGAGCGGCGACTCGCCTACGTAGCAATCACGCGCGCGCGACACCGATTGCTGCTCACGGGTTCGTTTTGGGCTACGCAGAAAGGTACGCGCGGCCCGAGCCCCTACCTACGCGCGCTTCACGAGAGCGGCATCATCGGCGAGTTGCCGGATGCCCCGCAGAACCTCGACAACCCCATCGTCGATGACAGCGCCGACGAGCCCTGGTGGCCGCGCGATCCGTTCGGAGAGCGTCGCGCGAGTGTCGTCGCGGCGGCCGAGCGCGTGCGGGCTGCGGATCCCACCGAGCGGGGTGACGACCGGCGCGGCTGGCAGCGCGAGATTGATGTGCTTCTCGCCGAGCGCGCCGAGCGACTCGCGGCGAGTGGTCGGGTGCGCGTGCCCCTGCGCGTTCCGGCGTCGTCGTTCAAAGACTTCATCACAGCCCCCGCCGAGGTCGCCGAGCGGTTGCGCCGCCCGATGCCCCAGCGCCCCTACCGCGCCACGCGCCTCGGCACGGTCTTTCACCGTTGGGTCGAACAGCGCTTCGGGCTCGCAGCGCAGACCGATACCGTCGACGGACTCGACGCCGAGCTCTCGCTCGCGGCGGGCGACGCGATTGATGTCGCCGCCCTCGAGGCCTTGCAAGCCACCTTTGAGCGCTCGGCCTGGGCGACGCGCACGCCCGTTGATGTGGAACGCGAACTTCACCTGCCATTCGAAGGCCGCATTCTCATCTGCAAGATCGACGCCGTGTATTCGACCGACCCCGAGTTCGATCCCGTTCGCGACCGAGGTTCGGGCCGAGCCCCGTGCAGTGTCGAGATCGTCGACTGGAAGACCGGAAAAGCCCCGCGCGACGACGCTGACCGCGCGGCGAAAGAACTGCAGCTCGCGCTCTACCGACTCGCCTACGCGCGATGGGCAGGGCTGCCGCTCGAGGCCGTGACCGCAGCGTTCTACTTCGTCGTCGACGACGCCGTTCTGCGCCCCGACCCATTGCCCGATGAAGCAGAGTTGCGCGAGCTCTGGCGCGCGGCGGTCGGCGGCGCCTGAGCGGCGCGCTCTCTGGCGTGTGGCGGTCGGTCCCTGAGCTGAGCGCCTTCCGGCGCGTGGCGGTCGGCCCCTGAGTCGCTCATTCGGCCGGCGATCTCGCCGCGCGCGCTCCATCACGCTGTCGGCGAGCGATCACGCTGTCGACCGGCGAGGGTTTCTGCTGCGCCTGTGTGCCGCTCGCGGCATGTGCCGCCGGAGGCACATAGCTGGCGCAGGGCTCGGCGCCCCGAGCCCGTGAACGCCAGGCCAGCCCGGAGGGGGCTCCCGCGTTTTTCTTGTGTGAAACCGGTTTGACGTCAATACGGTTTCACACAAGAAAAGTCGACGTACCGGGGGAGCCCGCCGAGCGACGGAGAGGCCGAGGCGTTAGCGCTGGTTGTGGGGGCGGCGGCGCTGGCGGAGGATGCGTCGGTGCGCACGTGGGGGTGGATGTGGAGCCGCCGCCGGCGGTGAAGCTAACCAGAGGACGGGGGAGCGGGGGGCGCGAAGCGCGTGCGGTAGGCCTGCACGGCGCTGCGCATCCCGATTCCGCAGACGCCGACGAGGTCGTCGCCGCGGAAGAACTCGACCACGCACTCGTCGTCGACGCGGCCCGCAACGAGTTCGCTGCGGTCGGCGAGGTAGGTCATGCCGAAGGCGAGCACGTGCGCGTCGTACTGGTCGCTCCAGAAAGAGGGCAGGGGCGCGAAGCCCTCGGCCGCGAGCGGCTCGCAGTCGTCGCCCGCGAGGTGCGCGGCGATGAGCTGGCCGGCGCGCTTGCCCGTCTCGGTCGGAAGGTTCCAGTGCTCGACTCGGCGGGCGACGTCGTCGAAGAGCGGGTTGGCGTAGCGTGCCACATCGCCTACGGCGAAAATGTCGGGGCGCACGGCTCCGTCGCTGCCGATCGCCCGCAATCCGGCATCGACGAGCACGCCGTCAGAAACGTCGAGCCCCGACGAGGCGAGCCACTCGGTGTTGGGGTCGCTGCCGACCGCCACGACGAGCACATCGCACTCGAGCATGACGCCGCTCGTCAGAATCACGCGCTCCACGGAGGGGTCGCCAACGAGCCCGAAGAGCGACTCGCCCGTGAAGAACCGCACGCCGTGGTTCTCATGCCGCCGACGCATTTCGGCACCGAGCAGCGAACCGAGCGCGCGCTGCAGCGGCACGCGGCTCTGCGTCACGACCGAGACAGTCGCGCCGTTCTTCGCCGCCGTCGCCGCGATCTCGCAGCCGACGAACCCCGAGCCGAGAATGACGACGTTCGCGCCGGGCCGCAGCACTGACCTCAGAGCAACGGCGTCGTCGAGCGTGCGCAGCACGTGGATTCCGCCGAGACCGTGATCATCGATCGGCAGCGGCTTGGGCCGCAGCCCGGTTGCGATCACGAGCGCGCTATACGGATGCTCGTCCCCGGCATCGTCGACCACCACGCGCCGCTCGGCATCGAGCGACACCGCCGCGCGCCCGAGCACCCACGAGACCCCCTCCTCCAGCGCAGAGCGGATCGGAAAAGCCACGTCAGCGTGACCCTGCCCCTCGGTCTGCAGCAGCTCTTTCGAGAGGGGAGGTCGGTTGTAGGGGGCGTGCGCTTCGGCGCCGAGAAACTCGATGGGCCCCGTGTAGCCGGCACGTCGCGCACCTTCGGCGGTGCGGAGGCCCGCCATCGAGGCTCCGACGATCAGCAGCGGGGCATCCACAGATCTAGGCCCGCGTAATGAGAATGGCCTGCATCGGGCACACGTCGGCCGCGGCCTCGAGGTCGGCGAGCATCTCGTCGGGCGCTTCGGCGACGTACTCGAGCTTGTCGTCAGCGTTGAGCTGAAACACCTCGGGTGCTTCGAAGACGCACTGGCCGTAGTGCTGGCACTTGTTCATGTCAACGTCGATGCGAATCATGCGCTGTTCCTTAATCGTTGAGGCGTGAGGGGTACAGGTCGTTGGAGGGGGTGCGAATGCCACGGAACTCCCAGTCTCCCCCGAGAGCGGTCGAGACGACTTCTTCACTCGAGGTCGGCTGGGCGCCGACGTCGGCGCGAATCGGCGTGGGGCCTTCGACGATCGTGTTGGTGAGGCGGCCGAGGCCGTCGACCTCCACCTCGACGACATCGCCGGGCTGCACGGGCCGCGAGTTCGCGGGCGTGCCCGAGTAGATCATGTCGCCCGGCACGAGCGTGATGGTGCGGGCGAGGTCGGCGACGAGGTAGTGCATGTCCCACTCCATCGTGTCGGTCGCATCTTCTTGCACGACCTTCCCGTTGACGAGAGTGCGGATCGTCTTGCCGCGGAAGTCCCAATCCGTCACGAGGCCGGGCCCCACGGGCGCGAGCGTGTCGCTGCCCTTCACGCGCAGCATCGAGCCGGCATCCGTATCGCGAAAATCGTGCAGACCGTAGTCGTTGCCCACCGAGTAGCCCGCGATGTAGTCGCCTGCTTCGGCCGGCGAGATGTTGCGGCACGTGCGCCCGATCACGATGACGATTTCGCCCTCGTAGTTGAGCCACTTGAGCCCTGCGGGTCGTACGACGGCACCCTTGTGACTGTTGAGCGCCGTGATGGGCTTGTGAAAGTACGTGGGCGCGGGCGGCAGCTTCGTCATGAACTCGTCGCTACGGCTCGGGTAGTTCAAGTGCACGGCGATGATCTTGGTCGGCTCGCTGGGCGGCAGGTGAATAGCCTCGTCGACCCCGACCGTGCGGCCGTCGGATGCTCGCAGCTCGTCGCCGTGCCGCACCACCTGCACGGCCGATCCGTCGAGCAGAATGCGCCGGTACTCGGTCATGCGGCGCTCACGTCGTCAGCGTCGTCACGCGAGAGCGTCACGTCCTTCGGCAGCGGGAATCCACCCTCGGGCTCGGGGAAGTAGATGTGCACCTGTCCGGTGCCGATCGAGTTCTCGTACTCCGAGTACAGCTCGCCGCGCGCGGTGTTGGCCTCCTCGCCCGTGGCGCCCGCCATCTGCAACCAGTGGCTGAAGTTGGCTTCGGGCTTGAACTTCTTGAACTCGGGCATCGTGTCGAGAATGCGCTTGTGGTCGCCGGCCTTCATCCACTCGATGCGCTCGAGGTCGGCAAGGCGGGCACCGTCGCTGTAGATGTGCTTCGGGTCGCTCGCTTCGTGCTTGCGCAGGTCGCGCAGCTTGTGGAACGTGTGCGAGAGAGCGCCCGAGGCGAGCAGGAGCACCTTGCGGTCGCTGTCGCGAATGGCCTCGCCGAGGGCGCGGCCCGCGCGCAAGAAGTCGTCGGTCGTGGCCGTCTGGCAGACCGAGAGGCTCACCCAGCGCTTGTCGAGACCGCGGCCGAGGTAGTGCCACAGGTTGACCGTCGCGTAGAAGATCGGCAGGTGCGGGTCGCTGATGGGCGTGACCCACGTGCCGTTCTTCTCGTCGTAGTCGGCCACGGCATTCGCGAGTTCGGGGTCACCCTTGAAGGCGTAAGGAATCTGCGACATCCCGCGCGGAAGCTCTTCGCTCGTGAAGAGACCCGAGCGTTCGGCTTGCGCGCTGATGACGAACTCAACGGTCGTGGCCCAGTGCGAGTCGAGCACGACGACGGTGTCGTAGTCGAGGGTCTCCATGACCTCGGTGCGAAAACGCTTGAGGCCGGGCACGAGGCTGATCTCTTTGCCGTCGTTGAGGTCGTACCGCACGTCTTGCGGCAGCATGATGGTGGGCACGTGCGCGAGCATCGCGGCGCCGACAACCTTTCCCATGACTTACTCCTTCCACCCTGCGGGTGCGTAGACGGTGTTCTTGACGTCAGCGTAGAAGTCGAATGACCACACGCCGCCTTCGCGGCCGATGCCGCTCTTCTTGCTGCCGCCGAAGGGCGCGGCCAGGTCGCGCACAAAGAAGCAGTTGACCCAAATGGTGCCGGCGACGAGGTTCTTCGTGAGCCGCTCGGCACGCTCACGGTTGCCGCACACGACGACCGCGGCGAGGCCGTATTCGGTCGCGTTCGCCACCTCGACGGCCTCGTCATCGCTCGAGAACGTCTGCATCGTGAGCACGGGGCCGAAGACCTCGGCCGTGAGAATCTCGCTGCCCGCCTTCGCGCCGGTGAGCAGTGTGGGGGAGAAGTACAACCCGCCGAGGGCGTCGTTGCGGCCGCCCCCCACGACCACGCGGGCGCCCTCGGCGGTGGCTCGCTCGACGAATCCGGCAACTCGGTCGAGGTGAACCTGGTGAATCTGCGGACCGATCTGCGTCGCCTCGTCGCGCGGGTCACCTTGCACAATGGCGGCGGCGCGGTCGGCGAAGCGCGCCGAGAACTCGTCGGCGATGCTCTCGTGCACGAGCAAGCGCGTGCCCGAGAGGCACACCTGCCCGGCGTTGTCGTATTGCTCGATCGCGATGTCGACGGCGATGTCGAGGTCGGCGTCGTCAGTGATGATGAGCGGGCTCTTGCCGCCGAGCTCAAAGCTCACGGGCGTCAGGTTGTCGGCGGCCGCGCGGGCGATCGCCTTCGCCGTCGGCACCGAGCCCGTGAACGCGATGCGGGCGATTCCGGGATGCGCGACCAAAGCCGCACCCGCCTCGGCCCCGAAGCCCTGCACGACGTTGAAGACTCCGGGCGGCATTCCCGCTTCGGCGCACAGGTCGGCAAAGTAGCTCGCGCTGAGCGGCGTCCACTCGGCGGGCTTGAGCACCACGGTGTCGCCGGCGGCGAGGGCCGGGCCGATGCGCCAGGTGGCGAGCATGAGCGGGGCATTCCACGGCGTGATAATCGCGGCAACACCGCTCGGGTCCCAACTCACGACGTTGTCGTGACCGCGGGTCTGCCACACGGGGTGGTGCAGCTCGTTCATCGCCCAGTCGGCGAAGAAGCGAATGTTCATGGCCACGCGCGGCATGACGCCCCGACGGTGGCTACGCAAGAGCGAACCGTTGTCGAGAGTCTCGAGCTGCGAGAGCCCTTCGACGTTGGCCTCGACGAGGTCGGCCAGGCGGTGCAAGATCTCGCCGCGACCACGAGGGCCGAGGTCGCGCCACCCGGGGAAGGCTGCTCGCGCTGCGGCGACGGCCGCATCCACCTCGGCGGCACCACCGCGGGCGATGTGCGCGAGCACGGTGCCATCGATGGGCGAGACGCTCTCGAAGGTTTCGGTGCTGGCGACGCGTTCGCCGCCGATGTAGTGCCGCGTATCGATGGTCAGTCCGGCCAAGTCAACGTGA
Source organism: Actinomycetota bacterium (assembly GCA_013297625.1). Taxonomy (GTDB): domain Bacteria; phylum Actinomycetota; class Actinomycetes; order Actinomycetales; family Microbacteriaceae; genus Microcella. The sequence goes on along the minus strand of JAAFHT010000021.1, from coordinate 3,144 downwards.
TGCACGCCGGCGGCTCCTTTGCTGTCGCGAGTCGTTCGGATGCGAACGACTGCCGCGATACTAACCGACGCGAGGCGCCGAGCGGTAGGGCTATCGCGGAATGCGCGCCAGCATCCTGGACCGGATGCTCTACCGCTGCCCTTCAGTGACGTGCGTGATCGCCCGCAGCATGTCGGCAAGCTCGCCGCGCTTGGCCGGGTCGAGGCTCGACGTGATCGTCTGCTCGTGCGCGTTGAAGGTGGGGAACAGCGTGTTCATGAGCTCGCGGCCCGCGGGGGTCATCGTGACGTTGACGAGCCGGCCGTCTTTGTCGCTGCGCTCGCGCTGCAGGTAGCCCTTGGTTTCGAGAGTGCCGAGCACGCCCGTGAGGGTCGCCTTTGAGAAGCCGCCCTCCTCGGCGATCTGGCGGGTCTCGATGGGTTCCCAGATCCACGTGACCCAGAGCACGACAAAGGCGGTCCACGAGAGGCCCGTGGCCGAGAGAACGCTGCGCTCGAGGTAGTTGCGGGTGGCGTTCGCGGCGCGGAAGAGGTTCGAAACCACGGCCATGGCCTCGAAGTCGAGGGGCAGTGATCCGAGCTTTCCGGCAACCCGCTCTTCCGTCTCGGCCAGCGTGTGCGGACTCGGCATGGTTCCCTCCTTCGCGCGGTGTTCGCGCGTCATCCATCCTCGCGTATCTCGGTCGAAAGCACCCTGAGGCTCGACTCGCGCGCCGAAGTTCGTTAGCATCCGAACAAATCGCTTCCGATGAAAGAAGGCGCCCTATGTCGACGACGACAGACCTCTCCCTCGCCGATCTCGATCTGTTCGCGAAAGGTGCGCCCTGGGGCGTGCTTGACGAACTTCGTGCGACCCCGGGTCTGCACTACTCGACCGAAGAGGCACCGAGCAGCGGCTTTTGGTCGGCAACGCGCTACCAAGACATCGTGCGCATCTTGCGCGACACCGAGACCTTCACCTCGACCAAGTTCACCAACCTCGAAGAGGTTGAGCCGGCCATGCAAGACCAGCGCCGCTCACTGCTCGAGACCGACGGGCTGCGCCACCGCGCGCTGCGTCGCATGCTGCAGGGCGAGTTCACTCCGCAGGCCGTCGCCAAGTACGAGACCTTCTTGCGCGGCATCACCGCGAAGACTCTGGATGCTGCGCTCGCGAAGAAAGAGTTCGACTTCGTCGACGAGGTGAGTGCCGACTTTCCGATTCGCGTGCTCGCGCGACTGCTCGGCGTGCCCGACAGCGACACGGGTCAGCTCATCGAGTGGGGTAACCGCATGGTGGGCAACACCGACCCCGAGCACGCCGACGTGCTCATTGGCTCGGCCGACAGTGACGAGTACAAGCACGTGCCGTTCCGCTCGCCCGCGGCGATCGAGGTCTACGAGTACGGCAAGCACCTCGCGGCCGAGCGCCGCGGTAGGGGCGGCACCGACCTCATCACCTTGCTCGCCGATGGCGTGCCAAGCGACGGCCAGCAGCTGAGCGAGCACGAGTTCAACACCAACTTCTTGCTGCTCGTCGTGGCCGGCAACGAGACCACGCGTCACACCATCACGCACTCGATGAACAACCTGCTCAACAACCCCGAGCAGCTCGAGATTCTGCGCAACGACCCCTCGCTCATTCCGTGGGCCGTCGAAGAGTTCTTGCGCTACGCCTCGCCCGTCTACCACTTCCGTCGCACGGCGACGAAAGACGTCGAGTTCTCGGGCACGCAGATCACCGAGGGCGAGAAGGTCGTCGTGTGGTTCGCCTCGGGCAACCGTGACTCGGCCGTCTTCGACGAGCCCTACCGCTTCGACGTGACCCGCAACCCCAACGAGCACATGTCATTCGGCCGTGGTGGCCCGCACATGTGCCTGGGCAACGCGCTCGCCCGCATCGAGCTGCGCATCATGTTCGAAGACCTGCTCACGCGCGACGTCTCGCTCGAGCACGCCGGAGACCTCGACTACCTGCGCAGCAACTTCGTGCACGGCATCAAGCGCATGCCGGTGCGCGTGGTCTAGCGGTTAGGGGCGGGCGAGCAGACCCGCGACGTCGGTAAGAAAGGCGTCCACGAGCGCGAACGTGCGCTCGCGAGCAGCCGCCTCAAACGAGCGGGTCTGGGCGAGCATGACCTCGGGGTCGTCGCCGTTGTCGCGGACCTTGGATGCCCCACCCCAGTCCATCCACCCCTGCAAGCCCGCAGGGTCGAGCTCGGGGTGAAACTGCACGGCCAGCGAGCGACCCACCACGAAGGCTTGCGAGGCCGCGGGCGTGCGCGCGATCTCGACGGCGCCGGGTGGCACGGTCCAGCGGTCGTAGTGGAACTGAAACCACGGGCCTTCGCCGACGAGAGTGGGGCGGTCGCTCCACACCGCAGTCCAGCCGATCTCACCGCGGGGCGCGGGTGCCACCGAGCCGCCGAGCGCGCGCGCGAGCAGCTGGCCGCCGAAGCAAATGCCCAGCACGGGCATCCCGTTCTCGACGGCGTCACGCAACCACGCGATTTCGGGCACGAGCCAGTTGCCGATGCACGCGTCATCCCACGCGCCCCAGGGGGCGCCGAGGGGAACGAGCACGTCGTAGTCGCGCGCATTCGGAAAATCAGTGGTGATGTTGGGCTCAGAGAAGGCAGACTCAGGAACGACGAGGTGCGTGTCAATCTCGAAGCCGTGGTGGGCGAATCGTTCGCCGACGGGCCCGAGCGGGCTCACATGATCGTGTTGCACAAACAGAACGCGCATTGGGCCTCCCCATCGAGTCGACCCATAGTCTACTATCTCGTTTGAGTCCGAACGATTTTGAATCGAACCCCATGAGTGCCACGAAGGAGTCGCACATGAGCCACAGCCTTTCCGCCCTGCAGAGCGAGCTGCTCTCGGCCAAGATCGACGTCTTGCGCGTCATCTACGCCGACATCATCGGCACCGTTCGGTCGAAAGACCTGCTCGTGAGCGAACTCGACAAGATCAGCCACGGGGGCCCGGCGTTCTGCCAGGGCGTGTGGGTGACGACGACGCAGGGTGGCGTGCTCGACGGCGCTGACGTGCTCAGCAACGGGCTCGAAGACTTCATCAGCCAGATCGTTCCGGGCAGCTGGCGCGCCCTTCCGTGGGAGCCCGGCGTGGCCTTCGTCGTCGCCGGCGCCAACAACCCCGATGG
>JAAFHT010000115.1 GCA_013297625.1 Actinomycetota bacterium | reverse complement strand
GCGTCGTTTGGCACGTAAATGGCCGCAACCGTGGACTCCTCGGGGCCCGCCACCGTTCCCGACATACCCTTTCCGCTGCCGCCATCGACCTCGCTGCCGGCGTCGACCGGCGCGACCTTGATGGGCAGCGTGCAGCTTCGCAGGGCCGCGAACTCGCTCTCGCGGGCAGAGGCCACTTCCTGCGCAAGGACGATTTCGTTGAGCGAGCCTTGGCCCGACATCTGACCGATGGCGTTGAGCGCGACGTCGGGAACGTCCGTCGGCTGGAGCTTCGGCAGGCCGTCCATTCGCCCCGTCTCGATCGCGAGGACACGAAGAATCGGGCGCTCCGCGATCCTCTCTTTGCCATGTCTCGAGGCGGGGACGACCTCGCGTTGCGTGATCCCCGGGCGCGACATCTTGAGGGCGCGAAGCGCCGGGAAGGCCGAGCGTAGCCCTCCGTCGAGCCATGTCCCGCACTCGCCCGCGGGCTCGAACCCGGAGTAGGTGTGGCGCACAGGGGTGGCGAAGAACGGGAGCACCACGCTCGCCATGACTCCAGAGCTGAGGCAGTACTCGAGGCCGCCGCTTTCGAGCGGAGCCTTTTCTGCACCCGGTTTTGACGGCAAGCGTCGGCACGTTCGCTCGTCGAGGCCAAACGTTTGGTTTTGTTGCACCTCTACGCTCACGACCACCCGCGTGGTCTCGTTCTCGACGAGTTCACGCCCGAACCCCTTCAAGATCGGATCGACGATCGTGCTCGTCATCGGATCGAAGCGAATCAGCCCGGTGACTGGATCGCCGAGAATGCCTGCCGCGCGGGTGACGGACCCGGGCTGAACGCAGAGGAGGTCCTTCTCTTCGATCTCCACGAACGAGTCGACCAGCTTTCGGAGCGCGCACATCTGGAAGGGACGATCCGCGACCGATGCGGGATTGAACGACGGGTACCTTTCGGTCGGCCACTCCGAGAAGCATTTGTGCTCGCTCGGCTTCGACGCCCTCGTCGCGCTCTCCGCGGGCTTCGCGACCGGCTGCTTGATACAGTCACCCAAGAGCTTCTTTTGAACGTCATTCGGTTTGGTCGTCGGATCGACGAAGTAGAGGTCGAGGAGCTGCGAGATGAGCGACCCGACGCTCGTGCCCACGAGGGCGCTGAACCTGGTGCCTCGCTCGAGCGACGCACGCGTCGACTCGCGATCTTCTGGCGCGACGCCTTCGAGCACCTTCTGCATCGCGCGCTCCCTCGCCCAAAGGACCTCGAACAGAACGCCTGCCGTGAAGGCGCCGTTCGCCGAGCCGCCACTCAGCGCCAACACGGGCTCCTCGCCCGGCGCAACGAGCTGTGGCTCCAGCGGGTGCGGCCCGGGCGAAGGCATCGGGCGTCGCGGCGGCGTCGCGTCGAGGATGGCTGCGACCTTTCCGATCGCCGTAAGGGCGTGCGCATGCACGAGGGCGTCGCCTGCCTTGGTCGTCTCGGTTGCTTTGGAGAACCCTCGAACGGCCGCGCCCATGTGGGCGAGGGCGAGGAGCGCTCGTGGGGTGTCTTCGCCTAGCGCTCCGCGCTTGCATTCAGCGGGGAGATCGTCGCGTCCCCACGTACACAAACTCCCGGCCCATTCGGCGATGTCTGGCGAGCGGTCGGCCATGAGCGTCCCGAGCTCACGGAGCTGCGCCTCGTCGAGCTTCCGGTAACAGGCTGCGACCTTTCCCGGAGCGTCGTATGACGTGACACCCTCGAGCTCGAGCCGCGAGTAGAGCTGAAACTCCATCGCGGGCGCGTGCGGCGCGTCACCGCCGGGATAGGTGAGCCCCGCGAAGAGGCTGCGCGTGTCGAGCGCGTAGTGGCAAGCGACAGAGCTCGCGCATAGCGCGAGCAGCGCCATCGGTCGGCCCAACGACAGTCTCATGGTGGTGGGTGCTCTCGGCGGTGTTGGATTGGGAGAAGGAGTCGTCGCGCACGCGAGCCGTGCCAGGGCACCGAGCGTGCCAACGCTGAACCCGAGCATCGAGCGCCACTGCTCCTGGCCAGGGCGTAAGGAAGAGTGCAAGCCCTTGCGCACGCTTCACGCACGATGCGCAGCACACGACACTACTGGAGATGGGCGGCGACCGAAATAAGTAATCGTCTCCGACCGAGCGCGCGTTCGGAAAGAACGCCACTGGTGACGTGATGGAGTTTCGGATGCATGGAATTTTACCGGAAATTCGAACGGCACGCTCTGTGCCGGTGGGCAGCATGCAAATGCCAGCTCCCATCGGCGCTAGAACCACGCTGTCTCAAACGAGATAGACTATTGCCGCGGACGTGTGTTGGCGCGAACGTGGCATTGCGAGCGTGCGCCAGAGAAGACATCCTCAGGGCAGGCTCGTGGTCACGTTGACTGCTCCTGCCCATCGCGAGCGCGGATTCGGACCAGCCGCGTTGCGGATGGCACACAGGCACGCTGCGCGTCGCAGCCGCCACCCTCGCCTTCTCGACGGAGAGCTCATGACGACGTTCGATTCGTGCCGTTTACCTCCCTCCAGACGTATGAAGCCCGTACCGGCAGCGAAGGCACCGGGGGAGCAGGCGAAGAGCAAGGGCACCCGGGCGGGCTCCCCTCAGGGCGTGCAGTGGGGCAAGAGCGCAAACCTCATGGTGACCTTCCTCGAAGATCCGGGCGCCTCCATGAAGGCCACAGTTCTCGCTCACATGAACGCGTGGGGCGCCGATCCGAAGGTGGCCGTTTCGTTCACCGAGGGAGCCGGCGGCCAGATCCGCATTTCGTTCGTCGCCGGTGACGGCAACTGGTCGGAGATTGGGAGCCGCGCGAAGAACGTCGCTGACGACGCAGCGACGATGAACTTGGATATCGATGGTATCAGCTCGACGTCCATCGTACGCCGCATCGTGATGCACGAGGCGGGGCACTGCCTCGGCCTCGTGCACGAGCACATGCGCCAACCCCTCGTCGACAAGATCGATCCAGTGCGGGCGATCCAACACTTCGCGAACCTCAACGGGTGGAGCGAGGCGGAGACGCGGAGGCAGGTGCTCACGCCGATCGCCGACGCCGACCTCCTTCATGACGGCGGCCCCGACCCGGACTCGATTATGGCCTACTTCATACCGGGATCCATCACGACCGACGGGCAGCCCATCCTCGGCAGCACCAGGCCGAGCGCGCGCGACATCGCCTTCGTCGCGAGACTCTACCCTGGAGAGCCGTGAGCGACGCGCGGCCTGGAATGTAGGCCGCGTCGACTCCAGCGAAGGGTTGTGGAACCCGCGCGTTGGTTCATCGCGACGAACGGATTGACCAGGGCCCGTTCTTCGGTGGCGGAATTGTCGTCGGGAGTTGCACGAGGCACGACGAACGTTACAGACGTAGACGCCGCCGCCGCCCTGATGACATTTCGCGACCGGGGGTTATCCGGCCGCGGCGACGCACTGTGCAGCTCAACAGCGTCCGCAACTGCATGGGTCCACCGCCGTTTGGATGCGACTAGTCGCCTACCTTTTCCGCAATCCGCTTTCCCGGCTTCGCAAGAGCGGCGACGGCGGCCGCCAGGCTGGCGGGGCTGGGCGCTGCAACGGCCACGCTTAGCGCCACAGCGCCTACGGCGAGCTCGCTAAGCAACGCGACGGCGTCTTGAACTAGCTCAACTCGGTCGACCGCGTCGGAGAGTACTCGAGTCGCTTTGTCCACGGCGACAAGATCCGATTCGGCCGCAGCCAGCAGCGCATTCGACGCTTCCGTCGTTATGACCAAGCACGCGGAGAGTACTTCACCCTTGTGTGCGAGCGCACTCTTAAGGTCCTCGTAGGATATCGCGCCGGCTTCGAATCTCTTTCTTGCTGTATTGAACGAAGCGTCTGAAGATGCGTTGAGCGCCGCGCACCACTTCAGAGCTTGCTTCACGATCGGGTGCTGGTCTGGCATGATAGGGCTCAGGGTTTTGCATTTAGAGCGCTAGCGGCGGCGTACGCACTCTTCACGACGTCAACAACCTCAGCAGTAACTTCTTTCGTGTCGAGCTTCCCGGCATTTCGACCCAGGGCGTCATGGGCTTTGGAGAAGGCCTCGAGCGATCCATGCAACGCTACGTAGCGAGCGCGTGAACTTACAAGGTGCTCGCGTAGAATGTAGAGCCCAGGAGCCCAGGTTGCGGGCGGAGGGGCACCGGCATCGGCTGGCGCTGCCGCGAGCACGAAGCCAGCGTCGTCGATCTGCTTGCGCGACAGGTCTATATCTTTCAGTCGAAGATTGACTTCACCCATCGTGAGCTTCAATACGTTCTGAAGCGCCGGTTCGGTATCCTTGATTGTCTTATCAAGCACGGCGCTTCGATACCTTGCCGACAATGCCGTAGTGAGCGCGCCAGCAAATGCGGATACGGCTGCGTTCTGGTCGGTCGTAAGCGCAGTCCATTCCGCATTTGACATCGCGGCCATCGCGCCGTTCACCGAATCAGTGACTGTTACGTCGTCGCGCGATGCCAGCTTGCTGAGGTGGGTCGAGTACGCCACCAGAGCCCGCACTATTGCTTCCCAACGCCCGACCTGCTTTGCTCGTTCTGCGCAGGTAGCGGCAAGCGCCTTCGCCTGCTCCTTGGAGGAGATAGCGCGAACAGCCTCGCAAATGGAAACCTCATCGCGGAAGGTTCCTTCGTGAACCGCGAGGGCTTGCCCAGTCTTTCCCGTTGCATCAACGGCTTCAAAGCGCCCCCCACACGCGGCCGCAAACGCGACGACCAGTACGCCCGTGACCCATCGTCTAATTAGGCTCATATCTGCATTTCCAATTGCAAGCTAAGGCGTCAATGTTCTACGCAGTCGACATGTAGCTGGCGCTGGGGCAGTGTGGCCATGCGACGGTTCGATCGGCTGGTGGCAAAAAAGCAAACGGCGATAAACGCATGGCTAAGAAGGTGAACCGATCGAACTAAATGGGACCCACATTCTGCTCCTTAGAATTATGCGGCAATGGGTGGCGTGTACCAGCTTTCGAGCACGTATGGTGCGTAGTCATACGTCATTATCCCTACGGGCTCGACGTGAGTGCATCCGTCAAGACGACAATGATCTCGTCGAGAAGGCTCGCCATTCGCAGCTGCGGCGCGTCCTTACCCTCCACACATTTCCTGAGTGCGCTCAGCTGGTCGCGTGCGACGCGTGTCCACATGACGGTAGCGCGGCCCGTGAGCAAGCGTTCGTACACGACCCCGACGCCTTCCCTCTGCTGCGCCGTCTCCTCGCCGACGAAGACGGCTTCGAGGAGGACCGCGTCGGCGACTAGCCAACGCTCGAACATGTTCGAGCGCTCTGTCTTGCCCGTCTCGAGCTTCGCCACGGCCCTGAGTATCGCGTCCACGGTCGCTGCCGCTACTGGGTGTCCGAGAGCGGCTTGGATGAGCGCCGCGTCGAGGCGCTCCCTCGCCATCGTCCGCTTCGGCCGCCCTCGGCTTTCGGCCTTCGTGAGTTGGCTGCGCTCAGTGGGGGCCGGTGCCTGCTGTCGAGCCTGGGCGCGAAG
>JAAFHT010000013.1 GCA_013297625.1 Actinomycetota bacterium | reverse complement strand
CAATCCCGTTGGCGAGCGCGAGGCCGATGGCCACGCCGATGAACCAGGCGACCGGATTGTCGGCGCTTGCCGAGAGGGCGAGCACGATGAATCCCAGGCCCAGGCCGAGCGTGGAGGGCACGGCCGTATAGAGGCGGCCGAAGCGGTCCATGAGCCAGCCGCCGAGGTAGAAGAGCGCGAAGTCGACCGCCGCGGTGGCGCCGATGATCGCTGCCGTTTGCGCGTCACCGAGCCCGATGCTGACGGCCCACAGTGGAAGGAGCACTTGCCGACTCGCCCGCAGTGCCGAGACCGTGAGCGCGGCGACACCGAGGCGCGCCAAGACATCGCGGCGTGCACCGATCGTGCGCAGCACGTCGAGGGGGCTCACGGGCGCGCGCTCGACGGTGCGGTCGCGCACGAGCAACCCCTCGGGATCAGGAAGCAGAATGAGGCTCGCCGCAACGCCCACGAGCGCACCGATCGCGAGCCAATACACCGCGCCCGTCTCGCCCGTCACGGTGATGATGAGGGCGCCAAAGAACGGCCCAATCATGAGCCCCAGCCGAAACACGCCGCCGAGAGTCGAGAGCGCCCGCGCGCGATAGGCCGCGGGAACGGCGGTGGTCAAGAGGGCGTGTCGGGCCAAAGCGAACACGGCGGCCGAGGCCCCGAGCACGAGCATGCCGAGGCCGAGCATCCAGACGGTCGCCGCGAACGCCGCAATGGCGATGCCGAGCCCCGCCGAAGCGAGTGCGCCGAGCATCGCCGACTTCTCGCCCACCCGCGCGACGATCCAGCCGGCGGGCAGATCGCCGAGCAATTGGCCGACGAGCAGCAGGGCCGCGACAAGACCGGCAACCGCGAGGTCAGCGCCCACCTGGGCTGCGAGCGAGGGAATGAGGGGGATGATCGCGCCCTCGCCGATCGTGAACAACAGTGTCGGCAAGAGAGCGGGCGCCACAATCGAGCTCCAGCGGAACTCGGGCGCAGGCTCAGTCATCTCGCCGTTCAGGGTACGCCCCCGCCGGTAGGCTGGCAGCGACATGATCGATCTGGACTTCGCCGAGCGCATCGCCGCCGCCCGCAGCACTTTCGCCGACATTCGCGCCGTCGTTGACGTCGAGCGACTCGAGGCCGAGATTGCCGCGCTCAACGAGCAAGCGGGCGCTCCCGATTTGTGGGACGACACCGCGAACGCCCAGAAGGTCACGAGTGCCCTGAGCCACCGCCAGAGCGAACTCAAGCGCATCACGGAGCTGCAGGGCCGTCTCGACGACCTTGACGTGCTCATCGAGATGGCCCGCGAAGCCGACGACGCCGATGCCGCTGCCGAAGCCGCCAGCGAGCTCGACGGCATCGAGAAGGCGCTCGCCGAGATGGAGGTGCAGACGCTGCTCGATGGCGAGTACGACGCGCGCCCCGCGGTCGTCACCATTCGTGCGGGGGCCGGCGGCGTCGATGCTGCTGACTTCGCCGACATGCTCTTGCGCATGTACCTGCGGTGGGCCGAGCAACACAAGTACGCCACGACCGTCATGGACATCTCATACGCCGAAGAGGCGGGCATCAAGAGCGCGACGTTCGAAGTGGATGCGCCTCACGCTTTTGGCACCCTGAGTGTCGAGGCGGGAACCCACCGTCTCGTGCGCATGTCGCCGTTCGGCGCCGCGGGTAAGCGTCAGACGAGCTTCGCCGCGGTCGAGGTCATCCCGTTGCTCGAAGAGAGTGCCGAAATCGACGTGCCTGAGTCAGACATCCGTGTCGATGTCTTTCGCTCATCGGGGCCCGGCGGGCAGTCGGTCAACACGACCGACTCGGCAGTGCGCATCACCCACTTGCCGACCGGTCTCGTGGTGTCGATGCAAAACGAGAAGAGCCAGATTCAGAACCGCGCGGCCGCCATGCGCGTGCTGCAGTCGCGACTGCTCATCATGCAGAAAGAGCAAGAGGCGGCGACGAAGAAAGAGCTCGCGGGCACGATCACGGCCAGTTGGGGCGACCAGATGCGGTCATACGTGCTGGCGCCCTACCAAATGGTGAAAGACCTGCGCACCGAATACGAGGTCAACAACCCTTCGGCCGTGTTCGACGGCGACCTCGACGGTTTCATCGCCGCGGGCATCAAGTGGCGCAAACAAAAGCCCGTCGACTAATCGTCACGACCGCCGTAGAGTGCTCGCCATGGTGAGCATCAACATCGTCGAGATTCCGTCGCGCGACCTCGAACGCGCGATGGCCTTCTATGCGCGCGTGTTCGAGGTCAAGCTCGAGATTTCTGAGGTCGACGGCCAGCGCATGGTCTTTATGCCCAACGACGACCCGGCGGCCGCGGCGCTCGCGCTCACCGAGGGCGACGACTACCGCCCGAGTGGCGAGGGCATCCGTCTGTACATCACGGTCGACGATCTCGAAGCCGCTCTCGCCCGGGCGGTGGATGCGGGGGCTGAGATCACGGCAGAGATAGAGGCCGTCGAGGGCTGGGGTCGGTTCGCCTCGTTCCGCGACCTCGAGGGCACCATCATTGGTCTCACCGAGCCCGAAGCCGAATCGGCCTAAGCAGGCACTGAGAACCGAACGCTCGCGGGTGTCGCACCCGGGTGCTGCCACGCGCGCGGCATACGCTGGCGAGCGATGATTCGATTCGACGAGGTCACCAAGGTCTACCGCGGAACAGCGCGGCCGGCGCTCAACAGCGTCAGCCTCGAGATTCTCAGCGGCGAGTTCGTGTTTCTCGTCGGAGCCTCGGGCTCGGGCAAGTCAACGTTCTTGCGGCTCGTGCTGAAAGAAGAGAAGCCCTCGAGCGGCTCGATTCACGTGCTCGGGCAAGACCTTGGCCACATCTCGAGCCGCAAGGTGCCCTACTTTCGCCGCAACCTCGGTGTGGTGTTTCAAGACTTCCGCCTGCTGCCGAACAAGACAGTGTTCGACAACGTCGCCTTCACGCTGCAGGTCATTGGCAAGAGCAAGGGCTTCATTCACGAAGCGGTTCCGGATGCGCTGCAGACCGTTGGCCTCGACGGCAAGGCGCAGCGCTTTCCGCACGAGCTCTCGGGCGGTGAGCAACAACGTGTGGCGATCGCCCGCGCCGTCGTCAACAAGCCCGCGATCATGCTCGCCGACGAGCCGACCGGAAACCTCGATCCCGAGACAAGCGCCGGCATCATGGCGCTGCTTGAGCGCATCAATGCCAACGGCACGACCGTCATCATGGCCACGCACGACGCGGGCATCGTCGACCGCTTGCAGCGCCGCGTCATCGAGGTCATCGGCGGCCGCATTGTGCGCGACGAGCGCGGCGGCGGCTACAAGACGCAAGCCACGCCGATTGCCACGCAGGGCTTCGGCATGACGCCCGCGCCTGCTGTGCCCCCGGCGCCGCCGAGCCAGCCGGCCGCCCCGGCGCCGAACTACGGCCTCGGAGGCCGCTCATGAGGCTCGGGCTCGTCATGAGCGAGGTCGGCCAAGGTCTTCGCCGCAACCTCAGCATGGTCATCTCGGTCGTGCTCGTCACGTTCATCTCGCTCACGTTCGTGGGCGCCGCGATTCTGCTGCAGATGCAGATCAACCAGATGAAGTCGTACTGGTTCGATCGCGCGCAGGTCGCTGTATACATGTGCACCGAGTTCTCGACCGTCGGCGGTTGCGACCAGCAAGTCGCAACCCCCGAGCAAGTAGCGCTCGTGCAAGCGCAGCTCGAGGGCGAGACCCTCGCGCCGTTCATCGACACGTTCTACTTCGAGACGCAGCAAGAGGCCTACGAGCGCTTTCAAGAACAGTTTGCGGGCGACGCCGTGGCCGATCTGATCACGCCCGAACTGCTGCCCGAAGCCTTCTGGGTCAACCTCATTGACCCGACGCAGAGCGCCATCTTGGCGGATGCCCTCGGCGGGCTCGCGGGCGTCGAGAGCATCGTCGACCAACGCACATACCTTGAGCAGATCTTCGACATTCTCAACGCCGCGAGCTTCACGGCCATTGGCATCGCCGCGCTCATGCTCGTGGCTGCCGCCCTCCTCATCGCGACGACCATTCGTCTGAGTGCCTTCTCTCGCCGCCGCGAAATCGGCATCATGCGACTCGTGGGCGCATCCAACCGCTTCATTCAAACGCCCTTCATCATCGAGGGCGTCGTCGCGGCACTCATTGGTTCGGTGCTGGCAGGGCTCGCGGTCGTCGGCATCGTGCAGTTCTTCGTGCAGGGGTACCTGGCCGAGACGCTGCCGCTCACATCCTTCGTCGGCCTCAGTGACGCCTTACTCGTCGTGCCGATATTGCTCGCGGCGGGCGCCCTCTTGGCGGCACTCTCGGCCAACGTTGCCATCACCCGCTACTTGCGCGTCTGAGCACCCCATGTTTTCGCCGGTCGTGTACGAGTTCTGGATGCGCGGCGTCGAGGTTTCTGCGCGACGCGACTGCGTGCACGTCGTCGTCGATGCCACTCTGACTGAGTCTCGGTCGGTGTCGCTTCTGACCGCGGCCGAGGGTCCGCGGGTCTTGGCGGTGTCACTGGCTCGGGCGACCGAGCTCGGTGTTGTGCAGGGCGACGAACTCGACCTCGATCAGGTCACCTCGGCGTTGCTCGCGGCGGGTATCACGCTCAATGACCCCGATGTCGTGTTCCACTTTTTGGCCGCTGACGCTCGTTCCCTCGTTGCTGAACCGGCTTGGCCGGGCGTGCGTGCGCTCACGATCGACGATCGTGCCGAGTTTGACCGCTTCACCGCCACGGCCCCCGACGATGACGTTGACGAAGCCTTTGTCGAACTCGACCACTGGCTCGTGTTCGGCTGCTTCGTCGATGACACGCTCGTGAGTGCGGCGAGCATGTATCCCTGGGATGGCAGCACGCTGGCCGACACGGGAGTGCTTACTCTTCCCGATCACCGCGGCCGCGGCTACGCGGCGGCGACGGTGCGCGCGCTCAGCGCCGAGGCGCTCCGGCGAGGATACGAGCCGCAGTATCGCTGCCAAGTCGACAACCTCGGTTCGGTCGCGGTCGCTCGGTCGGCCGGGCTCACGCGCTTCGGCACGTGGAAGGTGATTCTGCCGGACGACTGACGGCCGCCGACCGTGCTGCCGGTATGCTGGAGGGCTGCGCGCGGGGAGTGCGCAGCATCCGTCGGCCATCGCAGGAGGTGAACCGTGCCGAAAGAACAGGGCGAGAAAGTCGTCGCGACCAACCGCAAGGCGCGGCACGACTACTCGATTGAAGACACCTATGAGGCGGGCCTCGTGCTGAGTGGCACCGAGGTCAAGTCGTTGCGCATGGGGCGAGCGAGCCTCGTCGACGGCTATGGCTTTATCGACGGTGGTGAGGCGTGGCTCGACGCCGTGCACATCCCCGAGTACTCGCAAGGCACGTGGACCAACCACCCGCCTCGCCGCAAGCGCAAGATGCTGCTGCACAAGCGCGAGATCATCAAGATCAGCCAGAAGGTCAAAGAGGGCGGCTACACCCTCGTTCCGCTGCGCATTTACTTTCTCGACGGGCGCGCCAAGGTCGAGCTCGCGGTCGCTAAGGGCAAGAAGGAGTACGACAAGCGGCATGCGTTGCGGGAGCGCCAAGATAAGCGCGAGGCCGATCGCGCGATGCGCACGCGCAACCGAATGGGCGAGTAGAGCGGCTCACGCCCACGAGTGCGAGCGCGCGTCGTTAGCGTGCGATAAAGCGCCCATCGACTGCAACGTCGATCACGATCGGTTGCGGGCGCAGCGAGAAACCGCCGGCCCCGCCCGCATCCATCGCCATGGCCATCGCCTTCTCGAATCGCGGCTGCGGGCCCATGCCCGCTGACGAGCCATCGAGCATGCCGGGGTCAGCGAGTGCCACGGTTTCGACGTCAGACCGTCCAGCAGCGGCGGCGAGCACGGCAGCTTTGGCCCGCGCCTCGGCGACCGCGCGCGTGCGCACATCAACCTGAGCGTGCGCGAGCGAGGCGTCGGTGAGCCACCACTCGATGGCGTCGATCGTGACGAGGGAATCGGCCGCGAGAGCGTCGACGAGTTCTGCCGCACGGTCGGGGCTGTCGAGCACAGCACGGCCTGTGGCACTTGCACGGTGCACCAGCGGGGCTTGGGTTCCGTCGTTCGTCCACGGCCGCTGCGCGCTCGCTGACACCTGATCGATCGACCACGCCTCGAGCGCACCGTTCGCGGCGCGACCACCGAGCGTTTCGCTCACGGTCGCGAGTGTGGCGGTGACGGCGTCGACCACTGAAGCGCGCTCCGGTCCGTCGGTCGCGATCGTGAAGCGAATCGTCGCACGCTCGGGGGCGAGTTCGGCGCGAGCAGAGCCCTGCACGGTGAGAACGAGGTCAGTCATGGCGTCTCCAGTCGGCATGGTCGGGGGTGACGTATACTGTAGGGCTACGCCGCGAACGGCGTCTGATCGAGGCTTCGTCGGTTCTTGACCGAGTGTCTTTTCCTGAACGAGTCTCCCCACAACTCCACAGTGCGTGACAGTGACCCGCTCGTTGTTCCTCGCGATTCTTCGCGCCGAAACAATGAGTGACCGAGGGGATGATCGGTTTCGACATCGCCTGCGAAACGGTGAGAAGCGGGTCGAGGATGCAGGGTTATCTCGTTAACGATCTCTGCAAACAACAGGTGCCAATGCTAAGCGCACCGACTTCGCTCTCGCCGCCTAAGGCAGAGTAGATAGTCCGTCAGTCCGGGTGCGTCTCCGACCCGATCACTGGCGTCATGAAGGAGACTTGCTGCGTGCCTGCGTCTCAGGTGCACGTGGGACTTGAACTGAGGCTGGGCTCGTCGACCTAGGGGTCTGCAACAAAGGTCGGAGCCGAGTAGAACGTTTCAGCAGACTACGCCCGTAGAAGGCTCTGGCTCACAGCGATGGACGGGGGTTCAATTCCCCCCATCTCCACCACTGGTTGCTGTCACGCACTGTGAGATTCACCGGTGCAACTGCCCCTGGCGCGCGTCGTTGCGTGACCGATAGCGTCATGAGCACTCGGTGAAAGGACTCCCCATGCGTGGTCAGACTCTCTTGGGCGCTGCTGTAATGGCGCTCTTGTTGGCAGGATGCACGCCGGCGGCCGAGCCGTCGACGCCTGAGGCATCTCCCTCGGTGACGGAGTCGCCTACGGCGACGGTCGAGCCAACCACCGAGCCCGTCGTCGATCCGTTGACGATCCCGGAGTGCGAGATCATGGTGCCGCTCGCGCTCGCGAAGGCTCAATTCTCCGAATCGACCGAGTCTCGCGGTGAAATGACTGTTGCTGAGTACCCTGTGCGATTCGACGTCCCCGGCGTGACCGGAGCCCTCGTGGGCGCCGAGACCTTCCGCGCGTGTGCTTGGGCCGTGCCGAACTCTGATGGGTTCTTTGCTCTCGCTGTCGCGTCAACGACGGCCGGCACGCGCACGTCACTCCAGGCGGAGCTCACGGCGGCGGGCTTTGCGTCGACCACGATGGGCACCGTCACGGCGTTTGAACTGGAAGGCGAGGGAGCCGTCTCGACCATCGGGGCGACCTACCTCTTCACCGGAGACGTGCTGATCGCGTGCAATGGCACCAGCCTTTCGCTGACCGGCGCGATTACGGGTTCGGCGCTCGACGCCATGCGCACGGCGAATCCCAGCCTGGGGCTCTAACTCGCTGCCTTCCTGGTCGCGCGTCGCCCGGCGACCCGCCAGACTAGACGCATGCGCACCCTGCTCAACATCATCTGGTTAATCCTCTCGGGCTTCTGGCTCTTTCTCGGCTACGCCTTGGCTGCTCTAGTCATGTTCATCCTCATCGTGACGATTCCGTGGGGTATCGCGGCATGGCGCATCGGCGTGTACTCGCTGTGGCCGTTTGGCAAGACCGTGGTCGAGAAGCCGTCGGCCGGCGCATGGTCGGTGCTTGGCAACATTGTGTGGGTGATCCTGGCCGGTTGGTGGTTGGCCATTGCACACATCACCTCGGCGCTCGCGCTCGCGATCACGATCATCGGCATTCCGTTTGCCTGGGCGAACCTCAAGATGGTCCCGGTTGCGCTGCTGCCGCTGGGCAAGGAGATCGTCGATAAGCCGTGAGCCTGCGGCACTCGCTGCTCGCGATTCTCGTCGTCGTCGTTTGGGGCGCGAACTTCGTTGTGATTGATGCGGGGCAAGCGGATGTTCCGCCGCTGCTCTTCCTCGCGATGCGCTTTCTCGTGGTCTGTGTTCCCGCGATCTTCTTCCTGAAGCCGCCCAAAGTCGGCTGGCGTCAACTGCTCTTGGTTGGCGGATTCCTGAGCCTCGGCCAGTTCGCCCTCCTCTACCTGGCGCTCGCGCTCGGCATGCCGCCGGGTCTCGCGTCTCTACTGCTGCAAACCCAGGTGATCTTCTCGCTCGTCGTGGCAGCGCTGGTGTTGCGCGAACGTCCGACACCGCGCCAACTCATCGGCGTGTTTGTGGGCATGGTCGGCCTCGCGTTCGTCATCGTTGGGCACGCACAAGCGGCGCCGTGGCTGCCTCTCGTGGTGACGCTCGGCGCAGCCCTCTCATGGTCGATCGGCAACGTGCTCGCGCGCCGCGCGCAAGCGAGCTCGGGGCTCTCGCTCGTGGTGTGGTCGGGCCTCGTGGTGCCGCTTCCGGCCTTCGCCTTGTCGCTCATTGTTGATTCGCCGCCCGTGGTGTGGCAGGCGCTCACCGGGCTGTCGTGGGTCGCGATTGCCAGCACGGTCTACACGGCCGTGTTCGCGAGCCTCATCGGCTATGGCATCTGGAACTCGTTGCTCGCTCGGTACCCAACGAGCGCGGTCGTGCCGTTCACACTGCTCGTGCCGGTCGTGGGCATCCTGACCGCGTGGCTGGTACAGGCAGAGATTCCCTCGGTGACCGAGTTTGTGGGCGGCGCGATCATGTTGACCGGATTGGCGGCCGCTGTGCTGCAACCGCGTCGACGAGCACCGTCAGGCCTCGATCCAGTGAGTCAAGAAAACTTGACATGATGTAATCCATGCTTTACTTTTAGTCATGTCAAGGATTCTTGACATGACCGAAGGGAGGCCCTCGTGGCCATTCAAGACATGAACTACGAAGAACGCGTAGCGTGGGTGGGCTTGGTCGTCTCGATCGCCTCGTTTGCCGTGTATCTCACCGTGCTGTTCACGCGAGCAGCCGAGACTCCGATGCCCGAGACACCCTACGTTGACGCAATGCTGTGGACCATCGGTGCATCGATCGTCGTGATGATCGTTGTCTCGATCATTCTCGGCATCGTGACGCACAAAGACGGGCGTGAGACCGACATTCGCGACAAGCAAATCAAAGCGCGTGCCGAGTTCACCTCGCGCGGCTTTCTCATTGCCGGCGCGTTTGCGGCTCTCGTTTTCGCCGTGCTTAAGCTCGACCCGTTCTGGATCGCCAACGTGCTCTACCTCGGCTTCTTCTTCTCGGCGTTGCTCGAGACCATCACGAAGATCGCGCTGTACCGCGGGGGAGTGCCCGCATGGTGAAGCCCACGCGCGTGACCAACAGCATCCGTTCGCTGCGGTTCGCCGCGGGAGAGCTCACGCAAGCTGAACTCGCCGAACGAGTCGGGGTGACGCGCCAGACCATCATCGCGATCGAGCAAGGCAAGTATTCGCCCTCGCTCGAGATCGCCTTTCAGATCGCCTACGCACTCGGGGTTCGGCTCGACGAGGTCTTCTCGTACCCCGCCGCCGAGGCACCCTCATCACGAACCGGAGAAGCAGAATGACCACCACCGCACCCCGCGCCATGACCGCGATCGTGCAGCACGGATACGGCGGCACCGAGGTGCTCAGCATTGGCACGGCCCCGGTGCCCGTGGCCAGCCCCGCCGAGGTTCTCGTGCGGGTCGCTGCGGTGAGCCCCGACTCAGGCACCGTGCACCTCATTAAGGGCGACCCGCTCGCCGTGCGCCCCGTCATTGGCCTGCGCACGCCACGCCAACCGATCATCGGCCTCGCTTTTGCCGGCGTCGTCGAGTCGGTGGGTGCCGACGTCGAGGGCTTCGCAGTCGGTGACCGCGTCGCCGGCACCGCGACCGCGGCCTTCGCGGAGTTCATCGTGGCGAAGCCCGCCAAGCTCGCGCGCATCCCCGACGCCGTTTCGATGACGGATGCTGCAAGCCTGCCTGTGTCGGCCGGCACCGCTCTGCAGGCCGTGCGTGACAGCGCGCGCGTGAAGTCGGGCCAGACCGTGCTGGTGATCGGCGCAGGTGGAGGGGTTGGATCGTTCATGACCCAGCTCGCCGCCGCCGCTGGCGCGCGCGTCACAGGCATGGCGAGCGCGGGCAAAGCTGAGTATGTGCGCTCGCTCGGTGCGGAACGAGTGATCGACTATCGGGCGATGCCCAACCCGACCGACTGGGGGCGCTTCGACGTCATCATCGACGCTGCCGATGGCCGTGCGCTCCACGTGCTTCGCCGTGCCCTGACAGATCGCGGCACGCTCGTGATCGTCGGCGCCGACAAGTCGGGCGGGCCGATCCTGCGCGGGGCCGACCGTCAATTGCGCGCCGTGATGCTTGACCCCTGGGTCAAGCACCGCTTGACGGCCGTCATGCAGCGCGAGAACAGCGCCGACCTTGCCGCCCTGCTTGAGATGATCGAGCACGGCACGCTTCGGGCACCGGTCGACGAGGTCGCGTCGCTCGATGGCGCGCTCGCGCTCATCGATCGCCTTGCGCGGCAGCAGGTGAGCGGAAAAGCCATCATCTCGCTCAGCAACCTGCGTTAGTCGGTCACGCCCTTCAGTGACCCCGTGACGGGGCCGGCAGGGTCATAGATGACGCACAGCACTTCTCGATCGCCGCGGGACCAACTGGCCTCGGTGGGGTAGTAGTAGCTGAAGTCGAAGCGTGAGTCGAGGTAGGCCTCACCGACGAACTGCTCGAAAGTGTCGAGGCACAGAGCCTCGGCCTCGTTGATGGTCACGGCTTCACCGCGGTAGCTCGACTCGCCCAAGAGGTGAGCAGAGTAGATCTCTCCGTCGTGCGGTTCATCGCACGGCACGGTGGGTACGGTCTGCACTTCGCCCGTGGCGGTCGCATCGTTGAGGCAGTCGCCCACGACGAGAGTGAAGGCATCGGTTTGCTCATTGGGCTCGACGATGACGCCGTCGTCGTCGCGCACGGGCAACGTGTTCGACGCCACGGGCCCGAATAGCGAGCATCCAGAAACGGCGACGGCGACGACTGCGGCCGCGAGAATCGCAACCGGCAGTCGTCGCCGCACCGTTGTGGCCATGAGGGAAGTACTTATCGCCCGATGTTCTGCAGCGAGCCCGTAACCTGACCGGCCTCGTCATAGATCGTGCAGAGAATCTCGCGGTCGCCGCCAGCCCAGCTGCCCTCGGTCGGGAAGTAGTAGCTGTAGTAGTACAGCGAGTCGGCGTATTCAATGCCCGCGAAGCCCGCAAAGGCGTCGAGGCAGGCCTGGTCGGCCTCGGCGATGACCGATTCGGCGCCGGGGAAGGTGTCGCCTTCCATGATGATCGAAGCGTAGATCTCGCTGTCGTGCGGCTCGTCACACGGCACGGTCGGAATGGACTGAACGGTCTCTTCTGCACTCGAGTCGTTGAGGCAGTCGCCCACCTGAAGCGTGAATACATCGGTGCTTTCGTTACCTTCAACGACCTCGCCGCTGTCGTCGCGAGTGGCTGTTCCGCCGCCCGTGAACTGGTCGAGGATGCTACAGCCGCTCAGCGCGACGCCCGCAGAGGCGATAGCGATGATGGCGAGAGTGCGCGCAAAACGGGGAGAGGTTTCGATAGTCATGAGTGCTCGATTCAACTCTGGGTGGCGGGGTGGATGCGCCACCGAGGTCGCTGCGATCGGCGCGCAGCTATGAGCCTACTCAGCCCTGCAATCGTCGCAACACGTCATCGTGAAGCAGACTATTCGTCGCGAGAGCGCTGCCGTGCCACGGGCCTGCATCGCCCTCAACCGAGGTGAAACGCCCGCCCGCTTCTTCAACGATGGGTTGCAGCGCCGCCATGTCGTAGGGCTGCAGGTCGAACTCAGCCGCAATGTCGATCGCCCCCTCGGCGACGAGCATGTACGACCACATGTCACCGATGGCGCGAGCACGCCACACCGCGCGCGTGAGTTCCACTATCTGGTCGAGCCGCCCCACGCCGTCCCACCCGGGCAGGCTGTTGTAGCTGAGCGAGGCGTCGGCGAGCTCGCGCACTCCGCTCACTTGCAGCCGGCGAGCCGCGCCGCCGTGCTGCGAGGTGTGGGCGCCGAGCCCGCGGGCGCCCCACCAGCGCTGCCCGAGGGCGGGGGCGCTGACGACGCCGAGCACGGGAACAGCATCCACCGCCAAAGCAATAAGGGTGCCCCAGATCGGAACCCCCCGCAGAAAGTTGGCCGTGCCGTCGATGGGGTCAATGATCCACTGCCGGTGCACGCCCTCGCCCGTGCCCGACTCGGTGCCGAACTCTTCGCCCAAGATGCCATCGTCGGGGCGCGCTGCAGCAAGGCCGTCGCGAATCACGCGCTCGACGGCCTGATCGGCGTCGGTCACGGGCGTGCGGTCGGGCTTGGTCGTCACCCGAAGGTCGACCGAGCGAAAACGATCAATCGATATGGCGTCGGCGCGTGCGGCCAGCTCAAGAGCCAGTTCGAGGTCAGAGGCGAGGGATGCGGAGCTCACGACTTCAGCGTATCGGCGCCCGTGCGCCCGCTGGGGCTCATGAGTGTCGTGAGCAAACGCTGCAGTGAGTCGAGGCGCTCGGCGCCAAACTCGCCGAGTTCTCCGGCTGCGGCACGCTGGACAAGCTCGCAGTCGGGCGCGTCGGGGAGGTGCGTGCAGCCGCGAGGGCAACTGGCCCCGATCTCGGCGAGGTCGCCGAACGAGCGCAGGATGTTGTCGGGGTCGACGTGGCCAAGCCCGAACGAGCGCACTCCGGGCGTGTCGATGATCCAGCCGCCGCCCGGCAATCGCAGGGATACGGTCGACGACGAGGTGTGGCGGCCGCGGCCCGTCACGGCGTTGACGACGCCTGTCGCGCGCCGGGCATCCGGAACCAGCGCGTTCACGAGCGTTGACTTGCCGACGCCCGAGTGCCCTACGGCGACGGTCGTGCGGTCGTGCAACATCGTAAGCAGCTCGTTGACCGGGGGCGCGTCCGAGCGGCTGGCGACGACGCGCAGATCGAGCCCGCGAAACTGGGCGAGAAACGGCGCGGGGTCGGCGAGGTCAGCCTTCGTCATGACGAGCAGAGGCTCGATTCCCGCGTCAAACGCGGCCACGAGATATCGGTCGACCAGCCGCGGACGTGGCTCAGGGTTCGCCGCGGCGACAACGATGAGCAACTGGTCGGCATTCGCGACGATGATGCGCTCCACGGCGTCGGTGTCATCGGCACTACGGCGCAACAAAGTGCGACGGTCGTGGATGCGCACAATGCGGGCGAGCGACCCTTCCGCTCCCGTCGTGTCACCCACGAGATCGACGTAGTCACCCGTGACGATGGCGTTCTTGCGCAGCTCGCGCGCGCGCGTCGAGACGACCTCACGCTCGTCAATGCCGCCTTCGTCCAGCAGGCACAGGTACCGACCCCGGTCGACCGTGACAACGCGACCCACAACGGCGTTCTCGTGGGCGGGTCGTTGCTTTGAGCGAGGGCGATTGGCCTTCGGGTTGGGGCGTGACCGCACGAGCGAGTCGTCGTCGTACTCGTCGTACGCGTCGTCGTCGGGCGGAAGCCAACTCACGGATTGCTCGATGACGATTCGGTTTGGTCGAGCATGGAGTTCCAGAGCTCGACGAACTGGGGCAGCGTCTTGGCCGTCGAGCCGATGTCATCGACGAGCACGCCGTCGACCGCGAGCCCGATGATGGCTCCGGCAGTGGCCATTCGGTGGTCTTCGTAGGCGCGCCATGCCGCGCCGTGCAGGGGGCGCGGCGTGATCGCGAGGCCCTCGTCGAGTTCGGTGACCGCGCCTCCAAGGGCGGTGATCTCAGCGGCAAGAGCCGCGAGACGATCGGTCTCGTGGCCGCGCAAGTGGCCGATGCCCGTGATCGTGCTCGGGCAACTCGCAAGGGCGGCGAGGGCAACGATCGCGGGGGCGAGCTCGCCGCCCGTTGAGAGGTCGAGGTCAACGCCGGACACAACCGCACCGCCGAGCAGTCCCGGCCCGCCGTCGACCACGAGTGCCTCGCCATCGCGGTGCACGCGCGCGCCGAAGAGTGGCAACAGCGTTTCGAGATCGGCGCCCACCTGCGTGGTCGAGAGCGGCCATCCGTCGACGGCGACCGTACCGCCCGACACGATCGCGGCAACGAGAAAAGGAGCGGCGTTCGAGAGATCGGGCTCGATGTCGATCGTGCGCCCCGCAATGGGGCCCGGGGGAACGACCCAGACGCCCGGCTCGGGGCTCTCGACGGTGACACCGCGGGCGGCGAGGGCGTCGATCGTCATCTCAATGTGCGGCATCGAGGGCAAGCGGTCTCCTGTGTGGCGCAACACCAGCCCCTCGGTGAATCGCGGAGCCGCGAGCAAAAGGCCCGACACAAACTGGCTCGAGGCCGAGGCATCGATCGAGATCTCGCCGCCGCGCACCGAACCGGTGCCCCACAGGCTGAACGGCAGAGCGCCGCGCCCGTCGTCGTTGACGTCAACGCCGAGCGCGCGCAACGAATCGACGGTCGTGCGCATGGGGCGACGGCGGGCGCTTTCGTCACCGTCGAAGGCGACCGGCCCGAGGGCGAGCGCGGCCACTGGCGGCAAGAACCGCATGACCGTGCCGGCCAACCCGCAGTCGATCGCAGTGCTTCCCGAGAGCTCGGCCGGGGGAGTGATGCGTACGTCAGGGCCATAGGCGCCGTCACCGGGAACCTCGTCAATGTGCACGCCGAGCGAGCGCAACGCCTCGATCATGAGCATGGAGTCACGCGAGTGCAGGGGGCGGCGCAGCAGTGACGGGCCATCAGCGAGAGCTGAGAGCACGAGCTCGCGGTTCGTCAGGCTCTTTGAACCCGGCAGGCTCACGCGCGCGGCGAGCGGGCCGGTGGCGCGCGGGGCGAGCCAATCACCGGGGGTGTCGGGGGCATCGGAGGTGCCAGGGCGCTCGTCGTCGCCATACGGCGAGAACCGTGCTCCGGAATATGTGAAGACCTGCATCGGTTATCAGGGTATCGGCACTGCACCGGCACGGTGCTCCGATGCCGACCACCGAGACACAACAACGAGGGATTCGCATGTCAACGCTCGTGCTCGACCGAGCCGCCACACCGGCCTTTCTGGTGCGCTCGCTAGACTCCGGCGTGATGACCGACACCACGCCGAACACGGCCGCGCCGACCGAGACAGACGAGCTCGCCGAGCGTCGACGACTGTTCCAAGAGCAGGCTCTGCCTTTCATGGACCAGCTCTATGGCGCTGCCATGCGCATGACGAAGAACCCGGCCGATGCCGCTGACCTCGTTCAAGAAACCTTCGTCAAGGCTTTTTCGGCCTTCTCGCAGTTCGAGCAGGGCACCAACCTCAAGGCGTGGCTGTACCGGATTCTGACGAACACGTTCATCAACGTGTACCGCAAGAAGCAACGCGACCCCTATCAAGGCACCATCGACGACCTCGAAGATTGGCAGCTGGGCGGTGCCGAGTCGGCCACGTCATCGACCACTCGTTCTGCCGAAGCAGAGGCGATCGACCGCATGCCAGCGAGCGCCGTGAAAGACGCCCTGCAGTCGATTCCCGAAGACTTCAGACTCGCGGTCTACTTTGCCGACGTTGAGGGCTTCGCCTACCAAGAGATCGCCGACATTATGAAGACCCCCGTCGGCACCGTCATGAGCCGATTGCACCGCGGCCGACGATTGCTGCGAGACCTGCTGGCCGACTACGCCCGCGAGCGCGGAATGACCGTTGCGGCACCCGCCGGTTCGACGAAGGAGAGCGCCGAATGACCGACTGCGGCTGCAACAAAGCCATGGAAGAGCTCGAGGAGTTTCTGCACAACGAGCTCAGCGCAGAACAGTGCGCTGACATTCGCGAGCACCTTGCGAACTGCGACCACTGCTCGGCCGAGCACCTCGTGGGCATCACCTTGACCACCAAAGTGAAAGAGGCCTGCCAAGAAAAGGCCCCTGATCAGCTTCGCGACATGATCGTGGGTTCGCTCGCTCAGCTCGAGAAGAGCTGATACTCGCGCATACGACGACGGCCCGCCCCCGAATCGGGGCGGGCCGTCGTCGTTAGCTGGGCGGTGTCTAGTCGCTCAGCGCGGCATCCATGATGTCGGCGTGCTCTTGCGCGCTGCGCTTGCTTGACCCAGTAGCCGGCGATGCCGAGGCGTGACGCGAGACCACGCGCATCGCGGGCATGCCGCGCTTTTGCGTCTCGAGCGCCAAGAACGGCCACGCGCCCTGGTTCTCCGGTTCGTCTTGCACCCAGACGACCTCGGCGTTCGGGTACCGGCTGAGCGCCGCACGCAGCTCGGCTTCGGGCAGCGGGTGGAACTGCTCGAGGCGCACGAGGGCGACCCCGGTTGTTCCGCGCTTCTCGACTTCGGCCACGAGGTCGTAGTGGATCTTGCCGGCGTGCAGCAGCACCCGGCGCACGGCGCCGGCATCCGTCACCGTGGCGTCGTCAATGACGGGCTCGAAGCGGCCACTCGTGAAGTCGGCGACCTCGCTCGTCGCACCGCGCAAGCGCAGCATGGCCTTGGGCGTGAAGACCACGAGCGGGCGACGCGGGCGCGCATAGGCCTGACGGCGCAAGAGGTGGAAGTACGACGCGGGAGTCGACGGGCGCGCGATTGTCATGTTGTCTTCGGCCGCGAGTTGCAAGAACCGCTCGATGCGGGCCGACGAGTGGTCGGGGCCCTGACCCTCGTAGCCGTGCGGCAGCAGCAGCACAACGCTCGAGCGCTGGTTCCACTTTTGCTCGGCCGACGAAATGAACTCGTCGATGATCGTCTGGGCGCCGTTGGCGAAGTCGCCGAACTGGGCCTCCCACAGCACGAGCGCGTCGGGGCGCTCGACCGAGTAGCCGTATTCGAAGCCCATGGCCGCGTATTCGCTCAGCAGCGAGTCATAGATCCAGAAACGAGCCTGGTTGTCGCTGAGGTTGGCGAGGGGCAGCCACTCCTGGCCGTTCACGCGGTCGTGCAGCACCGCGTGACGCTGCACGAAGGTGCCGCGACGCGAGTCTTGCCCGGCCATTCGCACGGGAGTGCCTTCCATGAGCAGCGAACCCAATGCGAGAAGTTCGCCGAAGCCCCAGTCGATCTGGCCTTGCCGACTCATCTCGACGCGCTTCTTGAGCATCGCATGCAACTTGGTGTGCACGGTGAACCCGGCGGGCGGGTTGTCGTGTGCGTCACCAATGTGCTGGATGACCGCCACGTCGACGCCGGTCGACTCGGGTTCTCCGGCCAGGTCGTCGTGCTCGGTCGCGGGCCCACCCGTGACGACGGGCAGCGAGCCCGTCTGCGCGGCGTGGGTCTCGGCGAATGCCACCTCGAGGCGGTCTTGGAAGTCGCGGTGCGCGGCCTCGAACTCTTCTTCGGTGATGTCGCCACGGCCAACGAGAGCCTCGGTGTACAGCGTGCGTACCGAGCGCTTGGCCTCGATGAGGTTGTACATGAGCGGCTGCGTCATCGACGGGTCGTCGCCCTCGTTGTGGCCACGGCGGCGGTAGCAGACGAGGTCGATGACGACGTCACGCTTGAACTGCTGGCGGTAGGCAAAGGCGAGCTCGGCCACGCGCACGACGGCCTCGGGGTCGTCGCCGTTGACGTGGAAGATCGGTGCCTGAATGGTCTTGGCGACATCGGTCGAGTAGGTCGACGTGCGACCTTCACCGGGGGGCGTGGTGAAGCCCACCTGGTTGTTGATGACGACGTGAATGGTGCCGCCCGTTCGGTAGCCGCGCAGTTGGCTGAGCTGCAGGGTCTCGACCACGATGCCTTGACCTGCCATTGCCGCGTCACCGTGCACGAGTACCGGCAAGACGCTGAAGGTTCCGATCGGCTTGCGATCTTGCTTTGCGCGCACAATGCCTTCGAGCACGCCGTTGACGGCCTCGAGGTGCGAGGGGTTGGCGGCGAGCGAGACGGCCACCTTCTGACCCGACATGGCCGTGAAGGTGCCCTCGGTACCCAAGTGGTACTTGACGTCGCCCGAACCCTGCACCGACTTTGGGTCTTGGGTTCCCTCGAACTCACGGAAGATCTGACCGTAGGTCTTTCCTGCCGTGTTGGCGAGCACATTGAGGCGGCCGCGGTGCGCCATACCGATGGCTACCTCGTCGAGCCCGTGATCGGCGGCACCCTGCAAGATCTCGTCGAGCAAGGCAATGACCGACTCGCCACCCTCAAGGCTGAAGCGCTTCTGGCCGACGTACTTGGTCTGCAAGAAGGTCTCGAAGGCCTCGGCCTGGTTGAGCTTGCCGAGAATGCGCATTTGCTCGTCGTGCGTCGGCTTCTCGTACGGCTTCTCCAAGCGCTCCTGGAACCAGCGGCGCTGTTCCGGGTCTTGAATGTGCATGTACTCGATGCCCACGGTGCGGCAGTACGTGTCACGGAGAACACCGAGAACCTCGCGCAGCAGCATCGTGCGACGGCCACCGAAGCCGCCCGTCACAAACTCGCGATCGAGATCCCAGAACGTCAGACCGTGGCTCGAAATGTCGAGGTCGGGGTGGGTGCGCTGGCGGTACTCGAGCGGGTCAACATCGGCCATGAGGTGGCCACGAACGCGGTAGGCGTTGATGAGATCTTGCACGCGCGCGGTCTTGTTGATCTGGTCGGCCAGGTCAACGTGAATGTCTTGCGCCCAGTGAATCGGGTCGTACGGGATGCGCAGGTCAGCGAAGATGTCTTCGTAGAAGCGGCGCTCGCCGATGAGCAGCTCGTGCACCTTTTTCAAGAACTCACCCGAGCCGGCACCCTGAATGACGCGGTGGTCGTAGGTGCTCGTGAGCGTGATGGTCTTGCCAATGCCGAGGTCGGCAAGAGTCGCTTGCGACATGCCCTGGAACTCGGCCGGGTACTCGAGGGCACCAGCGCCGATGATGGCGCCCTGGCCCTTCATGAGGCGCGGCACCGAGTGCACCGTGCCAATGCCGCCCGGGTTGGTGAGCGAGATGGTGTTGCCCTGAAAGTCGGTTGCCGTGAGCTTGTTGTCACGCGCACGCTTGACGACGTCTTCGTAGGCCGTGATGAAGTCGCCGAAGCCCAGGGTTTCGCACTTCTTGATTCCGGGAACCATGAGCGACCGCGTGCCATCGGGCTTGGGCAGGTCGATCGCGATGCCGAGGTTGACGTGCGCGGGGGTGACGACGACGGGCTTGCCGTCGACTTCGTCGTAGAACACGTTTTGGCTCGGGAACTCACGCAGTGCGCGCACCATGGCCCACGCGATGAGGTGCGTGAAGCTGACCTTGCCGCCGCGCGCGCGCTTGAGGTGGTTGTTGATGACGATGCGATTATCGATCATCAACTTCGCGGGAATCGTGCGAACGCTCGTGGCGGTCGGAACCGTGAGGCTCGCATCCATGTTCGTGGCCAGTGTCTTGGCCATGCCCTTGAGAGGCGTGACGATGTCATCGAGCTGGCCGTCGCCGTCGGCGTCAACGTGCGTGGGGGGAGCGACCGACGCGGGAGCCTGCGCCGGAATGGGCGTGGGCTGGGGCGCCATCGAGGTGGTGCGTGCGACGGGGTGACTGCCGGTCGACGGTGCCGCAGCGGCCGGAGCCGCCTCGGCTGCGGCGGGCGCGACGTCAGCGGCGGGCGCACTGCCCGCGACCGTCGACTGGTGGTACTTCTCGAGAATGGGCCACCACGAAGGGTCGACCGCGTTCTTGTCGTTCTTGTACTGCTCGTACAGTTCGTCAACGAGCCACTCGTTGGCTCCGAATTCGCCCGCGGCGTTGCCGTCAGGGCCGACTCCGGTCACTTGGCTTGACACAGCCGACCGCCCACTTTCGCTTCACATCGATTGGGTTGGCACCGGCGGAGCCTTCGCTGGCACCGCCCGCACAAGCTTAACCGTTCCTGCGCGCGGGTTTCACCTGCCAACGGCACGACTAGCGTTAATTCGTGCGATTCTTCCGCGAGCTTCCGACCCATGACCTCACGTACAGTGACGTCTTCCTCATGCCGCAGCATTCGACGGTGGGCAGTCGGCTCGGCGTCGACCTGAGCGCTGACGACCCCACCGGCCTGCGCATCCCGATCGTCGCTGCCAACATGACCTCGGTGACGGGCCCGCGGCTCGCGGCCGCGCTTGCGCGCCGCGGTGGGCTGGCGGTTCTGCCGCAAGACGGCTCTGCCGAGCAGCTGGCAGCCGATATCGCGACGGTCAAGAGCACGTCGACTCTGCTCGACCCGCTCGTGCTCGTGGGGCCCGGGCACACCATCGCGGCCGCGCGGGCTCTCGTGGCCGAGGTGCCGGGCGCCTTGCTGACGATTGTCGACGCCGACGGGGTGCCCGAACGCAGCATCCCGGCGAGCGCTCTGCGGCACGCGCTGCCCGACTCGGTCATCGGCGACCTCGTCGTGTCGAGTGTTCCGGCGATTGACGATGAGCTGACGGACGCCCGTGCGGCTTTCGACCTCATCGAGGCGGCGGGAGTCGACGCTGTGGCCGTGCGCCACGAGGGGCGCATCGTCGGTTCGCTGAGTGCGCGCAGCGCCGTGCGGGCCACGATCTATCCCCCGGCGGTGGATGCTCACGGCCGCCTGCGCGTCGCCGCAGCCGTCGGCGTCACGGGTGACGCGGCCGCTCGGGCGGCGGCGCTCGTTGCTGCCGGCGCCGACGTCATCGTCATCGACACGGCCCACGGACATCAGGACCAAGCTGCCGCCGCCGTGCGCGCGGTTGCCGCTGCGGGGCTCGGGGTGCCGATCGTCGCGGGCAACGTCGTGACGGCTGAGGGTGTGCGCGATCTCGTCGAGGCGGGCGCGAACGTTCTCAAGGTTGGTGTGGGCCCGGGCGCGATGTGCACGACGCGCATGATGACGGCCGTCGGGCGCCCGCAGTTCTCGGCCGTGCTCGATACCGCGGCTGCCGCACGCGAGCTCGGCGCCCACGTGTGGGCCGATGGGGGCGTGCGCTACCCGCGTGATGTTGCGCTCGCGCTCGCCGCGGGGGCGTCGGCCGTCATGGTCGGCTCGTGGTTTGCCGGCACGCTCGAAGCCCCCGGCGAACTCGAGAGCGACGAACACGGGCGCTGGTTCAAGAGCAGCTGGGGCATGGCATCCACGAAGGCCGTCGAGCAGCGGTTTCAGCGGCTCAACGCCTTCGAGCGCGCGCGCAAACGCCTGTTTGCCGAAGGCATCTCGAGCTCGCGCATCTATCTCGACCCCGAGCGGCCCTCGCTCGATGACCTGCTCGACATGATCACGTCGGGGCTGCGGTCGTCGATGACGTATGCGGGGGCATCCACGTTGCCGGAGTTTCACGAGCGCGCCGTTGTCGGCACGCAATCGGCCGCTGGCTATGACGAGGGCAAGGCGCTGCCGGTCTCGTGGTGACCGCGCAGGCGCGTGCGCGCCGCAGCGCCGTATAGTGGGGCTGTTATGGAGCCTCCTAGTACGGGCCAATCGCCCGCCCCCGACGAACCCAGCCATAGACCCTCGCCGATGATCGGGGGCCGCCGTGAGCGCTGAGTGGATCTCGCTGCTCGCCGGCCTGCTGCTGACCATCGGCACCGGATTCTTCGTCGCGAGCGAATTCTCCCTCGTCAACCTTGATCGCTCTGAGCTTGAGGCTCGAGCGGCGCGCGGCGAGAAACGCCTCGGCCCCACGATCGCGGCGCTCAAGATCACGTCGACGCACCTCTCGAGCGCGCAGCTGGGCATCACGCTCACGACGCTGCTAACCGGGTTTCTCATGGAGCCCGCGATCTCGAGCATGCTCGCCGACCCCCTGCGTGCGATCGGTGTTCCCGAGGGCGCGGTGCCCATCATCGGCTCGATCATCGCGATCGTGCTCGCCACGCTGCTGTCGATGATCGTGGGCGAGCTCGTTCCGAAGAATTTTGCGCTCAGCCTGCCGCGTCAGACCGCCAAGGTCGTCGTGCCGTTTCAGTGGGCGTTCACGACTGTGTTTCGGCCCGCGATCATCGTGCTCAACGGCTCGGCGAACGCGATCTTGCGCTCGATGGGCGTGGAGCCGAAAGAAGAACTCAGTGGCGCCCGCACGGCTGAAGAGCTCGCTTCGCTCGTGCGCCGCTCGGCAAGCCAAGGCCGTCTCGACAACGACACGGCCACGCTGCTCTCGCGCACGCTGGCGTTTTCGCAACACACCGCGCAAGACGTCATGACGCCCCGCCCGCGCGTCGCCGCCGTTGAGCGTGGCGACAGTGCACAGTCGGTCATTGACCTCGCGCGCACGACGGGTCACTCGCGGTTCCCTGTGATGGACGAGTCGATCGACGACATCGTCGGCATCGTGCACGTCAAGCAGGCCGTGGCCGTGCCGCGCGATCGCCGGGCCGAGGTTCCCGCGTCTGCCCTGCAGAGCGAGGCGCTGCGCGTGCCCGAGACGATGATGCTCGACACGCTGCTCGCAGAACTGCGCGGTCGCGGCTACCAAATGGCGATCGTGGTTGACGAATACGGCGGAACCGCCGGTGTCGCCACTCTCGAAGACCTCGTCGAAGAGCTCGTCGGCGAAGTGAGCGACGAACACGACCGTGCGCGTGTCGATGTCGTGCGCTCGCGTAACTGGCTGACCTTCCCGGGCATCCTCCGCCCCGATGAACTCGCTGACCGTGCGGGTGTCACGGTGCCCGATGACGGCCCGTGGGAAACCGTGGGCGGCTTCTTGATGGCCGAGCTCGGCCGGCTACCCGACGTGGGCGACACTGTCGAGATCGCGTCGGGCACGTTCCGCATCGAACGATTGGATGGCCGCCGCATCGACCGCGTGCGCTTCACCCCCCTCGCCACGGGCGAAATCACGCTGCCGACCACCGCGACTGCGGGAGGTGAGCCCCGATGACCGAAGCAGACTGGTGGGGCATCGCCTGGCTCGTCGTGCTCCTTGCCGGCAACGCCTTCTTCGTCGGCGCCGAGTTCGCCGTCATCGCCGCTAAGCGCTCGCAGATCGAGCCGCGCGCCGAGGCTGGCTCGCGCGCTGCGAAGACCTCGCTGTGGGCCATGGAACACGCGACGCTCATGCTCGCGACGTGCCAGCTGGGCATCACGGTCTGTTCGCTGCTGATCCTCAACGTCTCTGAGCCGGCCATCAAGCACTTGTTCGAGATTCCGCTGGGGCTCACGGGGCTGAGTGCCGAGTGGATCGCCGGCATCGCCTTCACCATCGCCCTGCTCATCGTCACCTACCTGCACGTGGTGTTCGGCGAGATGGTGCCGAAGAACCTCTCGTTCTCGCTTCCGACGCGCGCGGTGCTCTTGCTCGCGCCGCCGCTGGTGTTGGTGTCGCGCATTCTGTCGCCGGTCATCCGTGCCCTCAATGCCATCGCGAACGGCGTGCTGCGTCTGTTCCGCGTCGACCCCAAGAATGAGGCCGAGAGCGCCTTCACGCTCGAACAGGTCGAGACGATCGTGCGCAACTCCACGCGCGAGGGCGTGCTCGACGACACGACCGGCGCCTTGGCTGCGGCGTTCGAATTCACGACCAAGATCGTGAGCGATATCGCACTGCCGATGGATGCCCTCACCTCGCTACCCGACGACGCGAGTGCCCTCGACGTCGAGCGCGCGGTTGCCCAGCGCGGGTTCAGCCGTTACGTGCTGATCGACGAGTCGGGTGAGCCTTCGGGCTACCTGCACTTGAAAGACGTCATCGACCTGCCCGACGACGAGCTCGACGACCCCGTTCCGCCCAAGCGCATCCGCCGACTCGTGTCGATTCTTGCCTCGGCCGACCTCGAAGACGCTCTCGCGGTCATGCGCCGCTCGGGTGCGCATGTTGCCCGTGCGGTCGACGCCGAAGGCGTCACGACGGGAGTGCTCTTTTTGGAGGACATCATCGAAGAGCTCGTCGGCGAGGTGCAAGACGCGACGCAGCGCGGTGGGCGGTAATTCTCACTAGCCCGTAGCGTGACTCGCCGGTACTCTTGAGAGAACCTTTGGTGTCATCCACGTGGGTTCGTTCGAGGGGGAGAATCAATGTCGATCGAAGAAACAACCACGAGAACCCGTTGGTGGGGTAATCGCACCAAGCTCACGATCGCTCTCGCGGTCGCCGGCGCACTCGTGCTCGGGGGCGGAGCAGCGAGCGCTACCGTCGTGTCGCTGCAGGTGGCCGCTGCCGAACAGGCGGAGGCCGAGCGGGTCGCCGCTGCCGAGTACAAGACCGCGGTGACGCAGCACAACGAGGTGATCGCCTCGGGCAAAGCGCTCGTGAAAGACCTGCAGGCATCGCTCGTTGTCGGAACAGGACTGGTCGACCAGGCTGCGATCGACGAGGCCAACCGTCTCGCCGAGTACCTTTCTCTCACTCTTGCTGCGGCGAAGACATCGGAATCGACGGAAGAGCTCAACGACCAGATCGACGCGCTGGAGGCGGCAATCGCCGAAGCGAAGGCTGGTCTCAAGAACATGGCCGCCCTCGCCGCGACAGCTGCAGAGGCCCGGCTCGCCGCGGCAAGCCTCGCGGGCGAGCAGATTCGTCAGAAGGTCACCGACGCGCTGTCGGCGCTCAATTCTGCCGGAGACGGTGACAAGGCCACCGCCGATGCGCTGGCTGCTCTGGCCGCGGCACTGAAGTCGGCCGAAGCTTCGCATCAGTCGGCCGTTGCCGCCCAGGAGGCGGAGAACAGCAAACCCATCACCGAGTCGAAGCCGCCCACAAAGCCGCAGCCCGACAAGACCGTGAAGCCGCCGGTCGACACGACGGGTTGGTACACCAAGGAAGAGGCGTCAGCGGCCGTTATCGCTGCCTACGGCGCGGTGCCCTGGAACGACGGTTGCGGCCAGAAGGTCGGCAACGGGTACTGGTACCGCAGTGGCGGCTCGCCGTCATCGCCCCCGGCTCCGCCGGCGGTGACCGGCAACGTGGGCTTCAAGGTCGAGATCATCAACGCCGAAAAGGCGTGGGTCTACTACTACGAGTGCCCGTAACTGACTGCCTGTAGCTGACTGCTCGACGACCCGGTTCGCCGGGTCGTCGAGCGACTGTCAGCGGTACGCGCGCAGGTACTGAGGCGGGGTTCCGACCGGTGCTCCGTCGACCTCGGCTCCGAGGTCGCGCGCGAAGCGCAGGGGTGCGTGCGGGTCGCGCATGAACTCGCGGCCCATCATGACGGCGTCGGCCTGGCCGCTGGCGATGATCGCTTCGGCTTGAGCAGCTTCTGTGATGAGCCCGACGGCGTTGACGGGCACGTTGCCCTCGCGGCGCACGGTTGCGGCAAACGGAACCTGGTAGCCGGGGCCCGTCTCAATGCGCGCGCGCACGAGACCACCCGTCGAAATGTCGAAGAGGTCGGCGCCCGCGTCGAGCGCCCACGCGGCGACAATGGCGGTGTCGTGCTCGTTCCAGCCCGCCACGCCGTCACTCGCGTGGCCGTGCTCGGCAAGCCACTCATCGTCGACCCAGTCGGTGGCCGAGAAGCGCACGAGAATCGGCACGTCGACGACCGCGCGCATGGCGCGCACGATGTCGAGCAGGAGGCGCGCGCGGTTCTCGAGGCTTCCGCCCCACTCGTCGTCGCGCCGGTTCGACAGGGGCGAAAGAAACTGGTGCAGCAAGTAGCCATGCGCCGCATGGATCTCGACGAGATCGAAGCCCGCGGCGACGCTGCGGCGAGCCGCGTCGGCGAAGGAGACCACCACATCCTGAATGCCCGCGGCATCGAGCGCGATGGGCTCGGCGTAGCCGTCGAAGGCCACCGCCGAGGCCGACACGGTCTGCCAGCCGCCCTGCTCGACCGGCGCGGTACCGTGGCCTGTGGCGCCATTGGCCATCGCGCCCCACTCGGGAAAGACCGAGGCCTTGCGGCCGGCATGCGCTAGCTGGATGCCCGCCGCGGCCCCTTGCGACTGAATGAAGTCGACCACGCGCGACCAGGCCTGAGCCTGCGCGTCGTTCCAGATGCCCGTGTCGTGCGGGCTGATGCGCCCCTCGGGCGTGACCGCGGTGGCCTCGGCCATGACCATGCCGGCCCCGCCGCGCGCGAACGACCCGAGGTGCACGAGGTGCCAGTCGGTCGGCACGCCGTCGGCGGCCGTGACCGAGTATTGGCAGAGCGGCGACACCCACAGCCGGTTGCGCAGGGTGAGCGAACGGATGGTCATGGGGGAGAAGAGAAACGAGGTCACACAGTCAGTCAAGCCCATGTCGGCCGGGTGTATTCCGTGCGGGTCACGGGCGGCAGGGCTACAGTGACCGCGTGAGCGAGTCGCGCACCATCTCTATGGCCGAGGTCGCGGCGCTACTGCGCGTGCCCGGCCCGCACGACGACAAGTATTCGCGCGGCGTGCTCGGCATGGTCACGGGCTCGACGCGTTACCCGGGCGCTGCGGTGCTCGGCGTCGAAGCCGCGCTGCGCACGGGCCTCGGCATGGTGCGCTATCTCGGCGCCGAGCGGGCCGCCGACCTCGTGTTGCAGCGCCGCCCCGAGGCGGTCACCGCCCCCGGTCGCGTGCAAGCCTGGGTGCTCGGATCAGGCATGGATGCGGGCGCGACGCGAATCGACGACGGCCCCGACGCCGCCGCCGCTGAGCGCCTGCGCGCCGCCTTCGCAACCGGCCAACCGCTCGTCGTCGACGCGGGCGCCCTCGACGCTCTTGGCTTGGCGCGCGGCCCCGTCATCATCACGCCGCACGCGCGTGAGCTCGCCCGCCTCACGGGCGGTGACCTCGACTTCGTGCTCGCTGACCCCGAGCGGGCAGCGAGCGCCGCGGCCGATCAGCTCGGCGTGGCCGTGCTTCTCAAGGGATACGCCACCCACGTCGTCGCGCCGGGAGGCCCCGTGTTGGTCGCGCGCTCGGCCACACCGTGGCTCGCGACCGCCGGAGCGGGGGATGCCCTCGCCGGCATACTCGGCGCCCTGGTTGCCACGCACGCGGCCGTCGGCACGCTGGATCCCGCGCACCTCGCTCGCCTCGGCGCTGCCGCGGCCGTCGTGCACGGGCTCGCCGCCCAGCGCGCCTCGGCCGGAGGGCCCGTGACCGTGCTCGACGTGTGTGCTGCTGTACCCGCGACCATTGCCGCGCTGCTGCGGGGGCGGGGCGACTGAGCGCGAGCATCCGTCGCAGTACGCTCGATGTCATGCCGCTTTTCGCCGACCGCCTTGCGCGGGTTCGGCGCATCGCCATCACGGCTGCAGGCAGCGCGGTGAGTCTCTGGCTCGCCTTTGCGGTCGTGCACCTGTGGCTCGGCTACCTCAACTTGTATGGCCCGGGGCTGCCGATGGGCGACGTGACCTACGTCTACCTGTTCTGGGTTGAGCGCGGTGTGCTTGCCGACCAGTGGGTGGGCATCGACACCTCGTGGGTGTACCCGCTGCTCGCCCTCGTGCCCATGCTTGCCGCCTACGTGTTCGGCCCCGCGCTCTACGGCACGACGTGGCTGACGATCGTGATGGCTCTCAATGCCATCGCCCTTATCTCGATCATTGGCGTCGAAGAGCGCGCTCGCCGAGCCACCGTCGCCTGGTGGTGGATGCTCTTTCTCGTGCTTGTCGGCCCGATCGCGCTCGGCCGCATCGACGCCATCACGGTGCCGGTGGCGATGGTGGCCGTCATGCTCATCGCCGATCACCCGAAGTGGGGCGGCGCTCTGCTCGCGGTCGGTGCCTGGATTAAGGTCTGGCCCGCCGGCCTGCTGCTCGCCGCGCTCATCGCCCTGCGAAGCCGAGGCGCGGTGATGCTTTCGGCCGTGACCGTGACGATGCTCGTCGTGGCTGCGGGCCTCGCGCTCGGGGGCGCCTCGGCATTGCTCACGCCCATTACCGAACAAACCGGCCGCGGTCTGCAGGTTGAAGCACTCGTGTCGACCGTGTGGCTGTGGGCAGCCGCCGCGGGCGAGTGGGCCGCGCGCGTTTACTACGACCAGGGCATCCTGACCTGGCAAGTTTTTGGCGAAGGTTCGCAGCTTGCGGCCGACATCATGACACCCGTGCTGGCTCTCGTGGTGGTCATGATCGTGTCGCTCGGCCTCGTCGCGGTGCGGCGCGGAGTCGACGAGGTTGAGCTCTTTCCTGTACTGGCGCTCACCATGGTCATGGCGCTCATCACCGTCAACAAGGTGGGTTCGCCGCAGTTCGCCACGTGGATCGCCGTGCCGATCGTGCTAGGCCTTGCGTGGCAGCGGTGGGGCGGCATCTCGTTCCGCGTGCCCGCTGTGCTCGCTCTCGTCACGGCAGCGCTCACACAAGTCGTCTACCCCGTGCTCTACGCGTCACTGCTCTCGCTCGATCCGTTCATCCTCACGGTGCTGTCGGCGCGTAACCTGCTCTACGTCGCGCTACTCGGCTGGGCGGTGTGGCAGCTCGTCGCGCTGTGCCGCCGACCGCGTGAGCGTGAGCCGGTCGACGCTGTGCCTGCCTCGGAAGGAGCATCCTCATGATCGTTGCGTTCTCGGTCGCTCCCTCGGGCGGTTCGTCGTCGGATTCGGTGCACGACGCCGTCGCGGCCGCCGTGCGCGTTGTGCGTGAGTCGGGGCTCCCCAATCGCACGTCATCGATGTTCACCGAGATCGAGGGGGAGTGGGACGAGGTGATGGATGTCGTCAAGCGCGCCACCCTCGCCGTGGCCGAACACGGCACGCGCGTGTCGCTCGTGCTCAAGGCCGACTATCGCCCCGGTCACACGGGCGAGCTCGACGGCAAGGTTCAGCGGCTCGAGGCTGCTCTCGATGCGCAGCACGGGGAGACCGCGTGACCGTCTCAACCGCGAGCGTTCCCATCATCGATGAGGCCACGGCAGCGGCTTACGCGCGGCAACAACGCGAGCACGATGAGGCGCATCGCCGCGCTCACGGGGGTGCCGAACGGCGACCGCTCAGCAAGCGACGGGTCTATGCGGCCCTGTTGGCGCTGGCGCTGGGCGGCTTTGGCATCGGCTCAACCGAATTCGTGGCGATGGGGCTCTTGCCCGAGATTGCGCGCGATCTGCTTCCGGGGCTCTACGCTGCCAACTCTGAAGAGGCGATCGGCCAGTCAGGCTGGGTCATAACGGCCTATGCGCTCGGGGTGGTCGTCGGAGCGCCGACGATTGCGGCCTTTGCGGGGCGCATGCCGCGTCGTCGTCTCTTGCTGTGGCTTGCGGCGGCCTTCACGATCGGCACCGTTGCCTCGGCCACCCTGCCGACGTTCGAACTTGTCATCGCCGCTCGCTTTATCTCGGGTCTGCCGCACGGCGCGTACTTTGGGGTCGCCGCACTCGTCGCGGCCAGCTTGATGGGACCCGGTAAACGCGGCCAAGGCGTGGCCCTTGTGTTGAGCGGGCTCACGATCGCCACGGTCATCGGAGTGCCGATCATCACGGCCGTGGGTCAAGCGTCGGGCTGGCGCGCTGCCTACCTGCTCGTGGCCGCCTTGTTTGCCGCCACGTTCATTGCCGTGCGCATCCTCGTGCCGTGGCAGCCCGGTGACGCGAATTCCACGGTGCGTACCGAACTCGCCGCCTTCCGCAGCCTTCAGGTGTGGGTGGCCGTCGCGGTCGGGGCCATCGGCTTCGGAGGCTTCTTCGCCGTCTATAGCTACATCGCGCCCATGGTCATCGATTCGGCGGGCATGCCCGGCAGTGCAGTGCCGTGGGTGCTCGCGAGCACCGGCATCGGCCTCACGATCGGCAACATCATCGGCGGCCGCCTCGCCGATGCCGGCACCGTTCGGGCCATGTTTATCGGCTTCGCGGGTCTCATCGGAGCGCTCGCGCTGCTCGGACTCACCGGAACACATCCTGTCGGCCTCATCGCGGGAACCTTCTTGGTGGGCTTCACTGCGTCGATCATCTCGCCCGTCGTGCAGACGCGATTGATGGATGTGGCAGGCAAGTCACAAACGCTCGCCGCGGCCCTCAACCACGCAGCCCTCAATGCCGGCAATGCTCTCGGCGCGTTTCTAGGCGGACTCGTCGTTGCGGCGGGATGGGGCTACCTCACGCCCGCGTGGGTGGGATTGTTGCTCGCCCTCGGCGGCACCGTGCTCGCGGTCGTGAGTGTCGCGCTCGAACGCCGCGCGGCGCTGCGCGCTGAGGCCCACCGACGGCGAGCCGACGAGCTCTAGAGTCCGCTGCCGCCGCCCGGAGCATCCACGAGAATGCCGTCGGTGAGGGCTTGCTTGCGCAAGGCGACCTTCGTACCCACGTCGATTCCCGCGATGCGGTACTTCTCGCGAATGCGCTTGAGGTAGCTCTTGGCCGTCTCTTCTGAGATGCCGAGTTGGTAGGCCACGGTCTTGACGGGCTCGCCCGCACCGTAGAGCGCCATGACGCGGCGCTCTTGCGCACTCAGGCGCGGCGAGCCTCCGACGTCGGCGGCGTTGAGAGCGAGGTCGAGCTCGGCCGAGATAAACGACTCGCCGTTCTTGGCGGCGCGAATGGCCTCGACGATCATTCCGGCGTCTTCGCTCTTGACGAGGTAGCCGAGCGCGCCGGCGTTGAGCGCCTCGCGGACGACGTTGGGCTCGCTGTAGGTGCTCATGAGCACCACGGGAACCGTCATTGACTTGAGGGTCTGAATCTTGAGCGAGACCGGAATGTTGTCTTTGAGGTCGAGGTCGAGCAACACCACGTCGACCGGAAACGCGGGGTGCGAAAGCAGGTCAGGCCACGTGGCAACAGCGGCGACCATTTCGATGTCGTCGGCGGCCTGGCGAATCCACTCTGTCAGCGCACCGAGCAGCATGCGGTGATCGTCGACGAGGGCCAATCGAATGGGTGACGTCTGCGGCATCACGGTCACTCCTGCTCTTTCGTTCGATTCACTGAACACGACCGGCGTCGACGGGGTTTTCGACCGTGCAATCGACCTCGATCACGACGGAGTTGGTCGTCGTGCTGTCACTGTATCGCCCGACTCGGTCGAGGGCCTCCCACACACCGGGATCAACACGATTGCGTTTCAGTCCCGATACCTCGATGCGAAGGGGAATCACGAGTCGACCGGCCCCCGCCGTGCGATTCGGGTCGAGCGGGCCGAGGGCAACCGTGACCGTACGCGTCGGAGACACGCCAGCCGGGTCGGCCGCGAGCAGCCAGAGCGCAGCGAGCAGCGAGTCGCGCTGAACGTCATCGAGCAACCCAGCGAGTGTGCCCGGGTCACTGACGGTGACGCGACGACCCAGATGCTCAGACTCGGTAACGGCGTGGAACAGCCAGGTCTCGCGCCGACCCTCGATGAGATGCAAGCGCAGTTCGGTGGCGAGAGTGGATGCTCGAGACGAGTACACCGCGGGCAACGGCAGCGGCGCCTCACCTGTCGCCACGGCCTCAAGTAACTCTTCTGCGTCGAGGTCGAGCCGCTCGAGCTCTTCGCTCGCGAGCATGCCGACCGCGAGCCGCGGCGCGGTGACGGTGGATTGCACGAGCACGCGGTCGAGCTCGCGTTTGAGCGTCCGTTCGAAGCCACTCACGAGCAGAACGCCCGTGATTCCAGGGCCGACCGCGAGAGCGACCGTGACGATCTGCGAGGGCAGGGTGGCGGGGGTGAGGGGCGTGGATACGACGATTGCCACGATGAACGCGACGCCGAGTGCCGAAGACGCGAGCATGACCTCCCATCGTGACCGCAGCGTCACAATGATGAGCAACACAAAGCCTGCCGAGACAGAAGCGGTGGCGTTGCGGCCGATGTCACCGAGGGGCGCAATGGCGACGAAGTCGAGCCACACCACGGCACCCAGTGCCGCGAGAAAGACACCGTAGAGCCAATCGGGCAAGCGTTCACCGCTCGCCGAGATCGTGATAGTCAGGCCGAGGAAGGTGACCATGAGCAAGAGCCATGCGGTCGCGACGGGCAAGAGCGAGGGGTAGACGTCGGCTCGTAGCAAGAACACCGAAATGCCGAGCATCGACTGCAGGGCGGCGATGATGCCGAGGCCGAGGCCTAAGAACC
Organism: Actinomycetota bacterium; assembly: GCA_013297625.1. Taxonomy (GTDB): domain Bacteria; phylum Actinomycetota; class Actinomycetes; order Actinomycetales; family Microbacteriaceae; genus Microcella. The sequence continues at coordinate 5,848 of JAAFHT010000013.1, read as the reverse complement.
CTGACCCGAGAGCTGAGGCGTGCGTCGAAGTGGGGGTGCCGCGGCGCGTCGACGATCGCGCGCCCGCGGGTCGAACGAGTCCGCCAAGGGTGGTTTCGTCGGGCGGGGTGTACTTGGTGCTCATCGCGGCACCTCCAGAATCACCGTGGTGCCCGCTCCGGGAGTCGAGAACAGTCGAGCGCTGCCGCCGACGTCGTGCAATCGGGCGACGACGGATTCGGTGAAGCCGAGGCGCTCATCGTTCACTTCGCTCGGGTCGAAGCCGACACCCGCATCGGTCACGACGGCACGGAGCACGTCGTCGCCCTGAGTGATCGTGACATCGGCCTCTTCGACTCCCGCGTGCCGCCGAACGTTCTCGAGGCACTCGGCGAGGGCGAGCAAGAAGGCGTCGAGAACGTCGCTGGGCAACAACACCTGCCCGCTGCCGTGCCAGCGCACCGTGAGACCCATGCGCAAGAAACGCTGCTTGACCGACTCGAGAGTGGTGCCGAGGGGCGTCTCGGCAACGGGCTCGAGACTGTAGACGCCCGAGAACTGTGGCATCGGCGTTGAGCCGAGTCGAAGCTGACGAAGCAATCGCGCGTCTTCGCGAGCTTGCTGCCGCAAGGCGTCTTCGCTGACGCCAACACCCGAGTGGGCGAGCAAAGTGAGTGTGGCGAGCACGGTGTCGTGTAACAGCCGGGCACTCTGGCGACGCTGCGCTTCTGTTTCACTCGCTTGGCGTTCGAGGTGATGCGCGCGCCCGATGTTCTCGATGCGACGCACCGCACGCTGCACGCCGACCGTCACCCACAAGCCGATGATGAGCGTGATGACCCAGCCCGCGAGAGTCGCGATCGCTGGCGTAGAGATGAACGCTGTCGTCGGCCCAGCGCTCGCCACGAGCATGCTGCTGGCCACTGCGCCGCCGGCCCACAGCAACCAGCGACCGGTGCTTTCGCTCAGCACCATGCCGACGGCGCCGAGCCCCGCAGCGCCGAGCGGTGCCAGAGAAATCGGCAAAGCGATCGACGTCGACTGCCCCCAGGGCAACTGCGCCACGGCTAGAGCACCGCAGCCGAGCACGATCGAGAGCACGATCCAGGCGACGTTGCTGCTGCGGCCCACCATGACGAGAGCGCCCGCGTGGGCGGCGAGAATGATCATGACCGAGGGCAAGAGATCGGGGTCGACAACCCCCGGCAGAGCCAAACAGATGGCCGACAGCACGACCCCGGTGAGGCCGAAGGCACGGGCGGCCGACTGCAGCAGGCGGCGGCGCTCCTTCTCGATCAGCTCCACACGCTCAGTCTGTCACCCGAACGGGGCGCATTCACGACAATCCGCACGCTCGCGTGTACGCGTCGTACAGCGCCGCTCGGGTCGCCGAGTTGGCGACGATCGTGACCGAGCCTGGCTCGCCATCGAGCAGCACCTCGACGACGAAGAGCGTGCCCTGCTTGTCGTCGGCGAGCGCGTGCGCATCGCAGCGCGCGGGCGTGATGACGAGCGGGATGCTCACCGCACCCGCGCTGCCGCCCGAGTCATCACTCGAGACAAGGGGCATGGTCGTGACGCGAGCGCCGTCGGCCGCACTGACCAGCCCGAAGAGCACGGTGTCGCCGATCGAAACGAGCTCAAGGCCGGCGTCGAGTCGGTCGGTCGTGAGCCGGAGCCCGATGAGCGCGCCATCGTCGCGCGACGGGTCGTGCTCGACATCAAGAGTCGCTCGTTGAGCGACGGCCACGGCGAAGCACTCGGCCTCGATCCATTCGGCCCACTGGCCCAGCCGGTCGGTTGTGGGCACCCGCAGCTCGGTGCTGCTGCCATCAGCGAGCATGACGGTCAGCACGGCCTCGGGCGGCGTCGTCGAGCTCGCGGGGCACGCCGCGGGCGACAGAGTCAGCGGTAGGTCGCGCGTGAGGCCGGGGCCGATCACGGTCGTGCGCTCGCGTGAAATCGGGGTCGACAGGGCGGGAGACTCGAGCGTGGCAACCACAACCGTGAGGGGAGCCTCCGCGTCGTTGCGCACCGACAGCTGAATGGCTCCGCGCGACGGATCGATGCGCGTGCGATAGACCTCGGCCGTGACGGCGAGCTCGGCGGCCGTAGCCGCCGCTCCGGAAGGCCCGGGCGCGGGGGGAGGGGCGGGTGAGCATCCCGCGACCGGCGTCATCGCTGCCACCACGATGAGCGCGGCGATCACGCGGCGAACACTGCGCCTGGTCATGAGCACCTCGACCTCAGTCAGCGAGCACGGCGGCGAGGTGCGGGCCGACGAGGTCGTCTTCGATCAAGAAGGCATCGTGCCCGAATGATGATGAGATGACGATGGCGTCGGGGCCATGAATCGTCGCGGGGAGCGCCGCCGCGAGGGCTTGCTGTTGTTCGACGGGAAAGAGTCGGTCGCTGTCGATGCCGAGCACGAGGGTGCGGGCGGTCACCCCGCTGAGCGCCTCGGCGAGCGTGCCGCGGCCGCGCGTGATGTCGTGCGAATTCATGGCCTCGACGAGGGTGACATAGCTGTTGGCATCGAAGCGGCGCGTGAACTTGTTGCCGTGAAAATCGAGGTAGCTCTCGACCGCGAATCGCCCGCCCTTGCCGAGCGGGTCGAGAACTCCTTGCCACGAACGCTCGAAACGCTCGTTGAGCTCGCTCGGCGAGCGGTAGTTGAGCAGCGCCATGCGACGCGCGAGAGCGAGTCCGCGAAAGGGCCCTTCGGGTTCGTCGTAGTAGTCGCCTTCGCGAAACAGCGGATCCATGCGAATCGCCTCGAGTTGTACCGAGTTCAGCGCGATCTGGTCGGCGCTCGAGATCGGTGGCGCCGCGAGAATTGCGAGCCGTTCGACGCGCTCGGGATGCTGCACCGCCCACTCGAGCGCGTGCATGCCGCCCATCGACCCGCCAATGACGGCCGCGAACCGCTCGATGCCGAGCGCGTCAGCCAGCCCGACTTGGGCTGCCACCTGGTCGCGAATCGTGAGGTACGGAAAGCGCGAGCCCCACTCGGTGCCGTCGGGAGCGAACGAGGCAGGGCCCGTCGACCCCTGACACCCGCCGAGCATGTTCGGGGCAATGACAAACCAGCGATTGGTGTCGACGGCGAGTCCCGGCCCGACGATGCCGCCCCACCACCCGGCGGTCGGATGCCCCGGCCCGGGCCGCCCAACAACGTGGCTGTCGCCCGTGAGGGCGTGCACGATGAGCACCGCATTGTCGCGCGTGGGCGCCAGCGTGCCCCACGTCTCGTATGCCATGCGCACGTGGGGCAAGCTTTGCCCCGATTCGAACGAGAGAGCACCGATCGACTGAAAGAGGCGGTCGCCAGGGGCGTCGCCCTCGCGCCACGCCCCGGTCGTGGGCGGGGTGCCCAGCATTGATCGCCGGTTCGCCTCGGTGATGAATGCCGAAGGCACCGTGTCTTCGCTCGTTTGCCAATCCATGCTGTGCCCATTCTGTCGCAGACACGGCTGCGCCCCCGTCACGTGCCGTGAGGGGCACAGCACGACGGGGGCGCAGCGCGAGGTGAACGCTAGAGCGCTGCGTTTGCCGCGACGACCGCACGCGCGGCCGCGAAGCCCGCCTCGAGGTCGGCGATGATGTCGTCGATATTCTCGAGACCGATCGAGAGGCGAACGAGGCCCGGAGTCACACCACTCGTGAGCTGCTGCTCGGGCGTGAGCTGCGAGTGGGTCGTCGACGCCGGGTGAATGATGAGGCTGCGCACGTCACCGATGTTGGCGACGTGGCTGAAGAGCTCGACAGAATCGACGAGCGCGCGCCCAGCATCCACCCCGCCTTTCAATTCGAACGAGAGCACGGCGCCCACGCCCTTCGGCGCGTACTTCTGAGCCGCCGCATACCAGGGGCTGGAGGGCAGGCCCGAGTAGCTCACGCTCGCGACATCCGGGTGAGCCTCGAGCCAGTTGGCCACGGCGACGGCGTTCTGCACGTGACGTTCGATGCGCAAGCTGAGGGTTTCGATGCCCTGGATGAGCTGCCACGCGTTGTCGGGCGAGATGGCCGCGCCAATGTCACGCAGCAACTGCACGCGCGCCTTGATGATGTAGGCGATGCCGTCGCCCAGCACGCCCGTGTAGCTGGCGCCGTGGTACGAGGGGTCGGGCTCGGTGAGTCCGGGGAACTTCTCGACGTTCTTCGACCACGCGAATTTGCCACCGTCGACGATGACGCCGCCGAGAACCGTGCCGTGGCCACCGAGAAACTTGGTGGCCGAGTGCACGACGATGTCGGCGCCGTGGTCGAGCGGGCGGATCAAGAAGGGGGTGGCGATCGTGTTGTCGACGATGAGCGGCAGGCCGTGCGCGTGCGCAACCTCAGCGACGGCGCTGATATCGAGCAGGTTGACCTTGGGGTTGCCGACCGTCTCACCGAAGAACAGCTTCGTGTTCGGGCGCACGGCGGCGGCCCACGCTTCGGGGTCGTCTTGGTTCTCGACGAACGTCACCTCAATGCCGAGCTTCGCGAGCGTGTAGGTGAAGAGGTTGTAGGTGCCGCCGTAGATCGACGACGACGAGACGATGTGGTCGCCCGCCTGGGCAATGTTGAGCACCGCGTAGGTCGTCGCGGCCTGGCCCGACGACAACAGCAGTGCAGCCGTGCCGCCCTCGAGCGCGGCAATGCGCTGCTCGACCACGTCTTGCGTGGGGTTCTGAATGCGCGTGTAGATGTTGCCGAACTCGGCGAGCGCAAACAGGTTCTTGGCGTGCTGCGCGTCGTTGAAAGTGTAGGCGGTCGTGCGGTACACCGGGGTGGCCCGCGCGTTCGTCACCGGATCGGGCTGCGCACCCGCGTGAATCTGAAGGGTCTCGAACTTCCAGCTGGCGGTCATGGCAGGTCTCCTCGTAGGTCGGTGGAACATTCCGAACGGTACGCGCGCGCGCACCCGGCGGCAACGCCCCTCGACACACGCCGTAACGTACGCCCGCGCGAGTAGCGTGGAGCAATGACGTCTCAGACCCTGACCGCAGTCGTGACCGGTGCCAGCTCGGGAATCGGCGAGGCGACGGCTCGATTGTTGAGCGCGCATGGCTGGCGCGTGATCGCGGTCGCGCGCCGTGCCGAACGCCTCGCCGTGCTCGCGGCCGAGACCGGGTGCGACACCGTGGTGGCCGATCTCACTGACTCATCGGCGGTGGATGCCCTGCGAGCCCACGTCGCGGCTACGGGCACCGTGCACGCCATCGTCAACGTCGCGGGCGGAGCGGTCGGCGTCGACACCGTCGAGACGGCCGATGCCGCTGACTGGATGCGCATGTTCGACATCAACGTGCTCAGCGCCCAACGTGTCATCAGCGCCCTGTTGCCCGCCCTGCGCGCTGGAGCGCGCGAGCGCGGCGTGGGCGACATCATCGCCATCACGTCAACGGCCGGGCAGGTCGCCTACGAGACGGGCGGCGGTTACAACGCCGCCAAGTTCGCCTTGCGCGGCATGATGCACGCCCTGCGCCTCGAACTCGCGGGTGAGCCGCTGCGCGTCGTGCAAGTGGCGCCGGGCATGGTGCGCACCGATGAGTTTGCGCTCAACCGATTCGACGGCGACCCGGGCAAGGTCGAGGCGCTCTATGAGGGTGTCGAGCATCCGTTGACCGCGCGCGACATTGCCGAGCTCGTTGTCTATGCGCTTGAGTCGCCCGCACACGTCAATATCGACGAGCTGACAGTGCGCCCCGTGGCGCAGGCCGCACAACACAAGCTCATTCGCCGCTCGCTCGAAGTGCGCGCCGACTGACCCGCCCTTACTTGTTCGTCTCGACCGGCAGGTCATCGGCCGCGACATCGCCAAAGGCGAGTCTCGGCACGAAAACGAGCGAGATCGCGGCAACCACCGCGGCGCCACCACAAA
>JAAFHT010000018.1:23764-31709 GCA_013297625.1 Actinomycetota bacterium | reverse complement strand
CCACGATCTTCTTGCTCGTCGACATGACGCGCCGCATTCGCCGCGTGCGGTACCGCGGTGAGGTGCGCGAGCGTCTCGAAGCCGAGCAAGCGATGATCTCTGAGGGCGGCCCCGCCGATCCCGAACCCGAGCAGCCGACCGAGCGCTAGCCGACAGCCGACCGAGCGCTAGCCGCCGAAGGGCGGGTCGAGGGCGACGAGCAACACGCCCGTCCAGTGGCACAAGAACGCCACCACGGTGAGCGTGTGGAAGATCTCGTGGAAGCCGAAGACGCCCGGCACGGGGTTGGGCTTCTTGAGGGCGTAGACGACCGCGCCAGCTGTGTAGGCGAGGCCACCGACAATGACGAGCACCATCATCGCGGCGTTGGCGTTGAAGAGGTCAACGATGTAGAGCACGGCGGCCCAACCGAGCATGACGTACAGCGGCACGTAGGCCCAGCGCGGAGCGTTGATCCAGAACACCCGGAAGCCGATGCCGATGAGCGCGCCCGTCCAGACCAGCACGAGCAAGAGATAACCCTTCTCGGGCGGCAGAGCCATGATCGACAGCGGCGTGTAGGTGCCCGCGATGAGCAAGAAGATGTTGGCGTGGTCGAGGCGCTTGAGCATGACGCGCGCCCGGTCGCTCCAGTTGAAGCGGTGGTAGGTCGCCGAGATGCCAAAGAGCAACAGTGACGACAGCACGAAGACGGCGCTCGACCACCGTGCCGCGGGGTTGGCGCCCAGGGCAATGAGCACGAGGCCAAGAATGATCGCGGTCGGAAACGTGACGGCGTGAATCCACCCGCGCCACGTGGGCTTGACCTCGAGCGCCCGGAATTCGATCGCCTCGTCGAGGAGCGGGATGTTCGGAATGTCGGCCGCCGGTTCGCGGTCGATGTCGGCCGGGGTGGGTTCCGATGCGGTGGGGGAGGTCATTCCGCGATGATACGTGAGCACACACAATCACGGGTGTTCGTTGGATGCCCGCCACAACATCAGCGCGGTGGACTACCGTTGATGTGTGCGATCGTCGAGAACTCCCCGGGGTCGCGGCCTGCTGTACCAGCTCTACATGCGCCGCTTGCGTCGGCAGTTGGCCGATGCGACCCACCCGCGTCACGTTGCCATGATTCTCGATGGCAACCGGCGGTGGGCCCGATTGCGCGTGGGCGGCACGACGGCCCATGGGCACCGCGCGGGTGCCGAGAAGATCGTCGAATTCTTGCGGTGGTGTGACGAAGCCGACATTGGCGTCGTCACGCTCTATTTGCTCTCGACCGACAACCTCACCGGCCGCGACAGTGACGAACTGCGCGAGTTGATCGAGATCATTGGCGACCTCGCGGCTGACTTGTCGTCGATCAAAGACTGGCGCGTGCAGCACGTGGGCAGCCGCGAGGGGCTGCCCGAGGGGCTGCTGGCCGAGCTCGACGCGGCCGAGGCGCGGGGTGCCGCGGCATCCGGTCTGCACATCAACCTCGCGGTGGGCTACGGCGGTCGTCGTGAAATTGCGGATGCCGTGCGCGCGATCGTGCACCACCACGCCTCGAGCGGCGGCACGCTCGATGAGTTGGCCGAACTCGTGACCCCCGAGAAAATCGCCGAGCACCTCTACACGGGCGGGCAGCCTGACCCTGACCTCGTCATTCGCACCTCGGGCGAACAGCGCCTGAGCGATTTCATGCTGTGGCAGAGCGCTCACAGTGAGTTCTACTTCGTCGAGGCCCTGGGGCCTGATTTGCGCGAGGTCGACTTCTTGCGCGCCTTGCGCGACTTCTCGCGCCGTCAACGTCGATTCGGGCAGTAGCCATGGCGGGCATCGACGACTTCATCGCGGGCTTCGGTGAAGAGCCGGGGTATCTCGACTACGCCCGGCTCTCGCCCATTGGCGAGCACGCGCTCTTCGAAGAGCGGGCCATGGCCGACGTGCTCTCGCACGCGCGATACGGATCGTTTGCGACGCTCGATGACCACGACGTGCGCGTGCGCACCTCGGTGGCCGCGCTCGTGCGTCGTGAGCCCGAGCAGGTGGTGTTTCAGCCGAGCACGAGCCAAGCGCTCATGCACGTCATGTTCGGCCTCACCGGGGGCGTTGCGGCCTCGTCACGAGAGTTTCCGGCGGTCGGCTATGCCATGACACGGGCCGCGCAAGCCTTGGGCGTGCTCGTGCCGCACACGATCACGCCCGAACACGAGCGCGTCACCCCCGGCGTCGTGCGCGACCAACTAAGTTCATCGGTCGTCGCCGTCGTCGTGAGCCTCGTTGACTACGCCACGGGCCACCTGGTCGACCTCGAGGGCATTCGGCAGGTCATTGGCGACCGCTTGCTCGTCGTTGACGCCATTCAAGGGGCGGGCATTGTGGATGCCCCCTGGGAGCTCGTCGACGTCATCGCCTCAGGCGGCCAGAAGTGGCTTCGCGCGGGCCAGGGCACCGGGTTTCTCGCTCTGAGCGACCGGGCCCGGGAGCAACTCACGCCCGTGTGGTCGGGATGGAATGCGCACGGCACCCTCGAGCTGCACCACGAGGTGCTCGAGCCCGCATCCGACGCCTCGGCGTTTCGCGTGGGCTACGCCGACACGTTCGCGCAAGCGCGGCTCACGGGAGCCGTTGACGCGGTCATGGCCGCGGGGGTGGCGAGCATCCGTTCGCGCATTCTCGAACACACCGCGCACCTCATCGAGATCGCCGACGAGGCGGGCATCGAGGTGGTCTCACCACGCAACGACGCCGAGCGAGCGGGCATCGTGACGCTCGAGCCGCACCCCGAGTTTGTGGGCGCGCTCGCCGCGGCCCTGCACAATCACGGGGTCTCGGCCACGGTGCGCTCGGGGCGAGTGCGATTGAGTGCGCACGTCTCGACCGACGACGAGACCTTCGCGATGCTGCGATCGGCGCTCGCCGAGTTCACGCGACTCGCGCACGCCTAGGGCGACGGCGGGTCGTTTGTGTCGGCTCGATGAACGCGCGCGTGTCGCTCCCGGCCGTGCGCCGCTCGAGGCATAGCGTGTGGCTCATCAGGCAGCGCGCCTGATCGGGGCGGCCGGAACGATCGTCCTGAGACTCCCGGCCGATCCGCACTCAACAGGTCCGGGGCCGCCCGCGTCCCCGGGGATGGAGCACCGGTGGCCGCTGCGAAGACCTCCCGTCAGCACCCGTCGAACACGAGTGATGAGAGCGAGGTCGCGCAGCGCACGTATGTGCTCGATACCTCGGTTCTGCTGAGTGATCCGACGGCGCTCTTCCGTTTCGCTGAGCACGCGGTCGTGCTGCCGGTTGTCGTGATTGCCGAGCTCGAGGCGAAACGCAACGACCCTGAGATTGGGTACTTCGCGCGCAAGGCTTTGCGCAACCTCGACGACTTGCGCGTGCAGCACGAACGCCTCGACTTTCCGATTTCGGTCGGCGCGGCCGGAGGCTCGCTGCGCGTTGAGCTCAACCACTCGAGCCAAGCCGTGTTGCCGAGCGGGCTGCAACTGAACGACAACGACTCGCGCATTCTTGCCGTGGCCATGAACCTCTCCGCCGAGGGCCTCGACGTGACGGTGGTGTCGAAAGACCTGCCGCTGCGGGTCAAGGCCGCCTCGCTCGGCCTTGCCGCCGAGGAGTACCGCGCCGAGCTCGCGGTCGATAGCGGTTGGACGGGCATGGCGGATGTCCGCCTCTCGAGCGACGAGATGGCCACGCTCTACGACCGCGAGGTGTTGCGGTCGCCCGTCGTGCGCGAACTGCCCATCAACACGTCGCTCGTGATCCACAGTGACCGTGGCTCGGCCCTGGGTCGTGTCGTCGGTGACGACGAAATCGCGCTCGTGCGCGGGGATCGCGACATCTTCGGCTTGCACGGCCGCTCCGCCGAGCAGCGCCTCGCGATTGACTTGCTCATGGACCCCCAGGTCGGCATCGTCTCGCTAGGCGGCCGCGCCGGCACGGGCAAGTCGGCTCTCGCGCTCTGCGCGGGCCTCGAGGCCGTGCTTGAGCGCCAGCAGCAGCGCAAGATCATGGTGTTCCGCCCGCTCTACGCGGTGGGCGGCCAAGAGCTCGGCTACCTGCCGGGTGACGCAAGCGAGAAGATGAACCCGTGGGCGCAAGCCACCTTCGACACGCTCGGTTCGGTCGTCTCGCAGAACGTGCTCGACGAAGTGCTCGACCGCGGTCTGCTCGAGGTCTTGCCGCTCACGCACATTCGCGGTCGGTCACTGCACGACGCCTTCGTGATCGTCGACGAAGCGCAGTCGCTCGAGCGCAACGTCTTGCTCACGGTGCTCAGCCGCATTGGCCAAAACTCGAAGGTCGTGCTCACGCACGACGTTGCTCAGCGCGACAACTTGCGCGTCGGCCGGCACGACGGCGTTGCGAGTGTCATCGAGACGCTCAAGGGTCACGCTCTGTTTGGGCACATGACGCTCACGAGGTCTGAGCGCAGTGCGATCGCCGCGCTCGTGACCGAGCTGCTGGAGGGCAACGAGCTGGCGTAGAGCATCCGTTGCCGCGGCGCTGGTCCTGAGCGACTGGCGCCGCGGTGCTTGCGCCACGCGGCTGGCGTCGCGGCGACGTGCTGCCTTAGTCGGTGCGCTCGGCAACGGCAGAGAGCAGATCGCCGATGGTGTGTGAGCGCTCGAGCGGGTGCCGCAGGGGTCGATCGGTCACGACGCGATAGCGATTGCGGCGCCCATCGCGATCCTTTTCGAGATAGCCGCTCGCGACAAGCTCGGCCACGATGCGTTGCGTGGCGCGCTCGGTGATTCCCACGCGCACGGCGATATCGCGAATGCGCAACGCGGGATCGTCGGCAAGGCACACGAGCACGTGCGAGTGATTGGTCAGAAAGGTCCACTCAGCCACGCGCCCACTGTACGCCGGGTGCGGCTCTATAACTCCCGCAAATCGCGCGAATCGTTTTACACGACACAAAAGACGTGTATTGTGATGCGGGTAAGGAGGTTCACTCATGGTCTCGTTCGACCTTGCCCTCAGGTTCGACCCGATGGCGATCCTGTTGCTCGTGCTCGTTGTAGGCATTGCGCTGGCCGTGTTGCCCTTTGCGCATCGATCGTTGCGCGGCGACCGCCACGGAACAGGAGTGACCCTGGCCATCGCGGGAATGCTGGCAGCGACTGCCCTGCTCATCGTCGCGGGCGAACTGTGGATGCTCGCGATCGCCTGGAGCCTCGCCACCGTTGCGACGCTCATTGCGTTGGGGCTCGGCGGGGGCCGACTCGCCGTGCGGCGTGCCGGCCCGTGGCTCGTCGCGAGCGACGCTGCCCTTTGGATCGCTGTGGTGCTGGCGGCTACGGGTACGGCTGGCCAGGCCCCCGCCGTCTTGCTCGTCGTGGCGGCCGCGCTCCGTTGCGCTCTGCCACCCGCACATCCTTGGCTGATTGACTCGCTCTATGCCCCTACCCCCGTGAGCGCCGCACTGCACGGCGGCATCGTCAACGGCGGGGGCATTCTCGTCATCACCCAATTCGCACTCATTGCGGCCAGTCCGATCGCGATCACACTGCTTGCGGCGGTGGGCTCCCTCGCGATCGTCGCTGGTGTGCTCGCCGCGCTCGTACGCACCGACATCAAAGGTCGACTCGTGGCCTCGACGATCGCGCAAATGGGGTTCATGCTTCTTGTCGCGTCGCTCGGGTTGCTCGCTGCGGCCGCGCTGCACCTCGTGGCGCACGGCTTCTACAAGAGCGCCCTCTTCTTGGCGTCGAGTGACGGCGTCGACCGACGCGCTGCCGAACGACGGGCTCCGCGCCCGCTCACGGTGTCACCGTTCGAGAGTCGAGCGAGGGCCGCTGCGGGGGGCCTCGTGCCGCTCGGTGTGTTCGTCGTCGCCGTTCTCGCGCTGTACCCGGGTGGGCGGGGACTTGCGGAGCTCGTGGTTCTGATCGTCATGGCTGCGGCCTTCGCCGTGGCGGGTGCGCGCGCTGCCGTGGTCGCACCATCGAGAGCACGCGCGAGCGCCCTCGTTGCCTTGCTCGCCGCGTGCTCTGGAGCCTTCGCTGTCGGTACGTCAGCCCTCACCGCCGCCCTCGCCCTCGTTCGACCGACTGACCTCGCCGCGCAGCCTGTAGCGCTGGGGCTTGCCGTAGCGGCTCTCGTGGCTCTCGCCGGGCTCGCGGCCATTCGCCGCTGGGCCCCCGCGAGTGCCGTCGCGCTCGTGCTCATCGCGCTGGGTCATCGCCTCGGGGCGGCGACCGTGCGCATGCAGACTTCCGGCACCGCGCGAGCGGCAATGCAACCAGCGCGGGTCGACAGCGCTCGACCCGCGTCAGCTCGAACGATCTCAACCCCGATGGGAGCAACGGCATGACCACCACCTCGCCGCACACGAGTGACACAGCTCGCGCCCTTCGCGTGCGTGCTCGAGCCGAGATTGCCGCCAATGTGGTGGCGCCGTACTACGGCCTCGACGCAGCAATCGCCGTCAATCCTGTTCTGCCAGCCCTGGGCGACGGTTATGCCGCGGCCGTCTCTACCGCAGCACCCGCGTTGGGGGGCCGGGGGGTGCTCGACGAGCAGCAGTTTCGCGCGTACGTGGCGTCGCGGCGCATCAGCGTGGCTGAGCTTGCGGCGAGCATCCGTCGCCATCGCCCGCAGGCAACGGGTGACGATGCTCGCGTGGTCGAGCAGTTTCTGACAGAGCCCGGCGTCTGTGCTCCGGAGTCAGCCGCCCCCGCGCCGGCCAGCGCGGTTGACGAGCTCGTCGCTGATTGGTGCCGCGTGGCACTGTCGCCCGAGTCGGCCGCCTGGCCGGTGCCGGTCGACCAGTTGGGCTTCTATGGAGCGTGGCGAGCACTCGCCCGACGCGACCCCGCTCTGCCTCGCGTAGCTCGCCGCCGCATTGCCGAGCTGCCCGCCGCCGCCGATGCCTCTCTTGAGCGCGTTCTCGAGTACCTGGGTGTCGACGACGATGAGCACTTGCCGGTCTTGCGCAGCCACCTCGCCGCCGTGCCTGGATGGACGGCGTTCATTCGCTGGCGCTCGATGACGAGTGGTGATGTCGACGTGCTCGACCTGCTCGCCGTGCGCCTCGCGCTTGTCTGGGCGCTCGGCGCCGACCCAGCGTCTGAGCGGCGCACCCGCGGGCCCATGGGAGCCGAACTCACACGCTCTCTCATCTGGCAAGAGGCCTTCGAGGCTCGCCCACACGCCGCCGTCATCACGCAGCTGACTCCCGGTGCGGCACCTGACGTTGACTCTCCTGTGGCTCACCTCGTCATGTGCATTGACCCGCGCAGCGAGGGTCTCCGACGCCACCTTGAGAGCCACGGCCCGTACACGACGGCTGGGTTCGCCGGATTCTTTGGCATCGCTGCCGCCGTGGAACCCCTCGCTGCGACCGAGGCTTCGCCCGCGTGTCCGGTGCTGCTGACACCGAAGTATCAGGTTTCAGAGCGACCCGAGCCGGGCTCGTGGCGTGCTGTCAACCGCATGGTTGATCGGCTTCGAACGCGTCGCGCGGTGCGCGCGGCATTCAAGGCCCCCGATGCGCTTGCCGGCGCTCCCCTCGGGTGGGCTGAGGTAACCGGGTGGATGCTCGGCCCGAGCGCGATCGCGCGCAGCGTCTTGGCCGGGCGCGGCTCGCGAGCCGCCCGGCCCGACGAAGAGTTCGCTCCGACCCTGTTCGACATCGACTCAGCACTGAGCCCCGACGACCAAGTCAACACGGCAGAGGTGATTCTGCGAACGATGGGCTTGGTTGACGACTTTGCCCCGCTCATTGTTCTCGTCGGGCACGGAACGACGACGACCAATAATGCGTTTCGCACAGCACTCGACTGCGGCGCGTGTGGTGGACACCGTGGTGCCCCTAACGCCCGCATTGCCGCGGCACTGTTGTCATCTGCGGCGGTGCGTGCCGGACTCTCGGAACGGGGAATCCGCATTCCACCGGGCACCGTCGTGATTGCGGCTGAGCACGACACCGCGACCGACACGCTGCGCTTCTTTGGCACCGAGG
>JAAFHT010000018.1:0-23754 GCA_013297625.1 Actinomycetota bacterium | reverse complement strand
CGAGGGCTTGCGCGTTGATCATCGCCACGCCGTCGAACGATTGGCGCGAGACGCGGCAGCCGCTGGTCGTGGCGTCGCTGCCGAGCGCGCTGTCGAGTTGCCGGGAGCCGTGGGCGGCAGCGGGGCCAGCTCTGCCCTCGCGCGACGGGCTGCCGACTGGGCGCAGGTGTATCCCGAGTGGGGTCTGGCTCGCAATGCGGCCCTCATTATCGGACCTCGCTCGCTGAGCCAGCGCGCCAACCTCGGCCGACGAGCCTTCTTGCACTCCTACGAGCAGGGCCACGATCCCGACGGCATCGCCCTCGAGACGATTCTTACGGCGCCCCTCGTGGTGGCCCACTGGATCAATGCGCAGTACTACTTCTCGGCCGTCGACCCTGAGGTATTCGGGGCCGGTTCGAAGACCGTTCACAACCTCATCGGGGGTGCGGGGGTTGTGAGTGGCCCGACGGGCGACCTTCGGCTTGGCTTGCCCTGGCAGTCAATCGGCACACGCGCAGGGCTGCATCACGAGCCCGTGCGCTTGCTCGTGGTCGTCGACGCCCCGCGCGAGCGGATCGACCGCATCATCGCGAGCGCTGACGTCGTTGCCGATCTCGTTCACGGTGAGTGGGTCATCATGGTTCGCCCGAGTTCGATTCCGGGTCAATGGGAGCGCCGCACGCGTGACGGCTGGGAGCCCTACCCAACAGACGGTGCTGTGAGCGCCACGATCAAGGAGGAAGCCGCATGAGTCGCGAGTCGCTGACACGCATGACCAAAATCGAGGTTGTTGCCCGCACAGTTGACGCCGATGCGGTGCGGCGACAGATCGTCGCTGCGGGAGCGACCGGCTACACGAGCCTGCCCGCCGTGACGGGCCTCGGCCACCACGGTGCCCACGAGGGAAGACAGTTGTTCAACGACCGTGACGCTCTCACGCTCGTCATCACGGTTGTTCCCGACGATCGGGCGGATGATCTCATTGAGGGATTGCGATCGTTGCTCGAGCACACGGCCGGCGTCATGTTCGTCTCAGACACGTACGTCAGTCGCCCGCACTACTTTCGGTAGTCGGATGCCGTGGGGCCGCTCGCGCGGCCCCACGCACGTCGCAACCTAGAGGCCCGGCGCGGTCATCTTGAGCACGTCGAGCGCGCTGTCGAGTTGCTCGAGCGTGACCTCGCCACGGTCGACGAAGCCCAGGTCGATCACGGCCTCGCGAATCGTCATGCCCTTCGTCACCGAGTGCTTGGCGATCTTCGCGGCGGCTTCGTAGCCGATAACGCGGTTGAGCGGCGTGACGATGGCGGGCGAGCTTTCGGCGAGGGCGCGCGCGCGGTCGAGGTTGGCTTCGAGGCCGTCAACGGTCTTGTCGGCAAGCACGCGGGTCGAGTTGGCCAGCAGGCGGATCGATTCGAGCAACGACGTTCCCATGACGGGAATCGCGACGTTGAGCTCGAACGAGCCTGAGGCGCCTGCCCACGCGATCGTCGCGTCGTTGCCGATCACGCGCGCACACACCATGAGCACGGCTTCAGGCACGACAGGGTTGACCTTGCCGGGCATGATCGACGAGCCCGGCTGCAGGTCGGGAATGTGCAACTCAGCGAGCCCCGTATTGGGCCCCGAGCCCATCCAGCGAATGTCGTTGCAGATCTTGGTCAGAGACACCGCGAGCACGCGCAGCGCGCCCGAGGCCTCGACGAGCCCGTCGCGAGCACCCTGAGCCTCGAAGTGGTCGAGCGCCTCGGTGATGGGCAGGCCCGTGCTGCGCGCGAGCTCGGCAATGACCTTTTGTGAGAACCCGAGCGGGGTGTTGATGCCCGTGCCGGTCGCGGTGCCGCCGAGCGGAACCTCTGCCACGCGCTCGATGGTCGACTGCACCCGGGCAATGCCCAGGCGAACCTGGCGCGCGTATCCGGCGAACTCTTGGCCGAGCGTCACGGGGGTGGCGTCCATCAAGTGAGTGCGGCCCGCCTTGACGGCGGTCTTCCACAGCTCGGCCTTGACCTCGAGGGCGTGAGCGAGGTGCTCGAGCGCCGGGATGAGGTCGCTCAGAAGCGCCGCGGTGACCGCGAGGTGCACAGACGTCGGAAAGACGTCGTTCGATGACTGCGAGGCGTTGACGTGGTCGTTGGGGTGCACGGCGAGGGCATCCGTCGACGCCAGCGTCGCAAGCACCTCGTTCATGTTCATGTTCGACGACGTGCCCGAACCGGTCTGGTAGGTGTCGACCGGAAACTGATCGTGGTGGGCTCCGCCGATAATCTGGTCGGCCGCGCCGACGATCGCCTCTGCGAGCGCTGCGTCGAGAAGGCCCAGCTCGGCGTTGACGATCGCGGCAGCGAGCTTGATCTGGGCCAGAGCGACGATCTGGCCGCTCTCGAGGCCAGAGCCCGAGATGGGAAAGTTCTCGACGGCGCGCTGCGTTTGCGCGCGGTACAGGGCGCTGCGCGGCACGCGCACCTCGCCCATCGTGTCGTGTTCGATGCGGAAGTCGGCGTCAGTGCTCACGAGAGGAGTCCTTCGAATCTCACGGGGGTGTTCCAGGGTCACGGGGAGGTCGCGGTGGCGGGCGACCGGCTCACGCCGCACCGGGTGCGGTCGACAGCTGGCCGACGACGACATCGGGAACGACTCTGCCCTCACGAAGACGGTAGTTCGCACCGACAACGGCCAGCGTACCGGCCGCAACCTCATCACTGATGAGCTCGCTCGCCGTCAGCAGGGCACTCACCGTGTCACGCAAGTGTTCGCGAGCCACTTCGAGGGGGTCGATCGTGGCGACGGCGTCGACGACCGCAGCCCGTCGCACGCGCTCGACGGCGGGAATGATCTGATCCACGAGCCGCTGAATGTGCGCGGGCAAGGGTGCCACGTCGGGATCGACGGCAGCGATGGCGGCGTCAACGGCTCCGCACTCGTCGTGGCCCAGCACGAGGATCAGCGGAACCTTCAAGACGGCGACCGCGTATTCAAGAGAGCCGATGACGCTGTCGCTAATGATCTGGCCCGCGTTGCGCACGACGAAGAGGTCGCCGAGCCCCTTGTCAAAGATGATTTCGGCCGCGAGCCGCGAGTCGCTGCAGCCGAAGAGCGCGGCGTGAGGTGCCTGGTGGCCAGCAAGCTGGGCACGCCGGTCGACGTCTTGTCGGGGATGCTGTGGCTCGCCCGCAACAAACCGCGCGTTGCCCCGCTGCATCTCACGCCAGACCTGCTCGGGCGTGCGGCGTTCGGTCGGCATGAGGCTCCTGGGCGGACTCGGGGTGAGAAGTGCATCCCCGAGCGTAGTCCGCGCCTAGTCGGCCGCGGGCAATTCGGCCGCGACGGCGAACGCGAGCACCTCAAGGTCGGCGTCGCTCGCGGTGCCGTAGAGAACCACCGTGCTGTCGGCTGTGCTCGTCACGAGGGCAATCTCGCGCAATCCCGCGCTCTCGACGCCACGACGGTCGTAGCGCTGCCATTCGACCCCGGCGATGAGCACGCTTTCGCCCTCTCCGGGGTCGCGCAGCGCATCTTGCAACCAACTCTGTTCGTCGGTGAAGCCTTGCACGAGGCCGAGGAAGGTGTTGTTGGCGGTGATGAACCCGATGGTCCACTCGTCGATTCCGCCCGAACCAGCAAGCTCGGCGCGATTGGCGTTCCACGTGGGCGGAACGATCGGGGCAATGACCGTGGTGCCCAGACTGGCTTCTGCTTCAGCGGCGGCCGCGAGGTAGTCGATCGAGAGGGGAGTCGGTTCGGGTCGAACAACCACGAGCACGAGAAAGAGCACAATCGCGAGAGACGCAACGAGCGAACCGATGAGGTTGCGCACGGTCTGGTTGGCGCGGCGCTTGCGACGAGCCTCGGCGATGCGGTCGGCCTTCTCCTGGGGTGATTCGGCGCCAGTGTCGGCGGGCGAGTCGGTCATCGCGCTCAGCCTTCGGCGGCCGCGCGGGCCGCGTCGAGACGCTCTTTCGCGCCGATGAGCCACTCTTCGCAGCGCCGGGCAAGGGCCTCGCCGCGCTCCCACAGTGCGATGGACTGCTCAAGCGTGGCCCCGCCCTGCTCAAGCTCGGTCACCACTCGCACGAGTTCGTCGCGCGCTTGCTCGTAGCTCAACTCAGCGACGGGGGGCGAGTCAGAAGCGGTCATGTCACTCATGCTAAGCGGGCCTTTCTTCAGACTGCGTGGGAGCGAGGCCGTCGGCCGTGGCCGCGAGTCGCCCGTCGGCGAGCGTCAGCACGAGAGCGGTGCCGGGGTCGACGAGGGCTGCTGATCGTACGACGTCGCCCGTGGCCGTCTGCGCAATGGCATAGCCACGGTCGAGCGTGCGTTGCGGAGAGAGCGCGCGAAGCTGGCGTCGTCGCTCGTCGGTCTCGAGATGGGCACGCTCGAGCAGGCGCGTCGTCAGTTCGACACCCCGGGCCACAGCGCGCGTGAGCTCGTCAGCGCGAGAGTCGATGATCCAGTCGGCCGACGCGAGGGCCGGCCGTGATCGAATCGCGGCCAACCGGTCAACCTCGGTCGCAATCGCGCCCGTCACGCGCGTGAGCATGCGTGACCGCACTTGCTGCACGCGGGCGAGCTCGTCGCTCACGTCAGGAACGACACGCTTGGCAGCATCGGTCGGCGTTGAGGCGCGCAGATCGGCGACCTCGTCGAGCAGGGGGCGATCGTTCTCGTGCCCGATCGCGCTCACGAGGGGCGTCTCGCACGCGGCCGCAGCCCGCACGAGGGTCTCGTCGCTGAACGGCAGCAGGTTCTGAAAGTCGCCACCCCCGCGCGCAACGATGATGACGTCGACCTCGGGGTCAGCATCGAGCTGACGGATGCCCGCCGTGACCTCGGCAACCGCCTTGTCGCCCTGCACGGCCGCGTGCACAACCCGAAACTGCACCGAGGGCCAGCGCAACTGAGCGTTGCGGATGACGTCTTTCTCGGCGTCGCTGTCTTTACCGGTTACGAGCCCGATGCACTGCGGCAAGAACGGCAGCGGTTTCTTGCGCTCGGGCGCGAAAAGCCCTTCGGCGGCGAGCGTGGCGCGCAGCCGTTCGATCCGTTCAAGCAGATCGCCCAGGCCGACGCGCCGCATCTGCGAGACCTGCATCGTGAGCGTGCCGCCCTTGACCCACCAGTTGGCCTTGACGAGCGCCGTGACGCGGTCGCCCTGACCAAGCCCTTCAGGCAAGGTGGAGCGCACCGATGACCAGATGACGAACGAGACGGTCGCGTCGTCACTGACGTCTTTAAGCTTGCCGTAGACGTTGCCGCCCGACACGCCCCACTGAGCGATTTCGCCCTCGACCCACACCTGTCCGAGTCGGTCGATGTAGTCCTTGATCTTGGTCGATAGCTGCCCGACGGCCCAGGGGGCATCGGCGCTTGACGGAGCGTCAGTCACGGTGCCCTCCTTGCGTCGATCGGCGGCCTTCGCCAGGGTAGTCGACAGCGCCGATACCGCGGCGCGCGCAACTCAGGAGCCTCATGGTCACGCCTACTCCGCTCACGATCGACTCGCTCACGAAGGTCTATGGCGAGGTGACGGCTTTGCGCGACGTCTCGTTTCAGGCAGCCCCCGGTCGCGTGACGGGTTTTCTTGGCCCGAACGGAGCCGGCAAGACCTCGACGTTGCGCATTCTGCTGGGCCTCAATCGCGCCACGGCGGGCTCTGCTCTCATCGACGGGCAGCGCTACCGCGACCTCGACGCCCCCTTCCATCGAGTAGGCAGTTCGTTGTCAGTCGATGTCTTTCACCCCGGCCGCAGCGGTCGCAACCATCTTCTGACCCTCGCGATTTCGGCGGGTATCAGTAGCGCTCGCATCGACACCGTGCTCGACATGGTGGGGCTCAGTGAGGCAGGTCGGCGCGCTGTGGGCGGCTATTCGCTCGGTATGCGGCAGCGACTCGGGCTCGCGAGCGCTCTGCTGGGTGATCCTGATGCGCTCGTGCTCGATGAACCCATCAACGGGCTCGACCCTGATGGCATTCGCTGGATGCGCTCGCTGCTGCGCTCGCTTGCCGCCGAAGGCCGCACCGTGCTGCTCTCGTCACACGTGCTGAGCGAAGTGCAGCAGACGGTCGATGATGTCGTGGTCATCCGTCATGGCCGCGTCGTTTTTGACGGACCGCTTGCCACTCTCGAGAGCGGAACATCGCGCGTGCGCGTCGATGCCGCCGATCGTGCGGCGCTGACGGATGCCCTCACGCGCGCCGGCGCCACCGTCGAGCTCGGCAGCGCGGGTCTCGCGGTGCTCGGCCTCGACGTTGCGCGAACGGGTGAGGTTGCGCGTGACGCGGGCCTCGCGCTCACGCACTTGAGTGACGAGTCTGACGGCCTCGAGTCGGTGTTTCTCTCGCTCACGGCGGATGCAGCACCACCGGCCCCTGCCGCGGCCGAAGGGAGTGCCGCATGACCGCCCTGCTGCGTGCCACGGCGTCAGAGTTCGCGAAGGTCTTTTCGCTGAAGTCGTGGTGGCTGCTCGGCCTCATCATGGTGGTCTACGTGGGCTTCACGGCTGCCGCGCTCGCGTTCTTTTTCAGCGATCTCGGCGCGCAACTCGCGGGTGCCGGCCCGGGTGCTCCGGCGCCCGAGCTTGACCCGGTTGTGGCCGCCAATCTCGTGTACAGCAGTGTGACGGCCGTGGGCCTCGTGATTCCGCTGTTGTTTGGCGCGCTGCTGGCGACGACCGAGTGGCGCCACGGCACGCTCACCCCCACGGTGCTCGCGCAACCGCGGCGCGGCATCGTGCTCGCCGCAAAGGCCATCGTTGCCGCGGCCATGGGCGTCGTCTATGGCGTCGTGGGGCTTGTCGGCTCGGTGGGCCTCGGGGCACCCGTGCTCGCGGCCCTCGGCGAGCCCACGGCCCTGGGCGAGCCGGAGGTGATTGCCGTGCTGCTGCGCACGCTGCTGGCCACGGCGCTGTGGTCGCTGTTGGGCCTCGGCCTCGGGGCACTGCTCACGAGTCAGATCGCGGCGATCGTCATCGTGCTCGCCTTCACGCAGTTCGTCGAGCCGATTCTGCGCCTCGTGGCGAGCGTGTGGGAGTGGTCGGCTTCGATCGGTCGCTTCTTGCCGGGGTCGGCGACCGACGCGCTCGTCGGCGCGGGCATCCTCAGTTCACTGGGTGCTCTCGACCCGAGCGTGCCCTCGGCCACCGTGGATGCTCTGCTCTGGTGGCAGGGCGGCCTCGTGCTCGCGGCTCTCGCCGCCGTGCTGCTCGTCGCGGCGTCACTCACGACCATGCGGCGCGACGTCGAGTAGCGCAATCGTCGCAGCCGAAGCGCATACGCAGACTGCCCCTCGTAGACTGGGTGAGTGAGCACGATCTCGAACGGCGCCCTGGGCTCGACCCTGACCGCGCCCGTCATTCCCCAGCGGCGCGAGCGACTCGTCCCCGCGGCCGTTGACCGCCCGAAGCGCGTGCTGCTGGCAGCGCCGCGCGGCTATTGCGCAGGTGTTGACCGCGCAGTCATCGCGGTCGAGAAAGCCCTCGAGCAATACGGCGCGCCCGTCTACGTGCGCAAGCAGATCGTGCACAACGTGCACGTCGTGAGCCAGCTCGAGAAGCAGGGTGCGATCTTCGTGGACGAGGTGGGCGAGGTTCCTCCGGGTTCACACATCGTTTTCTCGGCGCACGGCGTGAGCCCTGCCGTGGTGCAGGGTGCGGCCGATCGTGAATTGCAGGCGATCGACGCCACGTGCCCGCTCGTGACGAAGGTGCACCGCGAAGCCGTGCGATTCTCGAAACAGGACTACCGCATCCTGCTCATCGGCCACGAGGGTCACGAAGAGGTCGAGGGCACGATGGGTCACGCGCCCGACCGCATGATTCTCATCGGCACGCCCGACGAGGCCGACACCGTCGAGGTTCCCGAGGGCGAAGACCTCATTTGGCTTTCGCAGACGACGCTGAGCGTCGACGAGACGATGGAGACCGTGCGGCGCTTGCGTGCGCGCTTTCCGCACTTGCAAGACCCGCCAAGCGATGACATTTGCTATGCCACGCAGAACCGCCAGGTCGCCATCAAGAAGGTGGCTCCTGAGACCGATCTCGTGATCGTGGTCGGCTCGGCCAACAGTTCGAACAGCGTGCGCCTCGTCGAGGTGGCGCTCGAGTACGGAGCGAAGGCCTCGTACCGCATCGACTACGCGAGCGAGATTAAGCAAGAGTGGCTCGAGGGTGTGGCAACCGTGGGCGTCACGAGTGGCGCGAGCGTGCCCGAGGTGCTCGTCGAGCAGGTGCTCGCTGATTTGCGTGACGCGGGCTTCGACGCGGTCGAAGAGGTCAAGACCGCCGAAGAAGACTTGCAGTTCTCGCTGCCGAAAGAACTGCGACGCGACAAAGACGGCAACATAGACGAGCGAGCGCTCGGCGGACGCCTCAGTAGCTAGCACCGGAATCGACGACGCGGCATGAACCGGGGGATCGCATGACAAGCGTCGCCCTGCCGCGTTCTGTCGCTGCTCGCGTGACGGTCGCGGCCCTCGCAACCACTCAGCGGGTTATCGCGGCAACCGGTGCGCTGGTCGTCGCCGCGATCGTGGTAGACGGGCTCATCGAGAGTGGGCTCGGTGAGCAGGCACTGCTCGTCGTCTCGCCCGTCATCGGCATTGGCGCCCTTGCCCTGTTGTTGTTGTGGCGCCCCAGTGTGATCACGGCAGTGCTCTTCGTCGGCGTCGGAGCGCTTCTCGCCATCGCGTTTCCGATCATCGCTCTTGCGGTTGACCCGCAGCTCGACGACTCCGGCCCCTATCTGCTGAATCGCATTCCGACCGCCCTGTGTCTTGTCGGGGCCGTCACGGGCCGTGCCATCAACGGTGTGTGGTGGTCGATCGTCGCGTTCGTCGTTGCTCAATCGAGTCTTTTTGTCGGGCTCACGATCGCGGGCTGTAGCGTTCAGCCCGGTATGGGGCCCGCGATCGTCTTCGGCATTTCTCTCGTGTCATACCTCACTCTCGCGCTCGCCCAGCGCCAGGCCGAGAGGCAACTGCAATCGCTCACGTCGGCCAGCGTCGACGTCGTCGATGCCGACCGTCGCCGCGTGCTTGAGCAGCGCGCGGCAGCCGTCGTGCACGACACCGTGCTTGCCGACCTCAATGCTCTCGCTCGATCGCCGGGCCCGCTCACTGACCGCACCCGAACGGTCTTGGCCGAGCACCTCGCCGCGGTGTCAGCGACGACCGTGGCCGATGAGGCCCCGTGCGCGACGGGCGCGAGCGCGCTGAGCCGGGCCTTGCTCGAGCTTGCTCACGAATACCAATGGAGTGGTGTGCGCGTTGATGTCAGCGGCACCGACCTTCTCGACGGTGCGGTTGCGGCCTCGACACGGCATGCGGTCGTCGGCGCAGTTCGGGCAGCCCTCGACAATGTCGTCACACACGCCAGCACCGATCGTGCTGAACTCGTGGCTGGCATTCGAGACGGTGTGCTGAGCGTGCTGGTGGTTGACGACGGTCGCGGCTTTGCGGTCAGCGATGTCGCTGACGACCGCATGGGCATCAGGATGTCGATTGAGCAGCGCATCGCTCAGGTTGGTGGCCGCGTGCGCATCTGGTCGGGGCCCGAAGGAACCACCGTCATGGTCTCCGTTCCGATCGAGGGCGCGACCGAGAGCTCGGTCGAGGGGGCCGACGCATGAGCAAGCGGTCATGGCGCGTGAGCCCGTGGGATGCCGACCCGCTCAGTTGGTTCTCGACCCCGAACCTGCCGCTCGCTGCTGCCGCCATGACTCTCGTGCACGGTGTGCTCGTGCTCGGGCCCGCCGGGCAGGCGGGTTCTCGGCCTCTCGTGCAAGTGGCGGGCCTGGCGTTATCGGTGCTGGCGATGGTGTGGGTGCACGTGGCTACCCGGCCTCGCCGCGGTGCATTCACGATGGCGCGCGCGCTCGTTGCCGTTGCCCTGTCGGGTGCTGGTGTCGTGATATCGGCAATCGCCTATTCGGGTGACACGTTCGCGGTTGAGCTGTGGTGGGCGCCCCTCTCGGCCTCGCTCGCACTTCTCGCCATGGTTCCGTACTCGTCGGCGGCTCGGCTTTTGATCTCCGGCTCCCTGCTCGTCGCAGTGAGCGCGATTGCCACGCTCGTCTTCGTCGTGCCTGATGACTCCACGTGGCCGCCGTTCTCTGCCGTGGCCATCACGCTCTTTCCGATCATCATTGGCATGGTGGGGGGAGTCGTCATGATTCGATCCATCACCACTGGTTTGGCACGGTGGAGTGAGCGGCCGCTTGATGTTCCGGGAGTCGACTCGGGAGCCGATGACCTCGTGATGGCGATTGACGATGAGACGCGCATCCGCATTGCACCGGCCACGGCGTTTATCGCCTCGATTCTTGAGCGCGGCGAGGTGAGCGGGGGCGATGCCCTGCGGGCGGGGGCTCTCGCTCAACGCCTTCGCGCAGAACTGACAGGAGAGATCGATCGCACCTGGATCGAGCGAGTCGCGCGAGGTCGTGCCTTGACTGTGGATGACCCCGAGCGCTTGGCCGAACAACTCGACCTCGCTCAGCGCACGGTCATGCGCGCGTTGCTCGACGCCCTGTTGGGCGACACCGACTCGCCGGTCGGATCAGCGCGGGTTGAGCTGCGTCGCACCGAGAGCGGCGCCATCGCCGTGGCGTTACGCATCATGAGCACGCTGCCCGAAGGTCGGCGCGAGACCTTCTTGGCGCCGTACTACGTGAGCCTGCAGTCGAGCGTGGAGAACCTGCGGTGGCGAACGGGCCCCGTGACGGCGGTGGAGTTTGAGGTAGCCGGAGCCTCGCGATCGCGATTGGCGGTGCTGCGCACCCCCGACGAAGGAACGCCCGGCGGGCCGGTCACGCGCTAACGCGACCAGGCCCGACCGGGCGAAAGGTTAACGGCCCGAGTGCCCGGCCGAGCCGAGCTGCTGGGTTGCCTCGACGACGCGCTTGGCCATCGCTGACTCAGCGGTCTTGCCCCAGGCGCGGGGGTCGTAGACCTTCTTGTTGCCCATCTCACCGTCGACCTTCAAGAAGCCGTCGTAGTTCTTGAGCACCGTGTCGGCCACCGAACGGCTGAAGGCGTACTGCGTGTCAGTGTCGATGTTCATCTTGATGACGCCGTTCTTGACGGCCGTCGAGATCTCGTCGTCGGTCGAGCCCGAGCCACCGTGGAAGACGAGGTCGAGCGGCAGGGCATCCGTGCCGTACTTCGCGGCGATGCCGGCCTGAATGTCGGCGAGCAGTTCGGGGCGCAGCTTGACGTTGCCCGGCTTGTAGACGCCGTGCACGTTGCCGAACGTGAGGGCGGCCATGTAGCGACCCTGCTCGCCCAGGCCGAGCGCCTCGACCGCAGCCGTGACGTCACCGAGGGTCGTGTAGAGCGCGTCGTTCGAGCCCTCATGCTGCACGCCGTCTTCTTCGCCGCCGACGACGCCGATCTCGACCTCGAGAATCGCGTGGATAGCCTTCATGCGGGGGAGGAGGTCGCGCGCGATCTCGAGGTTCTCGGCGAGCGGCACGGCCGAGCCGTCCCACATGTGCGACTGGAAGATGGGGTTGCGGCCCGCCTTGACCTCGGCCTCGCTCGCGGCGATGAGCGGCATGACGAATCCGTCGAGCGCGTCTTTGGGGCAGTGGTCGGTGTGCAGCGCCACCGTGATGGGGTAGTTCTTGGCAACCTCGGTGGCGAACGCGGCGAAGGCGAGGGCGCCCGAGGCGCGCGCCTTGACGGTCTGGCCGGCGAAGTAGTCGGCGCCACCCGTCGTCACCTGAAGAATGCCGTCGGAGCCTGCCTCAGTGAGGCCCTGCAGCACCGAGTTGATCGTCGACGACGACGACACGTTGATGGCGGGGTAGGCGAACCCGCCCTTCTTGGCCTTGTCGAGCATTTCGGCGTACTGCTCAGGGGTGGCGACAGGCATGACTCTCCTCGTACTGGGTGTGGTGGATGCGTCTCGAGTCTAGCCAGCGGCCGTGCCCCACCCGGCTCGAGCGCCGCTAGTCTGGCTGTGCGCTGATCTACCACCCGGCGCGTCCTTCATTCCGCTCGATCTTTCACGGAAAGGACGCCCTTGTGGTGACTACCGAAACCGGAACCTTGTTCCTGCACCCCGACCGCAACCTCGCGATGGAACTCGTACGCGCGACCGAAGCCGCCGCCATCCGCTCGGCGCCGTTCATCGGTAAGGGCGACAAGCTCGCGGCCGATGGGGCGGCGGTGGATGCCATGCGCAAGTTCCTCGGAACCGTCAACTTCAGCGGCCTCGTCGTCATCGGCGAGGGTGAGAAAGACAACGCGCCGATGCTCTACAACGGTGAGGTCGTCGGGAACGGCCAGGGCCCCGCGTGCGACATCGCCGTCGACCCCATCGACGGAACCTCGCTCACGGCGGCAGGCCGCGGCCACGCGATCTCGATGATCGCCGTCGCCGACCGCGGCTCGATGCTCGACGCCTCGAGCGTGTTCTACATGGAGAAACTCGTCGCGGGGTGGGAGGGCATCGGCGTGCTCGACATTCGCCAGTCGATCGCCGAGAACATCCGCGCGCTCGCCGCGGCCAAGGGCAAGCCCGTCGACGAGATGCGCATCGCCGTGCTTGATCGGCCACGCCACGAAGGGCTCATCGCCGAGATTCGTGCGACGGGCGCAGGCACGCGACTCATCCTCGACGGTGACGTTGCCGCGGGCATCAACGCCGCGCGCCACGACAGCCGCATCGACCTCGCCGTCGGCACGGGCGGCAGCCCCGAGGGCGTCGCGACCGCGTGCGCGGTCAAGGCGCTCGGCGGCTTCATTCAAGGCCGACTGGCTCCGGGTAGCGACGACGAGCGCACGCGCGGCGCCGCCGCGGGTCTGAAGTTCGACTATGTCTATGAGGCCGACGAGCTCGTGCGCAGCGACAACACCTTCTTCGTCGCTACGGGCGTCACCGACGGCGAGCTCGTGCGCGGCGTGCGGCGCGAGCGCGGCATCATCACGACCGAGTCGATCGTGCTGCGATCACGCTCGGGCACTATCCGCCGCGTGACGGCTGACCACCTCGAGAACAAGTGGCTCGACGCTTAAGCCCGAGCCTTCGTTCCTCTCGCACTCCAGGTCTGTTACTTGAGAAGATGTCGCTGTGAGTCAACGGGGTTTCTTCATCTCAGTGGTGTCGATCGCGCTCTCTGGTGCGCTCATGGGGTGTGCGGGTCTCGGTCCTTTCACTGACCAGGTTCCTATCGACTCCCTGACTGACGATGGGGATACGCCTCTCACGACGTCGCCCATCACGGGTTGGGATCGCGAAGAGGTCACCACATTCGGCTCGATGGTTTCCCCAGCCGTAGCAGCCATGTGCCCTCCACCGTGGGACATGGTGAGTGGGCAGGAGATCGTCGACCTCTTGAATCAGCTCGACGTCATGGAGTTCCACATCTGTGTCTTCACGCGAACTCCGAACTCGCTTGATCCGAATGTGGTGGACGAAATCGCCTACCGCGTTGATTCAGGGGGCGCTGAGTTAGCGATGGCCTATGCGCAGTACCCCTATGGGACGGAGCAGGCATTGTGTGTCGATGAGATGGTGGCGCTCCTGTCCCAGCCCGTCATGACGATCGTGATCGAGAGCGTTACGTACGGAATGCAGCCGGGCCCGGGGTGGTGCCCCTCGACTCAGCCTGAGAACCAGGCGTTGCTCGACGCGCTTCAGCTGACAATGGTCGTCCGCGACACAGTTGGACCGAACGGCTGATTGGTCTTCGACTCTCGCTTCTCGCGTTTCAGCGACGCTCTCGTGCGTCACGCCAGTTCTGCGAATTCTGATCCAGAGGGAGGACTCATTGGCCGACAACTCAGGCACTGAAAGCTGGGCGCCGTACTACTGGGATCCAAGCCCGGATGATCTCGCTCAGTTCATCCTGCTTGAGGCGGCAGAAGGGCAAGACCTACCCGCCGTGTTGATGGCTGCGACGGCCACGATCTCGCCAGACCCACTCTGGTCTTCTCGACGCCAGCACGTGCCCAGGGTCTCAGCGGTCGCACGAACACTCCTGTCGGCGGGGTGGATCGTGGTGCGGGACGCTACTTCCGACTCCGTCACTGAGTTATCGGAAGCGCACCTCCTGTTGGCCGATGAAGCCAACTGGTGGCGCCCCTTATACGAGGCAGACCACGAGCGCAGTTCGACTGATCTCGATCCCGTTGCGGACTGGCGTGACCACGGCGGGTACGATCGCTACTCGCTCGACACGACCGACGCGGGCCTGACGATGATTAAGCCGATCCCCACCGATGATCGAGGCCGTCTTCTCCCGCCGTGGCTTCGATAGCTAAACGCAAGCGCAGCATCCGTCGCCCGCGTTCGCTGAGAGCGGCACGCTTGTGTCATGAGCACGGCTTGCGCGGGTGAAGAATGAGCAGGCCATGCTTGCACTCATCCTCCGGCGGTATCTGAAGCCCTACGGGCTGCTCATCGCGGGCGTCGTCGTCTTTCAGCTTGCCCAGGCCGTCGCCTCGCTCTTCTTGCCCGCGCTCAACGCGGCGATCATCGACCGTGGCATTGCCACAGGCGACACGGCCTACATCCTGCAGGTGGGCGGCGCGATGCTCGCGATCACCCTCGTGCAGATCGCGTGCGCCATCACGGCCGTCTACTTCGGCGCTCGCGTGGCCATGGCCCTCGGGCGCGACTTGCGCGGGGCGGTGTTCGCGCACGTCGGCACCTTCTCGGAGCGCGAGGTGAGCCGCTTCGGCGCCCCCTCGCTCATCACGCGCACGACCAACGACGTGCAGCAAGTGCAAATGCTCGTGCTCATGACGAGCACGATGCTCGTGAGCGCGCCGATTCTTGCGATCGGCGGCGTCATCATGGCGCTGCAGCAAGACCTCGAGCTCTCGCTCATCATGGCCGTCGCGATTCCCGTGCTGCTCATCGCCGTGAGCGCGATCATCGTGCGCACCGTGCCGCTGTTCCGGGTCATGCAAGAGCGCATCGACACCGTCAACCGCGTGCTGCGCGAGCAGCTGACGGGCATGCGCGTCGTGCGCGCCTTCGTGCGCGAGCGCCAGGAGGTCGAGCGGTTCGCCGACGCGAACGCGCAACTCACCGACACGGCGTTGCGGGCGGGCCGGCTGTTTGCGCTGATGTTCCCGATCGTGCTGCTCGTGCTCAACGTCTCGAGCGTGGCGGTGCTGTGGTTCGGCGCGTACCGCATCGAGTCGGGGCTCATGCAGGTCGGTGCTCTCACCGCCTTCTTGACGTATCTCATTCAGATCTTGATGGCTGTGCTCATGGCGACGTTCATTGCTGTGCTGCTGCCGCGGGCGGCCGTGTCGGCCGACCGCATCGGCGAAGTGCTCGAGATGCCGTCCTCTGTGGTGTTGCCGGAGAACCCCGTGATGACGGTCAGCGCGAGCGGCCGGGTTGAGCTTCGCGACGTGACGTTTGCGTACCCGGGAGCAGAGCATCCGGTGCTTGATGGCGTCAGCCTCGTGGCCGAACGCGGAAAGATGACGGCCATCATCGGCAGCACGGGTGCGGGCAAGACGACGCTCATCAGCCTCTTGCCGCGGCTCTTCGACGCGACCGGCGGATCGGTGCTCGTTGACGACGTTGACGTGCGCGAGCTCGACGCCGACCTGCTGTGGAGCCGCATTGGCCTCGTGCCGCAGCGCCCCTACCTCTTCTCGGGCACGGTAGCGACGAACTTGCGCTTCGGCAAGCCGGACGCCACCGACGATGAACTATGGGCTGCGCTCGAGATCGCGCAAGCCGCCGACTTCGTGCGGGAGATGCCTGAGCACCTCGACGCCCCCATTGCTCAGGGCGGCACGACCGTCTCGGGTGGCCAGCGGCAACGCCTCGCGATCGCACGCGCGTTGGTCAAGCGACCCGAGATCTACGTCTTTGACGACTCGTTCTCGGCCCTCGATACGGCGACGGATGCTCGCCTGCGCGCCGCCCTGCGCCGCGAGGTCACTGACGCCACCCTCATCGTCGTGGCCCAACGTGTGGCCACGGTGCAGGATGCCGATCAGATCATCGTGCTCGACCGCGGCCGGGTCGTCGGCCGCGGCACGCACGTCGAGTTGCTCGCGAGCAACGAGACCTACGCCGAAATCGTCAATAGCCAGTTGCGAGCGGAGGTGGGCGCATGAGCACGGCACCTGCACGGCCGGTCGGCCCTCCCGGAGGAGTGCGCCGCGGACCCATGGGTGGCCCCATGGGCGGCGGTATCGGCATGCCCGCCGAAAAGGCCATGACCTTTGGGCCCTCGGCGAGGCGACTCGTTGGGCGGCTCGCTCCCGAGCGGGGGCTCGTCTATCTCGTGATCGCTCTCGGCGTCGTGAGCGTGCTCTTGAGCGTCGTCGGCCCCGCCTTGCTCGGCATGGCCACGAACATCATCGTCGACGGCGTGTTCGGCAATGGCGACGGCGCGGGTGAGGCCGGGGCTGGGGCGGGCATCGACTTCGATGCCCTGCACGTGCTGCTCGGCATCGTGTTGTTGGTCTACGTGTTCTCGTCGGTCTTCTCGTGGCTGCAGGCGTACTTGCTCAACGGCGTCACGCAGCGCACCGTCTATCGCTTGCGCGAAGAGGTGCAGGGCAAGCTCAACCGCTTGCCGCTCACCTACTTCGACAAAGTGCAGCGCGGCGAAGTGTTGAGCCGCGTCACGAACGACGTCGACAACATCTCGCAAAGCCTGCAGCAGACGCTGAGCCAATTGCTGACCTCGCTGCTGACCGTCATCGGCGTCATCGTCATGATGTTCGTCATCTCGCCGATTCTCGCGCTCGTCTCGCTTATCACCGTGCCGCTCACGCTCGTCATCACGGCGGTCATCGCGAAGCGCTCGCAGAAACTCTTCGTGGCGCAGTGGGCGCACACGGGCGAGCTCAACGCGCAAATCGAAGAGACCTTCACGGGCCACGCACTGGTCAAGGTGTTCGGCCGGCAGCGCGAGGTTGAGCAGCGGTTCTTGGAGAAGAACGAGCAGCTCTACAGCGCGAGCTTCGGCGCGCAGTTCGTGAGCGGCATCATCATGCCCGCGATCATGTTCGTCGGAAACCTGGTCTACGTCGCGATCGCCGTGGTCGGCGGTTTGCTCGTCACGACCGGCTCGATGACGATCGGCGGCGTGCAGGCGTTTATCCAGTACTCGCGCCAGTTCACTCAGCCGCTCAGCCAGCTCGGCTCGATGGCGAACCTGCTGCAGTCGGGCGTCGCGAGCGCCGAGCGCGTCTTTGAACTCATGGATGCGCCCGAGCAAACCCCCGACCCGTCACCGGCGGCGACCCCCGAGGCCACCACGGGTCGGTTGGTGTTCGAGAACGTGTCGTTCCGCTACGACCCCGAGGTGCCGCTCATCGACGGGCTGTCGCTCGTGGCCGAGCCCGGCCAGACGATTGCGATCGTCGGACCGACGGGCGCCGGCAAGACGACGCTCGTCAACCTCATGATGCGGTTCTACGAGCTCGACGGTGGGCGCATCACGCTCGACGGCGTCGACATCGCCGCGATGACGCGCGACGACTTGCGCTCGCGCATGGGCATGGTGCTGCAAGACACCTGGCTCTTTGGCGGAACCATTCGCGACAACATCGCCTACGGCAGGCCGGATGCAAGCGCCGACGAGATTCTCGACGCAGCCCGCGCCACCTATGTCGATCGGTTTGTCGGCGCTCTGCCCGACGGTTACGACACCGTGCTCGATGACGACGGCTCGAACGTGAGCGCGGGCGAGAAGCAGCTCTTGACGATCGCTCGGGCGTTCCTCGCCCGCCCGAGCGTGCTCATCCTCGACGAAGCCACGAGCTCGGTCGACACGCGCACCGAGGTGCTCGTGCAGCACGCCATGGCTGCCCTGCGGCGCGACCGCACGAGCTTCGTGATCGCGCACCGGCTCTCGACCATCCGCGACGCCGACCTCATTCTTGTCATGGAGTCGGGCCGCATCGTCGAGCAGGGCACCCACGAGCAACTGCTCGCGAAGCCCGGCGCCTACGCGCGGCTCTACGAGGCGCAGTTCGCGGCGCCTGTGGGCGACGCGTAGAACCAGCACAGTGCCTCGCCCACCGGCGAGGCGTAGAACCACCACAGTGCCTCGCCCACGGGCGAGGCGTAAACACAAACGTTGGGCCCGGCTCGGTCCGGACCCCACGTTTGTTTGCTGTCAGAAGTTGCTAGAGGAGGTTGGGGATCTTCTGCTCTGCCGCCGTGTTTGCCCGGCGGAAGATGAAGGTCACCACCGTCGAGATCAGCACGATGAACAGCGAGTAGAGCGCCGGCACGATCAAGATCAGGCCGATGTCGGGGTTGCCGCTGAACGTGAGCAGGATGATCGCGATCGCGAGCGGTCCGTTCTGGATGCCCGTCTCGAGGGCGATCGTGCGCGCGTTGGCCGGGTGCAGGCGGATCGCCTTCGAGATGCCGTAGGCGATCGCGATGCCGAAGAGGCCGAGCCCGATAGCGACGACGTAGGTCTGCCACGCCGTCGAGGTGAGCAGCGCCCAGTTGCGCGGAACCCAGGTGGCCACGAGGAACACGATGAAGAACAGTCCGAAGAAACCGCCCATGAGCTCCAGCACGGCGCCGATATTGGCGCTGTAGCGCCGGATCGTCATGCCCAAGACCACCGGAATCAGCAGAATCGCGAGCGTCACGACAATGTTGGTGATCGGGATCTGGTACTCGGAGTTCTCGCCGGCGAACAGCAGGTTGCCGAAGATGGCGAGAGCCAGTGGCGTCATGATGATGGCCCACAAGGTGGAGTTGGTCGTCATCATGACGCTCAGCGCGAGGTTGCCCTTGGAGAAGTACGTGAACATGTTCGATGTCGTTCCTGCCGGAACGGCTCCCATGAGCAACGCGCCGATCGACAGCGGCACCGCGATCTCGGGAGCAAGCTGGAACAGGAACACGAGGCACAGCACGTACGCCAGCAAGGGCATGATGCCGAACTGGGTGAGGAACCCGATGATGAGGCCCGAGGGGCGCTTGATCGCGAGCTTGAAGTCGCGCGGCGTGAGACCGGCGCCGAGACCAAACATGATGACGAACACCAGGCCGACGAGCAGGTTCTGCTCGAAGGGAGTGACGACGTCTTGCTCGTTGACGACCGCCTGCGTGGCAATGATGAGCGGGGTGATCACGAGAGTTCCCTTCCTTGGGTCTCGATACTGGCGGTAGCGGAGGTGACCGCTTCGGCCCGCAGCTCGCGCCGCAGAATCTTGCCGATGGGGCTCTTGGGCAGCTCGTCGACGAAGCGCACCGACTTGGGCACCTTGTAGGCAGCGAGCGTCTCGCGACAGTGCTCGAGCACGGCAGCCTCGGTGGGAGCATCCGTGCCCGCAACGATGTAGGCGCGCACTGACTCGCCCGACTTGTCGTCAGGAATTCCAACGACGCCGACTTCGAGCACACCGGGAAGCGATGCGATGCGCTCTTCGATCTCGTTGGGGTAGACGTTGAAGCCGCTCACGAGAATCATGTCTTTCTTGCGATCGACAATCGTGAAGAAGCCATCGGCATCCATTTCGGCGACGTCGCCCGTGCGGAACCAACCATCAACGATGCTTGCCGCCGTGTCGTCAGGCCGTTGCCAGTAGCCGAGCATGATCTGCGGGCCCTTGGCCGCAATCTCGCCGGGCGTGCCAGGCTTGACCTCTTTGCCCTTTTCGTCAATGCAGCGCAGCTCGGTCGACGGCACCGGAATACCGATCGTGCCGTCTTTCGCTGAGGGGCCGAAGGGGTTGAAGCTCAACACCGGCGAGGTCTCGGTGAGTCCATAGCCCTCAACGATCGGAGTGCCCGTGACCTCGCGCCAGTGTGCGGCCACCGACTCGTGCAGCGCCATTCCGCCAGCGGCCGAGGCGCGCAAGTGGCGCGGCGGGCTGTCGAGGAACCAGCGCTCGTTCAGCAGTGCGTTGAAGAGCGTGTTGACGCCCGTGACCCACGTGATCTTGTAGTTCTCGAACGCTCGCTTGAGGTTGCTCGGCGGACGCGGCGAGGGCACCAAGATGTTGCGCGCGCCGAGGCGGTAGAAGCCGAGCAGATTCACCGTGAAGGCGAAGATGTGGTACAGCGGCAGGGCGGTCAAGACCACTTCGGTGCCGGGTCGCATGTAGCCGCCGCACATCTGAATCATCTGCAGCGTGTTGGCCACGAGGTTGCCGTGCGAGAGCATTGCACCCTTCGACACACCCGTCGTACCGCCCGTGTACTGCAGGGCGGCGAGCGAGTCGGGGCCGAGGCCAGCAACATACGCCTCGAGCTTGTCGGTCGACTTGGCCGCGCGCCCGGCGCTCAACGCTGCCTTCAGGGGCATGTGGGCCACGGTGATCTTCGGCAGCGAGCGGCTCCAGACCTTCTGCACCCCGCGGATGACCCCCGCAATCACGGGCGGGAAGAACTCAGAGATTCGCACGGTCACGACGGTCTCGATCGAGGTCTTCGGCAGAACCTCCGGAAGCCGGTCAGCGAACATGTCGATGACCACGAGAGCCTTGGCGCCCGAGTCGCTGAACTGGTGCACCATCTCGGTGGCCGTGTAGAGCGGGTTGGTGTTGACGAGCACGCACCCGGCCTTCAGGATGCCGAACGCGACGATGGGGTAGCTCAGGCAGTTCGGCATCTGCACGGCGACGCGGTCACCGGCGCTGAGCCCGACCACCTCACGCAAGTACGTGGCGAACTCGTCTGACATTGCGTCGATGCGGTCATACGTGAGTGAGCCGTTCATGCCGTTGGGCATGCACTGCGTGAACGCGATCGTGCTGCCGTAGTCGGCTGCCGAAGCCCGCACCATGGCGGGCAAGTGCGCAAACGGAATCTCGCCCAACTCGGGCGCGACGTCGTCGGCGTAGTGGGTACTCCAAGGGCGTGGGGTCATCGTCGATCTTTCGCCGGGGGTCGGGGCGTCGACGGATTCGCCGACGTTGGTGAAGCTGGTTTCAGCTTATCCCGGCGCAACCCTGGGGGCGAGGGGTGAATGCTGTGCAGCCGCCTAGTCGGCGTTTTGCAAGACCGAGATGATGTTGCCCGAGGGGTCGGCGAACCATGCGATGTCGGGGCCCTGCCGAGTGGTGATGCCTCGAGAAATGCCGCGAGCATCCTGAACCATGCCGTCGTAGCGCAGCATCTCGACGCCGCGACCGGCGAGCTCGTCGACCGCGGCGTCAATGTCGGCCACTTCGAGATTGAGCATTGTGTAGGTCGCCGCCACGTGGTCGGGTTTCGGATACGCGAGCACGAAGCCGCCGGCCGGAAGGTCGATTGAGAGATGCCCCATCGACTCATCGTTGACGGTGAGGCCCAGGGTGTCTCGATAGAAGGTGCGAGCGGCGTCGATGTCGGTGACGGCGAAACCGCTGAAGACGAATGTGTAAGCGACCATGCAGGGCACGCTACTCGCGCGCGGCAGTGTCGTCGAGGGTGCTGAACTCGAGCTCGGGGGTGAGGGTGGTCGGTTCTTCGAGCTCGGCCACAAGTTCCATGGCGGTCACGTCGCGGGGGGCGACTTCGATGGCGGCCAGTGGGCCGAGCACGGTGGACTCGTCGAGCTTTTGCAGCTTGCGAGCCGTGGGCAGCACTTGCCGTTCGAGCGAACCGACGAAGCCGTTGTAGTTCTTGATCGTGCTTTCGATCGCGCGCCCGAGCTTTTCGACGTGTCCGGCCATGGTTGACAGCCTCGAATAGAGTTCGCGGCTGAGGTCGAACAGCACTTGCGCGTCGGCCGTGAGCACGTCTTGTTGCCACGAGAACGCCACGGTCTTGAGCACTGACCAGAGGGTCACGGGGGAGGCGAGCGCGACACGCTTCGAGAATGCGTAGTCCATGATCGCCGGGTCGGCCTCCATGGCCGATGACACGAGCGATTCGCTGGGAATGAACGCGATGACCATCTCGGGTGAAGTGCCGAGCCCGGCCCAATAGGCCTTCGAGCCGAGAGCGTCAATGTGGGCGCGCACCGCCTTGACGTGCTCGGCGAGCAGTCGCTTGCGCCGGTCGCCTTCCTCACCGGTCGCGGTGATGGCAATCTGGCTCGCCGCGAGGTAGGCGTCGAACGGAACCTTGGCGTCGACGGGAATGTGCTTGCCCCCGGGCAAGTGAATGACCATGTCGGGGCGGCCGGCTCCGGCGTCTGAGCTCACGCTCCACTGCACGTCGAAGTCAACGCGCTCGATAAGGCCGGCTGCTTCCACGACGCGCCGCAATTGGGTCTCGCCCCACACCCCGCGCGTCGAATTGCTGCGCAGCGCACCCGCGAGCGACTCGGCCGTGGCGCGCAAACGCTCTTCCGCTTCGGTGGCCGACTTGAGTTGCTGCGTGAGTTCGCCGTGCTGCAGGCTGCGCTGCGTTTCGAGTTCGGTGACTTTGGCCTGCATCGACCGCAGCGTCTCTTGCACGGGCGCGAGTTGCTGCAGAACCTTGCTTTCGGCGCGCTCGCGTTCGGCCTGCGCCGTTTGCTCGGTGCGCACGCGCTCGACCAGCTCTCGGTATTGCTCTTGAGCGGTGCTGATCTGCTCACGGAGCCCCGCGGCAGTGGCCTGCAGGGCCGCGAGTTCGGTCGAGAGTTGCGCGCGGTGTTGCGCCTCTTCGGCGCGAATCTCGGCAATCGCGGTTTGGTGGCGCGCCTCGGCCACGGCGAGGTCGCCGCCAGACGATCGCCGCGCGAGCACGAGCCCGAGCAGCGCGCCGAGCACGGCGCCGATCAGCAGACCGATCACGAGCGGAAGCACGAAGTCCATGCCGCTCAGTGTGCCAGTCGCCACCGACGTCAGCCCTACGCTGGGCGCATGAGCACCGGTCCTGATCCGCACGAGGTGAGCGCCGACGACGTGCGCTACTTGCTCGCGGTCGCGCGTGTCGGCCGGCTCGTCTCGGCCGCCGCGCTACTGGGCGTCGACCACACGACCGTGCGTCGGCGCCTCGACCGACTTGAGGCCGCCCTGGGTGCACGACTGCTCGACCGCGGCGCCGACGGCTGGCAACTGACGGCGATCGGGCGCGATGTCGTTGAGCGCG
Organism: Actinomycetota bacterium; assembly: GCA_013297625.1. Lineage (GTDB taxonomy): Bacteria > Actinomycetota > Actinomycetes > Actinomycetales > Microbacteriaceae > Microcella. The sequence goes on along the minus strand of JAAFHT010000018.1, from coordinate 816 downwards.
CGGCACCCCTCGAGGGGCTCATCGAGCAAGTGGTGGCCGCGGCCGCGTCCGGTGCCGACGCCGTGCGGGGCACCGTGCGCATGGCGGCACCGGAGGGCTTCGGCTCGTTGTTTGCGGCTCCGGCGCTCGCGCGGGTGCGCGCCGAGCATCCCGGAATCTCGCTCGAACTCGTGACCTCGACGCGCCCCCTGAGCCTGCGGGGCTCGGGGTTTGACCTCGCGGTGACGGTCGGCGCGCCCGCGGGCTCGCGCGTCGCGGCCGAACTGCTGACCGAGTACGCCCTGCGGCTCTACGCCGCGCCGGCTTACCTCGCCGCGCGGCCCGCGATTCGGACGCCCGCCGAACTCGAGGGCCACGATCTCGTCTTCTATGTGGATGCCCTGCTCACGGTCCGCGAACTCGACCTCGCCCCCGAGCTCGAGGGCATGCGGCTCGGCTTCGGCTCGACGAACGTGTTTGCGCAGCTCGAGGCCACACGAGCCGGAGCGGGAATCGGCCTGTTGCACGCCTTCATGGGCGAGGGTGCCGCGGGGCTCGAACCCGTGTTGCCGCGCGCGATCGACTTTCGGCTGCCCTTCATGCTGTCGCAGCGCAGTGACAGCCCGGCGATCGACGCCGTGGCGATCGTGCGCGACGCGCTGCGGCGCGAAGTGGCCGAGCGGCACGCGGAGTTGCTGCCCCCGCGTTGATCTGCATTTATGCACATTCGCTGTGCGCCGATGGTGCTTGATCGCAGAGCCGCGAGACCGCAGACTGAGCACGAATCGTTGAGCGAAGGAGCACATCATGTCGGTTGTTCAGCACTGGGTTGGCGGC
>JAAFHT010000023.1 GCA_013297625.1 Actinomycetota bacterium | reverse complement strand
CGAATGCCATCGACCGTGAGCTCTTCGATGTCGCCCTCGATGTAGCGGGTCGGGGCGATGAGCCCCACCGAGCCCGAGGCCACGCCCTTGCCGATCGCCTGATCGACGTGCCCGAAGGGGCTGCGATCGAGCAGCACGCCATATTGGTAGAACGCCCGACGGTTCATGGCATTGCCCGAATAGACGTTCTCGGCCACGGCGTGGTCCATGAAGCCGATCGGCGCGATGACCTGCACACGGCCCGCCCGAACATCGGCCTCATCGATGACCCCGCGAACGCCCCCGAAGTGGTCGACGTGCGAGTGCGAATACACCACGGCGACGACGGGCCGAACCCCAAGGTGCTCGCCGACGAGCGCGAGGGCAGCAGCGGCAGTTTCGGCGGCCGTCAGCGGGTCGAAGACGATCCATCCCGAGTCGGAGGCGACGAACGTGATGTTGGCCAAGTCGAAGCCGCGCACCTGATAGATGGCATTGGGCACGACCTCGAAGAGGCCGTACTCCATGTTCAGGGTCGCCTGACGCTGCAATGAGGGGTGGATGCTGTCGAACTGTTCCCCGTCGAGCAAGAAGTCGTACGCGCCAATGCTCCAGGCAACGTGCCCCGCCTCGGCCATGATCTGGCGATAGTCGGGCGCCGCAATGAATCCGCGCCGCGCTTCGGCGAAGTCGCGCTTATCGTCGAACGGCAGAGCGGCGCGGGCGGCCGCTTGCGCCGCCTTCGTCGAGGCGCTCGGCTGAGTTCCCAGCGGGTGGAAGTGTGCGTGCTCGGTCATGGCGTGTGCTCTCTTCCGGGTGGGGTGACCATGCGGCGCTGGTGCGAATCAGGCGAGAATCTGGGCCTTCTTGGCCTCGAATTCTTCGGGGGTCAGGATGCCCGCGTCACGCAATTCGCCCAATTGCTTGAGCTGCTCTAGCTTCGCGCTCATGTCATTCGCGGGCGCGGCAGCGGCCGGCGCCGGCGCGGCAGCCGGAGCGGCGGCAGCCGCCGGAGCCGCCGCAGTCTGCGCCGCCCACTGGGCTTGCTGGCGACGCTGAACCTTGCCGTGCACCGAGCTGGCCACGGCGGCGTGAGTGGCTGTTCTGAGCAGTCTCATAGTCAGTGTCCTTCGGTCTCATCGATCGCCGCGACGAGTGCGTCGACCTCGATCGGTCCTTCGGCGAGCAGCACAGCACCCTCGCCTTCCCACGCCACGAGAGCCGAGATCATCGACAGCTCTTCGTAGATCACGATGACCGCGACGCTGGCGGGCGACATGGCGTCGCCGATCTCGTGAATGTCATCGTCGTCGAGCAAGTAGGTGGCGGCTCCGTCGAAGAACGCCATGTCGACACCGTCGATCTCGCCCAAGTCGTGGGCGGGCGTCGTGACCACGTGGCCGTCCGCGCTCTTGCTAAGAAACTCGATGTCGAGCACGAGGATGCGCGCAGCATCCGACAGTTCGACGATGCGGCGGAAGCCAGCGCCCGTGACCTTGCCGTCAGGAAACTCGATGACGATGTAGTCGATCGGTCCGAGTCGTTCGGAGGGTGCGTGTTGTGGTGCGGTGACCATGGCGGGCTCCTTCGCTCGCGGTCAGCGTAACCCGTGGGGCACACTAGCGCCATGCTTCCCGTCACTGAGCTCATCGCGAGCCTCGACGACCCCGCTCGCGCTGTGCTCGAACGCTGTCGAGCGCGCACTCTCGAGCTCGTGCCCGACGCCGTCGAGGGCATCTCGTATGGCCTGCCCGCCCTGCTGCATCGCGGCAAGGGGCTCGTCGCGGTCGCCGTCACGAAGGCCGGCTATTCGCTCTACCCGTTTAGCGGACAGGTCATCTCTGCGCTCGCCGACGACCTCGGCGACGTTGCTCGGTCGAAGGGCGCTGTGCAGTTCACGGATGCCCGCCCGCTGCCCCCCGCGGCTCTTGACGCCCTCGTGCTCGCCCGCCGCGCCGAAATCGACAGTCAGTCGTTGGCAAGCCGCGGGGAGACATAGCGAGTCAGGTAGTCATCGCGGGTGCCGCGAAACCGTCGCTTGATCTCGAAGACCGCGTCGCTGTTTGCCGATGCGTAGTGGCGATCAGACACCTCGAGCATCGAACACACCCGGCCGCCCAACGACACCATTGCGGCCCGAGCCGAGCCCTTTCCGACATCGCCATCAGGAGCGGCAACGTAAACGAGCCGGTGATGGATGAGCCCGTCGATCTCGACAAGCGCCCGCGCTGCGAAGTAAGTCGTCGACTCCGGAATGTCGCGAGCCTGCATCCAGTAACCGGGCGGGTGGATGATGGCGTCGTTGATGGCCTTCGCGCCCTCAAGCGTGACCTGCGGGTCTTCACGGGTTAGTTCGAAGATGTCCATGTGGTCGGGTGCTTCCCCCAAGGCGGCTTCGATCTCCGCGCGGCCAAGCCCGCCGTTACCCGCCAGCGTTGCTTGGTAGACCTCGACCCGGCGTGACTCTCCTGCCCGCATCCGTTCGCGCTCCTCGCTGAAGGAAGTCACGACATCGCGCATGGCACCCGTCTTCCCGTCGACCGCAAGGTCACCGAGATACAACACGCTCCAGGAGTGATCGCTTGGCGATCGTCTGCTCCATCGAGCAGGCTCGTCAAGAACCTCGGCGTAGGCCTCTCTGCCTTGAGACAGCACTGACCCGAGCACGCTCATCCCCACGTCGTCGGCAACGAGCTCTCCGAGCCCGTGGCGTCGAAAACTGTCGACGAGGGCGAGTGCCTTCAGAGCCGCGGTCTCTTGCCACCGAAGAACGAAATCGTCACCGTGCGAACTGATCACTCGCCCCGCAGCGTTGAACGCCGTCTCGCTCTGGCTGCCGCGCATCGCGTCGATAGGCTCCCAAAACTCGACATCGCTGAGGGGCTCCAATCCCCGAGCGTCGACCGATCCGGCATAGACGGCCGGTTGCCAGACCGTCAGGTTGCCCTCGAAAAACTCAGCAAGCAAAGACTCGAGCTGAGACACTCGGCCGATCGGCTCGTCCCACAAGAGAATCGGTCCGGCGAGAGGCCCGGCGAATTCGTACTCGCCAATGACGTCATCCAACGCCCACTCAACGTGGGAATCGTTGGGTAGGCGCGGCCCTTCCAGCCAAAAGGTCTCGCGCGCGAGTTGTGCGGTCTGGGTCAGCGTTCGCATCACGCGTCCCATGAGTGGCTTCATCGGCGGGGCGGGTGACTCGTCCATAGCGGAACGCTAATGCCTGAGAATCTCGGCCACATCTGAAATCCACACTCCCACGCCGGACATAGTGCAGTGTGAGAGCCGTGACCGATGCCGAGCGCGAGCTGCGTTTTCGCGCCGTCGCCGAGCTCGTCGTCGAGCCCGTGCGACGGTATCTCGCTCGCCGCACTGATGCCGCGACGGCAGACGACGTGCTCAACGAAACGCTCATCGTGTGCTGGCGCAGGCTCGACGAGGTGCCGGCTGCCGACGAGGCGGTGCCGTGGGCCATCGTCGTTGCGCGCAATCTGCTCACCAACACCGAGCGCGCCGAGCGGCGCCGGGGCCGGCTGACGGCCAAGATCATTGCGCTCGACCCGCCCGCATCCGTCATCGAGTACGCGGGCGGAGATAACGAAGGCGACGTCATCGCGGTGCGGGATGCCCTCACGCGGTTACGCCGCGACGACGCCGAGCTGCTGCGCCTCTGGGCATGGGACGGCCTCGAGAGCCCCGACCTGGCAACCGTGCTCGGCATCACCGCCAACGCTGCCGCGATCCGCTTGCACCGCGCGAAAGCACGAATGAAGGCAGAACTTCTGAAATCGCCCCGCCCGGCCGGACATGTCGAGGCAGAGGAAGGGAGCACCGATGCACGACGATGATCGGCTGCTGCGCGAGCAGTTGCGGGGCGCTGACCCGGCACAGAACCTGGCTCCCCTCCCGCCGACGTGGCTTGACCACAGGATGGAGCAGATCATGACCGAGCAGAACACTACCGCCCCTGCCGTGCCCGCGCGCAGCGCTCGCCGCACGTGGATTCCCGTCGTGGGCGTCGCCGCGGCGCTCGCGATCGCGGCCGCCGTAGCGCTGCCGCTCGCGCTGGGCGGCACGCCCACGGTCGAGCAGCTCGCTCAACCGACGGGTGGCGATCTCGCCAGCGGCAGCTGCATGGTCGTGAGCGCCGAGGGCTTGCTCATGAACGAACAGGCATTCGCGGCGCGCGTGCTGACCGTTGAGGGCGACGTCGTCACTCTCGAGGTCACAGAGCGGTTCGCGGGCGAGGTAGCCGACCGCGTCGAGGTGCCGCAGGTCGACGCGGCCGACGGCGACTTCTCCGGCGTGCCCTTCGAGGTTGGCGAGAGCTACCTTGTCGCCGCAACCGACGGTCAGATTGCGGGATGCGGACTCAGCGGCACCGACAGCGCCGACCTGCGCACCGTCTACGACGCGGCGTTCAGCGGCTAACCCCGTCTAGATCAACCAGGGCGCCTTCTGCACGAGCGCGAGGCGCTTCCACGGCAGGCCCGCGCCCCACGTGTCGCCCGCGTGCAGCACCGCGATGACGGTGAGCGAGAGCGCGTAGATGACGTGATAATTCACGATGGGGTTGGTCGAGCCCACGCCCATGCCGATGGGCCACTCGGCCAGCCACATCGCGAGCAAGACAAACGAGCCCACCACGGCGCTCACGCGCAGCCCGATGCCGAGCGTGACAGCGACGCCGATGGCAAGCATGGCGATCATGAACAGCACGTCGGATGCGGGGCTCGCGATCGACGCAAAGAACGGCTTGAGCGGCCCCACCACGGCGTCGCCCAGCAAGAAGCCTTGGCTCGGGGTCCCCCCGTTCACCCACGCACGTTCGGCCGGCGTGGAATAGCCGAGCCCAAAGGTCTTGTCGAGAAACGCCCAGACAAAGATGAAGCCCGTCGCGAGCCGCAGCACCGCGAGCACGCGGCGGGCGATGTCAGAGCGCACGACGTCGAGTTGCGTCGCGAGGCGACCCGAGTGCGAACCGTTGGTCGACGAGACCGACCCGCCGGCTAGGGCGGTGTCAGATTCATTCATGGTGTGTCCTCAGAAGTACGGTCGGTGATCGAACGTGCGGGATCGAACCGAAGCCGGGGTCTGGGGCAACGCGCTGAACGTATCACGCGCGCATGACGCTCGGGTATAGCGTGAAGGCCATCGCATCGGCTCGTCGAAAGGCCCTCTCATGCTTCGGTTCATCATTCGCCTCGCGATTTACCTCGGTACCGCAGCACTGGCGCTGCTCATCACCTCGTGGATCCTTCCCGGTTTCGGCCTGAGCCTCTCGGGCTTCCTCGTGGCTGTCGGGGTCTTCGCGCTCGCGCAGAGCATCCTGACTCCGTTCATTGTCAACATGGCGCGCAAGTACGCGCCCGCCGTGCTCGGCGGCATCGGTCTCGTGTCGACGTTCGTGGCGCTGTTGCTCGCGAGCATCTTCCCCGGCGGCATCACCCTGAGCGGAATCGACACCTGGGTGCTCGCGAGCCTCATCGTCTGGCTCATCACCGCGCTCGGCGGCTGGCTGTTGCCGCTGCTCTTCTTGCGCGGCAAGCTCGCCGACCCGAAGTCGGGCGGCGCCGCGAAGTAAGCGCACCACAACCGCTCACTGTCCCATCTCACCGCACGCAGGGCGCGCACAGCGGGCACCGATGCGGCCGTCGGCGCGCATCCAGGTGGCGTGCGTAGCCTGAGAGCGGTGTGAGGGACGCCGTTCGACGCTCCCCCGCCAACGCGTGAAGGGAATCCGCAATGCGCAGCTCATCGTCGTCCGCCGGTTTCGACATTCGTGAGGCGGTCGAGAACTTGCGCGACGCCTTTACTCCGCGCGGTTCAGGCCGTGCCGCGGGTGGGGCCCCCGGCGACTTGCGCGCGGCCATCCTCTCGGCACTCCAGAGCGAGGCGACGAATGGCCACCAGGTCATGCAGTCGATCGGCGCAGCGAGCGGCGGCATGTGGATGCCCTCCGCCAGCCAGGTCTACCCCATGCTTCAACAGCTCACCGACGAAGGTCTGCTCAGCGTGCAGCACGACGGCGAACGCAGTGTGTACGCGCTCACGGACGCGGGCCGCGAGGCCGCTGCCGCGCACGCGCACGAGTCGGCCAGCGAGAGCTCGAACCGTAGCTCGTGGAACGTGAGTGACATCACCGACCGCATGAGCGAAGCAGCCGATCGCATGAGCGGTCGCATGAACGACCACTGGAGCGAGCGCACCTCGGCCGTGCCGCGCGCGGGCGCCAAGCTCGCGCAGGCGGCGGCGCAGGTCACGCAGTCGGGGACGCGCGAGCAACAAGAGCGTGCGGCGGCCCTGCTCGACCAGACGCGCAAAGCGCTCTACGCCATCCTCGCCGAAGACTAGGTCGTGCCCAGCGAGAGCGCGAATCGCGCTCCGACGAACGATCCCGCGCTTAGGGCGCGCTACCGCCGCATCATGCGCTTCGCGGCGCGAGCCCTCGCGCAAGCGTGGTGGTTCGAGCTCGTGCTGCCGCGGTTCGGCATGTCGCGTCTCGCGGCGCGCGGGCGCATCCGTCGCCTGCAGAAACTGGCTCGGCGATTCCACGATCTCGCGGCTGACCTCGGTGGTCTGATGATCAAGGTCGGGCAGTTCTTGTCGTCGCGCCTCGACATTCTGCCGCCCGAGATCACGAGCGAGCTCGAGGGCCTGCAAGACGAAGTGGCGCCCGAATCGCTCGCTGCGATCGTGGCGCAGATCGAGCGCGAGCTGGGCATCCCGCTCGATCGGGCCTTTGCGTCGTTTGAGACTGAGCCCATCGCGGCCGCATCGCTCGGCCAAGCGCACCGTGCGCGACTGTCGCCCGGCATCGCCGCTGACCTGGGGTTCGAGAACGTCGTTGTGAAGGTGCTGCGGCCCGGCATCGAGCAAATCGTCGAGGTTGACCTTGCGGCGCTACGGCGCGTGGGCCGCTGGCTGTCACGCGTGCGGCTCGTCAACCGGCGAGCGGATGCTCCGGCTCTCGTCGAAGAGTTCGCCGCCACGAGTCTCGCCGAGATCGACTACCGCACCGAAGCCGGCAACGTCGAGCGTTTCGCCACCAACTTCGCGAGTGACCCGCGCGTGGGCACTCCGACCGTGGTGTGGGAGCGCAGCGCGCGCCGCGTGCTCACGCTCAGCGATGTGACCGCGATCAAGATCACCGACGTCGCCGCCCTGCAGGCGGCGGGCATCGACCCCAACGCGGTCGCCGGCGAACTTGCTCGCGCCACGTTCGAGCAGATCTTCGTCGCGGGTTTCTTTCACGCCGACCCGCACCCCGGCAACATCTTCGTGACCCCCGGTGGCGAAGGCGGCTTCTCGCTCACCTACATCGACTTCGGCATGATGGGCGAGATTCCCGACGACCTGCGCAGTGGTCTGCAGCAGTTCATCTTCGCCGTCGCCGCGAGAGATGCCCGCGGCTGGGTCGTTGCGACGCAGCGCCTCGGCGTGCTGCTGCCGAGCGCCGACACCGTCGAGCTCGAGCGTGCGATCACCGCCCTGTTCGACCGCTTCGGCGGCATGGGCGTGGCCGAGCTCACGCGCATCGATCCGCGCGAACTCGAGCAGTTCGCTCTGCAGTTCAGCGAGCTCGTGCGCACCCTGCCGTTCCAACTGCCCGAGAACTATCTACTACTCGTTCGCACCATCTCGCTCATCTCGGGCGTCACGAGCGCCCTCAACCGCGACTTCAACATGTGGGACGCCGTTGACCCATTCGCGCGCACGCTGCTCAACGGCGGTGGAGCATCCACGTTGCGATCGATCGGTCGCGAAGGCGTCGCGATTTTGTCGGCGCTCGCGCGCTTGCCCCAGCGAGTGGATGCTCTCGCCACGCGCCTCGACCGCGGCGAGCTTGCCGTGCGCAGCCCCGAAGTCGAGCAGCGATTGCGCGTGCTCGATGGCAGTGTGCGCCGCGCAACCTCGGCGGTGCTCTTCGCAGCGTTGCTCATCGGCGGCACTCTGCGCCCGAGTGATGAGGTGCTCAGCTGGGTGCTGCTCGGAGCCTCGGTGTTGCCCCTACTGCACGTCGTGCTGCCCTGGCGCCTTCGGTAGCCCGCCCGGCCGGTCGCATCACACCGCCGAAGAATGCGACCTGAGGATGTATTGATTACCGGCGTGCGCTGGTAGCGTCGACGAGAACCGGCTTATCGCGACGCGTTGGGGGCACTATGCAGATCTGGAAGCGATGGGTTTTTCCCATCATCGGTCTTGTCATCGCTACCGTGATTGCGGTCTCGGTGGCAAAACTCGCCTTCTTCCCCGACGAGCAGTCATCGGCCGAGCAACCCTGGGCAGAGATCAGCGACCCCGTCATCTCGGTCGAGCGCGGAAGCCTGGTCAACCAGTTGGCCCTGACGGGAACGATCGCTCGAGACGAGTCGTATGCGCTCAAGTCAGCGGTGTCGGGCACCGTGACCACGGTGCATGTCGGCAACGGTGCCGTCGTGAGTGCTGGCCAAGTGCTATTCACGGTGCGACTCGACACCAATCGACGACTCGTTGACATCGTCGCCCCCGAGGCGGGTTCGCTGAGCGAGCTCGCACTCGTCACGGGGCAGTCCACGACGGTGGGCGAAGAGATCGCGTCGCTGTCGCCCCAGCGGTTTCACGTCTTGAGCACGGTCGAGCCGGTTCAGCTCTACCGCTTGATTGATGCGCCGACCGAGGCGACCGTGACCATCACGGGCGGGCCGGCACCGTTCGCCTGCACGGGGCTCACGACGCAGGTTGCCGATGACGGCACGACGAGCGTTCGGTGCTCCGTTCCGGGCGACCAGGTGGTGTTCCCCGGCTTGCCCGTGCAACTCGTCGTCGACGTCGGTGCCGTCGATGATGTCTTGGTCATTCCGACGACGGCCGTCAAGGGCGGCGCGGGCAGCGGGCTGGTCTGGCTCGACGCTGGCGATGGCAGTGAACCCGTGGAGCGAGAGGTGACGCTCGGCATTAGCGACGGCTCGATGGTCGAAGTCATCGATGGCCTTGCCCAGGGCGACATGATTCGGCAGTTCGTGCCCGGAGTCGCGGCTCCGGTCGAAGAGATCTGCTACGAAATCGCGCCCGGCGAACAGTATTGCGAGACAGGCGTCAGCTGGTGACCCTCGTCTCGTTACGGGGCGTCGCGAAGCATGTGCTCTTGCCCGACGACTCGCGGCTCGACATTCTTCACGCGATCGATCTCGATGTCGATGCGGGCGACCACGTGTCGATCGTCGGTCGCAGCGGATCGGGCAAGACAACGCTGCTCAACATTCTCGGGTTGCTCGATGCCCCCAGCGCCGGCGAGGTGACGTTTGGCGACGAATCGACGCTTGCCATTCGAGCGGGCCGGCTCGACCGCATGCGCGGCGCGAACGTCGGATTCGTCTTTCAACAGTTCAACCTTCTCGCCGGGCGCACGGCCCTCGAGAACGTCGCGATGCCGCTGAGCTACTCGACCGGTACTGCGTTCTGGCAGCGCAATGCTCTCGCTGCGGCCATGCTCGACCGCGTCGGACTCAGCCATCGGCTGACGTCACTTCCTGACCGACTCTCGGGTGGTGAGCAACAGCGAGTTGCGATTGCCCGAGCACTCGTGCGAAAGCCGCGCTTGATCCTCGCCGACGAACCAACCGGAGCACTCGACGTCGAGACCGGCGCGAGCGTCATGTCTCTGCTCGACGAGGTCGCAGCCGAGTCGGGCGCGGCGCTCGTGACAATCACGCACGACCTTCATGTTGCTGCCCGGGCCCGTCGCCACTACCGGCTCGACGCGGGCGTGCTGCAGCCGGTCAACCTCGATGAGGCCTTTGCCGCGAGCACGCACGCCGAACCGACTGCTCGCGTCTCGACACGAGGAAAGAAACGATGAGCGACCGGTGGAGCCTTGCCCCCGCGGCGGGAGCCCTCGCCGATGCCTGGGCAGAGTTGCGCGTTCACAAGCTGCGGGTGCTCTTGAGCCTCATCGGCATCGCCGTTGCGGTTGGCGCGCTCACTGCCGTTGTCGCTCTCGGCGAGCTGCAACGGCAAGTCGCAGCTGAGCAGTCTGACCGTTTCGGCGGGCGAATCGCCACCATCATGGTCGGTGCCTACCGCGAAGACGGAGCGCCCATGAACTGGGATGCGATGGACGCGCGTTTCGACCGAGTGGCAGAACGTTACGACTTCAGCCGCACCTCGCGCATCGTTGACGGCGCGGTCACGGTACCCGTGCAGCTGCCCGAAGGCGTGACCTCGTTGCCCGCGAGGCTCGTCGACCCTGACTATGCGGCGATACACCGACTCGCGCTACTGGAGGGGCGGTGGTTCGTCGAGGGTGACACCGAGTTGCTCGCGCCGCCCGTGGTCATCAGCGAAGGGCTGTGGGACACGATCGGGCGAAAGCCGATAGCGCAGCATCCGACGCTCACGATGACGGGCGATCTCGCCGGAACATACCAAGTCGTCGGTGTGACGCCCCGAGACGGACCGTGGGATGTAGCGCCGCGGGTTGACCTGTTGTACGACACCTACCGCGAACGACTCGAAGCGATTCCGAGCGATATCTCGGTCATGCGCGAGATCTGGGTTCCGGTAGAGATCGTCGGCGAGCTGGGGCCGGTTCTCGCGATGGACCTGCGGGCGGGAGCAGAACCCGGGCTCACCATCACCGTCAACCGCACAGACTGGGGTGCCCAGGCCGGATTCGCTGACTCGGCGCTCATCTTTCAGCTCGTCACCGGCGCGATCGCCGGCATCGTGTTGCTGCTGGGCGCCCTGAGCCTCATCAACATCCAGCTCGTGGCAATGCGCCAGCGCATTCGCGAGATCGGTGTGCGGCGCAGCTTTGGGGCGACGTCGGGGCGCATCTTCACCTCGGTGTTTCTCGAGAACGTGGTCGCGACGACGATCGCCGGGGCCGTGGGCATCGTGCTCGTCGTGCTCGTGATGCGCAGCGACTGGGTGATCGAGCTGATGTTCCCGGGCATTCAAGACGTGCCGCCGTTCCCCTTCTCGGCAGCAGTCACGGGGCTCGTCGCGTCGGTCGTGGTCGGTGCAATCGCGGGCTTGATTCCCGCGCTCGTCGCACTGCGCGTCAAGGTAATCGACGCCATCCGGTTCTGACGCGGCCCATCGGGGGGCTCCGGCGCTCTCGCGTCGCGCCGCCCTCGTGCACTAGCGTCGCCCCATGACCAAGTACCTGATCTCGTTTCCGAGTGGTGTCATGCACGTCGCTGACGGTGATTGGGACAACGTCGTCGAAGAGTCACACCAGGTCATCCGCGACATGAAGGCCGCAGGTGTCTACGTGTTTGGCGGCGGTGTCAACGAAGAAGTCGAGCCGGTCGCGGTCGCGGGTGACGGCACGGTCAGCCGCCCGCTCTACTCCGCGTTCGAGAAGCTCGACGGCGGGCACACCGTCATCGAGGTGCCGACGCGCGATGAGGCGGTCGAGTGGGCACGACGCGTTGCTGTCGCCTGCCGCTGCCCGCAAGAGTTGCGTGAGTTCATGTACGACCCCGAGTCGTAACGCGCTACACCGCTAGCTCGTCGAGCAGCGCCTGTAGTGCGGCACCAGGGGTGCCGAGCACGAGCAGCACCGACGTCGCGTCCCCGGCCGACCCCTCGAACCCGTCGCCGACCGTCGCACTCGCTGAGCACCGCTCGCCCAGCGTGGGCTCGACAATCAGCGTGGCCGTGCGGCGCGCGGCCTCGGCGTCATTCCACATCGCGCGTTCCCACCGCACCTCGACCGATCCGAGGCGTCCGGTGAGCGTCGTGACGTCGAGGTCGACGTAGGGGCAATACGGGGGCTGGGCGCCGTCGGTCGGCGTCCACCGGCGGTCAGAGGTCGTGCGCGCTCGGGAGGCTGATGCTGCGGGTTCGCCGACGAGAGCGGGCATCCGTTCGCGAAAGAGGTGCAGCAGCTCGTCAATGGCGCGCGGCGCGATGGCGAGTTGCCGCACCGCCGACTGCGTGGCGGTCAACGCGCGCATCGCGACGTCGATGGTCTCGCCCGCGAGCTCGATGGCCGCCGGGGCGTGCACTCTGCAAAACCACTCGGTATTGGGCGGATGCCCGACCATTCGCTCGGCGGCCACCCTCTCGCGCCACTGCCGATCAGAGTCGCGCTCGACGAAGGTCACGAGCCGGCCATCCGGAGCCGTGAACTCGTCGCCGCAGACGGCGCACTCGGGTGGTCGCATGCGGTCACCCTACGGTTCAACTCGAGCGAAATCGACGATCGACTCAGTGGACGTCGCGAGCGAGCTCGTGCTCGACGGCGCGCCTGATCCAGCTCGACACCGATCGATCGTCTTCTTCTGCCCTTAGCCGCACTTGAGCCAGGAGGTCCACGGGAAATCGCACGGGCACCGGTTCACTCAACCGCGCGCGCCGCCTCACCGGCCGCCCAGCGGGAAGCTGATGTGCCGGGTTCGCATAGAACTCGTGCTCCTGCTCGGGGCTCATCTGGTCTGTCATCTGTCCCTCCGATACGTCCTCGCGAGATCTGCCGAGGCCACGTAGCACCCAATCGGCCGGCACAGCGTTCGATCGCGCGTCGACGGCGCGAGGGGAACCACGAGCACCGCACCGCTCACTTCAGCCACCATTAGCCAATGCGCCGGTGGCATCGCTGGATAGAACAAGGGGTCACTGGCCCACACCTCCGCAATGCCGTCGACGCCCAAATGCGGGTGCTTGAACAGGTGGGCCACTTGAGTGTCGATCTCGAACGGCCACTCATCGCGAAGCAGTTCAAGGTCGAAGCGTTCACCGCCCGACACGAAGAGTGTAATACAAACGGATACGATCTGGAGAGGACGGCCGGTGGCGACACATGAGTCGAGAACGTAGCTACTCGGTCAAGAAGCCGCCGCATTCACCCACAGCCAGCTCATCGGCGCATATCCCTTCGGGAACGGATGCTCGCTAGGGTTGCCCGCATGCGCACTCCCGCACGACTCGCCCTTGCCCTGACGCTCGCGGCCGGGTTCGCTCTCGCGCTCGCCCCCTCGGCCGCGACGGCCGACACGAGTGACTTCACGTTTGACTCGTTCGACGCCGAGTACACCCTCAGCCGCGAGGCTGATGGCACGTCAACCCTGCTCGTGGTCGAAACGATCGTCGCCCGCTTTCCTGACTTCGATCAGAACCGCGGCATCATCCGCGCGATCCCCGACGACTACGACGGCGTGCCGCTCAACACAAGCGTTATCAGCGTCACCGACCAGAACGGCACCGACGTCTACTACGAGTCGGTCTACGCGAACAATTTCGTCGAGCTCTATCTCGGCACCGACGAGTTCGTTCGCGGCGCGCAGACCTACGTCATCAGCTACACGCAGCAGAACGTCGTGCGGTCGTTCGACGACACGGCCTCTGATGAGTTCTATTGGGATGTCAACGGCACCGGCTGGCAGCAACCCTTCGGCCGTGTGAGTGCGACGGTGACCCTCGCGCCCGACGTGGCAGCGGCGCTCACGGGCAACACGGCGTGCTACATCGGCGCCTTCGGCGAGAACGAGTTCTGCACGATTGAGGATGCGGGCGGCACGTTCACCGCGGCCGCCACCGAGCTCAGCCCCTTCGAGACCCTAACCGTGGCGATCGGCTTCGCGCCGGGCACGTTCCTCACTCCCGAGCCGACTCCCCCACCCGAGCCGCAAGAGGTACCGCTGTGGATGCACCTGCTCTCGGGCGGCGTGGGCCTCGCGAGCGTCGGTGCGCTCGGCGCGGCGATCGTCTCGCGCGTGCGCGCGGGCTCGGGGGCGAAGAGTCGGGGCGCGATCATTCCGCAGTACTCCGAGCCCGAGGGGTTCGACATTGTGCAGGCGGGGTATCTCATCGGGCGACCCGCGTCGGGCATCCCGGCCGCCATCGTTCGCCTGGCGGTGCGCAAGAATCTGCGCATCCTCGCCTATGCCGTCGAGAACCAGACCGCGCCGTACACGCTGCAGTACCTCAGCGACGACCGCACTGACGTGCTCGACCTGGCGTTGCTCGAGGCGATCTTCGGCCAAGACCGCACCGCGGGCGACCTCGCGCCCTACGGCGAATACGACGCGACTCTGGGCGCTCGACTCACCGAGCTACAAACCCGCGCGGGCAGTTCGATCGTCGACGATGGCTTCAAGCGCATCGCACCCGGCATTGGCTTTGGCTGGCTCATGCTCGTGGCGCAGTGGCTCTTCATGGCCCTTGCCGGAGCCGCCATCATCGTCTCGGCCGTGCTCTTCATCAACATCAGCCCGCTCGCGTTTCTGTCGCTCACGGGCGCGTTCATCGCCGGCTTTGCGGCCTTTGCCCTCGCCATTCGCCCGCAGCAGTTCACTGAAAAGGGCCGCGAAGCCCGCGACTACCTCGAGGGCATGAAGCTCTACTTGACGGTCGCCGAAGAAGAACGACTGCGCGTGCTGCAGAGCCCACAGGGTGCCGAGCGCATCGACGTGGGCAACAACCTCGAACTCATCAAGCTCTACGAAAAGCTGCTGCCGTGGGCGGTCGTCTGGGGCGTTGAAGATCAGTGGATGCGCGAACTGCAGGTGCGCGTCGCCGCCACCGACACGACACCCGACTGGTTCGTCGGCACGAACGGCTTCGAGGTCTCACTCTTCAGCACCGCGGTTCGGGGCGTCACGGCCACCACGGTCGCTCCCAGCTCCAGTTGGTCGAGCAGCGGCGGCGGAAGCAGCTTTTCGGGCGGCTCGTTCGGTGGCGGCTTCTCGGGTGGCGGTGGCGGCGGAGGGGGCGGCGGCGGTCGCTAGCTCGCGTTCGACGCGGTCGGGGTCTCTGACGCGGCGCTCAGGGAGTCACGGCGCATGAGCACCCGGATCACGAGCACGTGCCCGACGATCATGATCGGCCCGAGCACGGTCGGGATGAACCACGCGGCCCCGAGCTCGTAGTTCGGAAACCCGATCGCGATGCCCCAGCCGGCCACAACCATGAGGTCGACGAGCCCAACCACGGTCATCGCCCACGCGGTCACGCGCCAGCCGGCGAGGCCGCGACGCAGCAACGCGAGGGCGATGAGCGCGAGCACGGCCGTGAGGGTGTCTCCCAGTGCGGCCGTCAACGCGAGCGGGCGCGGCAGGGCGGGGTCGGTGACGGCGTCGACGATGAACACCAGACCAATGACGCGCGAGGCCTGGAGGAGCAGTAGCGGAGTGAGGGCATCCCGAACCGACAACCGCGCGAGGCGCGGCGCGACATACCAACGAGCGACGAGCGCCCAGATGAGCAGGTTGGTCATGACCTGCAGGCCGAAGATGGCGGATGCGGCGTTCATATGGCCAGGTTACTGACGACTCGACGCGGGATGTGTTTAGTACTAAAGTATCTCGCGTGACGTCTCCTCCTCCTCCTTCGCAGGTGCACCTCTTTGCCGTGCTTACGCGTTTCGTTCATCGCGTTGCCAACGCGGGGGCCGAAGAGCTGAAGGGCTTCGGACTGTCTCCGGCGCAGTTCCAGATGCTCATGGCGATTCGCGCGCGTCCGGGAATCGCGCAGAAAGACCTCGCCGAAGCGTTCGGCGTCACGCCTGGCAACATCAGTCAACTCGTCAAGAAGTCAGAAGACGCAGGACTGATCGTTCGCGTGCGGCTTCAGGCCACCGATGAGCTCGAGCTCAGCCCTGCGGGCCGCGCACTATTGGGCGCGGTAGAGCCCGCTCACGTGCTGTTCATGCAGCGCACCTTTGCCGCACTGTCGCCAACGGAGCAAGAGCAGTTGCACGCACTCATCACCAAGCTGTCGGCCAAGTAACGGCACGGGCTTGGCGTCGCGATTCTCACACCAACCAGTTAAGTACTAAAGAAAGGAACAGCAATGAAAAGCGGATACCCACTGTGGGGCGTGTTTGCGAGAGGAGCTGTCGCCGCAGGCATCGCCACCGTCATCAACGTGATCGTGGCAAGCGCTCTGGCGGTCACGGTCGACGGCTCGCCCGAGTTCTTGCCTCTTCAACCAGGGCCGGTGATCACAATCACGGTGGCAACCATCGCTGCCGGCACAGTGACGTTCGCCCTGCTGAACTGGCTGACGACGAAGGCATTCGTCGTGTTCACGGTAATCGCCTCGCTTGTTGCCGTTGCCAGCATCGCCTCTCCGCTCGCGCTGAGCGTTGACGATTCGGGCACATTCGCGGGTGTGACGGCGGCCGCGGCACTCGCCCTTGTTCCGTTGCACATCATCCCGGCTGCGACGATCATTGCCGCCTTCGCCTGGCGACGCCCCGGAGTGACCTCGTGATCGGGATGACCGCGGTAATCACCGGGGGTACAGACGGCATCGGCGCCGCGACTGCTCGAGAGCTCCGCAAGCGCGGTGCCAACGTCACCATCATTGGGCGGTCGAGCGAGAAGGCCGCCTCGATTGTGAATGAATCGGCGTCACTTGACCTGCCCGGGGGCATTCATGCGATCACGACAGATCTCTCGCTGATGGCAAACGTTCGCGCAGTAGCCACCGAATTAGCCGAGCGCCACGGTCATGTCGACCTCTTGCTCGGCGCCGCGGGAATTCTGATCAGCCGAAAAGAGCACACCGCAGAAGGCATCGAGAAAGACTTTGCGGTCGGTTACCTCTCTCGCTTTGGCATGCTTCACACCCTTGCCGGCGCTGGAGCAGTGACGCCAACAACCCGAGTCATCACGGTGGCAGCGTCGAGCCCTGTCGTTCCGCAATACGCACGAATGGAGTTCGACGATCTGTCGATTGTTGAATCCCGCACCGGAATGACGAGCCATGGCCAGGCCCAGTTGGCCAATGACCTACTGACCGCGCAGGCATCACGGCGATATGGCGTTACGGCGATCGGATATGGGCCGGGCGCGGTCGACACGAACATTCGACGCGAAATACCGGGCGTTGTTCGAGCCATCATGAAGCCGTTCTTTGCTCGAAGCACCCGAAAAGCGAGCGATGTGGGAAACCAGATCGCCGGTATCTTTGCCGACGAGTCACTCGCGCCAGGCGGAACGTACTTTTTCGATCGGCGGGGAAGCTTTCCGACAGCGGAATATGTGGCTGACCCGACTCGACAAGACCAACTGTTCGAGGTCAGCGTCGAGCTCTTCGAAAAGGCATTGCGGAACGCTCGTTCGTGAGCGCTACGCCTCGGGGAGCACTCTGACTAAGGGGTCGGGAACTGACTGCGCAGCAGCGCGTCCCACCCGCGGTCGCCCAAGAACGCTCGGGCGCCGACGAGGCCGCGCGCCGTGCTACCGATCAGGTAGCGCGGGCGCGGTCGCGTCGAGTCGAGCGAGCGCTGCACGACCGCGGCGATATCATCGGCCGAGTTGACACCGCGCGTGGCCGCGTAGGCGCCCGCATTGCGTTCGGCGACGACACGCGAGAACTCGGCGTAGGGCCCCTCGGTCACGGTCGTCGCCGTGGCTTCGTGCACGAAGTCTGACGTCACAGGCCCCGGCTCGATGAGGCTCACGGCCACGCCGAAACCCCGCACTTCAAAGCGCAAGGCGTCGCTCAACGACTCCACCGCGTACTTGCTCGCGTGGTAGGCGCCACCGCCGGGCAGGGTCATGCGGCCGCCCATCGACGAGATGGTCAGGATGCGCCCGCTTTTCGCGGCGCGCATGGACGGCAGAACGAGTTGCGCCATGCGCACAACGCCAAACACGTTGGTCTCAAATTGTTGGCGCCAACGATCGATCGAGACTTCTTCGACCGGACCGTATACTCCGTAGCCCGCATTGTTGACGAGGGCACCGACGGCACCGTGCGCATCCACGATCTCATCGACGACGGAACGAGCCGAGGCATCGTCGGTCACGTCGAGAGCGCGCACCTGACACCCGGCCGCTTCGAGCTCGGCGAGGGTGTCGACACGGCGAGCCGTGGCCCACACCGTTCTGCCCGAGGCCGCGAGTCGCAGGGCGGTCGCCCGGCCGATGCCACTTGAGCACCCCGTGATGAGCACGGGCGCGGTGAGTGCGAGTGGTTCAGTCATTGCTGTTTCCTTCACATCGAGATGAGGTCCCACGCGGCCGATGCCGTCGCGGCGGTGATGTCGTCGGTCGTTGACTCGAGAATCTTGGCGAGGCCCACGAATGAGCCGAAGAGCATTGCCACGAATACTTCGGGCGCTCCGCTCTTGATCACGCCGGCCTGCTGCCCGCGCGAGATGATGCCAATGGCGAGGGCGTCGATCTGCTGACCGATCGCACGACTCTCAGCCGTGAGGTAGGCCGCATGTTGCTGGCCCTCGAGAAACAGGACTCCCGCGCGTCGCTCGGCGAGCAAGCCCATGAGGGCTCCCCAGCAGGCGCGCGCGCTCGACTCCGCGTCGGCGTCGGGGCCGAGAGCCTCGAGGGCGTCGCGGAGGGCATCGCGCATCGCGGACTTTTCGCGCTGATAGACCTCGTTGGCGAGCTCGTCTTTGCTCGAAAAGTAGCGATAGATGGTTCCGGCCGCGACCTTCGCGCGGCCGGCGATCTGCGGAATCGTTACCGAGCCATACGCGTCTTCGGTGAAGAGCGCGAGGGCCGCGTCAAGGATGCGCGTGCTCTTGTCGATGTCGTCAATCGCCATGAATGAATGTTCATTCATTCCGGCGTCGATGTCAAGTCGGATCGGCCGCGCGCGGGCTAGACGGCGCAGGCGAGGGCAGCGGGCGCTAGCCCAGCGACCTCGGCGGTTCTCGCTAGCTCGCGACCTCGGTCGCGCGGCGCTCGAGGTGCCGACGCTCGGCCTCGTTGCTCGTGAGCTGCCGGGCCCGCTCAAAGCTCTCGGCTGCGGGGCGACCGGCGCGAGCGAGCAACTCGCCGCGCGTCGCGTGGAACAGGTGGTACTCGTCGAGCCCGGTGAGGCGGTCGAGCACCGCGAGGCCCGCGAGCGGGCCGTCGGCCATCGAGATCGCCACGGCCCGATTGAGTTCAACGACGGGGTTCGGGGCCATGCGCCCCAGTTGCGCATACAGCTCGGCGATCGCCGCCCAGTCGGTGTCGGCGGCCGTGCGCGCATTGGCGTGATGCCCCGCGATGATGGCTTGCACTTGGTAGGGCCCAGGCGACATACGCGCCATGGCGCTGTGCAGTCGCGCGTTGGCTTCGGTGATCTCGTCGAGATTCCAGCCGGTGCGGTCTTGGTTCTCGAGCAGCACGAGCTCGCCGAGCGCATCGACCCGCGTGCCCGAGCGCGCGTGGTGGTAGAGCTCGAGCGCGAGCAACCCCTCGGCTTCGGCGCTCGCGGGCAACTCGTCGACCACCTGGCGCGTCAGCCGAATGGCCTCAGTAATGAGGTCGACCCGCGTCACGTGCGCATTGCCGCGCGACAGATACCCCT
Organism: Actinomycetota bacterium; assembly: GCA_013297625.1. Taxonomy (GTDB): domain Bacteria; phylum Actinomycetota; class Actinomycetes; order Actinomycetales; family Microbacteriaceae; genus Microcella. Next base: position 10,312 of record JAAFHT010000023.1, on the reverse strand, counting down.
CGTTGAAGATCAGGTAGAGCACCCGCAGCAGCGCATCCACGCGCTCGTCGAGATTCGCCGGAATCGAGAGCGGCATGCCCGCCTCACGAATCTTGCGCTTCGCGCGCACGACGCGCTGAGTGAGCGTGGCCTCGGGCAGCAGGTAGGCGGCCGCGACCTCGGCGGCGGTCAATCCGCCCGCCAGGCGCAGAGTCAGTGCGACCTGCGTGTCACGGTCGAGCGCCGGATGGCAGCAGAGCAAGAGCAACCGTAGGCGTTCGTCGCCGAGAGAAGAAGCATCCATGATCAGGTCGTCCTCCTCTTCCTGCTCTGCGGTCGTGTGGTGCGCGGTCAGTTCGGGGGCAGCCTCGTGCAGGCGGCGACGGGATGCTCGGTCTCGCCGCAGCTGGTCGATCAACGTGTTGCGGGCCACGGTGTAGAGCCACGCGGCCGGGCTTTCGGGAACGCCCGACTGCCACGCGGTCAGGGCGGTGATGAGGGCATCCTGCACCGCGTCATCGGCCGCATCGAGGTCGCCGAAACGACGCGTGAGGAGAGCGAGCACTCGCCCGCTCTCCTCACGCGCTAGCCGGGTGACGGCGTCGGCGGTCTCCGCCGAGGTGGTCATGCTGTGGTCACGCCGCTTTTACGCCGCGTCGGGCCGGAACGCGACCGGGCGAATCTCGAGCGAGCCCGAGTCCATCGGCAGCTTCTTCGCGAGCTCGATGGCCTCGTCGAGGTTCTCGGCCGAGATCAGGTAGTAACCGCCGAACTGTTCTTTCGTCTCGGCGAAGGGGCCGTCGACGATCTCGGGGGCCTGCCCCGGCGTGTGGCGCAGCGTCGTGGCAGTGATGGTGGGGGCGAGGTTGGCGCCGCTGACCCAATGGCCGCCCTCGATGAGCATCTGGTTGTAGGCCATCCAGCTGCCCATGAATTCCTCGAAGCCGGGGTCGCCGGGGGCGAGGCGCGGGGAGGACTCGTCGCCGTGGATGAGGATCATGAATTCCATTGTCGTTTCTCTCTTTCTTGAGGGTGTGCGGGGTTAGTTGCCGACGAGACCGATGACGAGTGCCATCGTGAGGAACACAGCGAGGTCGTGCCCAGTGTTGAGCAGGAATAGCTTCACAGAGCGCGACTCGAAAGTGGTGGTGATGAGAGCGCGACCCGCCGAGAACGCGAGCCACACGAAGACCGCCGAGGTGAGCGCTGCTTCGAGCAGGCTGTTCTGGTTGGCGAGCTGCGCCGACGTCGAGACGTAGGCGAGAACGAAGGCACCGATGAGGTTCACCGCGAACGCGATGGGGTACTGCACGGCGTCTTTCGCTTTGGGCCGCTCGTCAAGCTGCGCGAGGCGTGTCCACGGCTTGCGGAAGATGAGGCCGAACCACAGCCAGCCGACCACCATGGCGGCGACAGCGGCTCCGAGAACGGCCCACAGGTTGATGTCGAAGGGCATGATCGTCACTTTCTGAGGCGAGCTACTTGCTTGCTCTCACTCAGATGACGAGCGGCTCAGGGTGAATCGACAACCTGAGGAAAATGTTTTTATTGCCTCTTCGCTATCGCTGGGGCGGCCGGTGATCGATCGCGAGCCAGCTGGTCAGCACCCGCTGCAGCGCCGGCTCTTTCGCGCGGATATCTGCAACATCAGCGAACGTGATGAGCCCGCGAATGTCGGATGCCCACTCGACGATGCCCGCATCATCGAGCAGCACCGGCGCACCCTTCTTGTCTTCTGGCCGCGTCGCGCCCATGTGCAGCACGAGCTTCACGAGGCCCTGCTTGTTGCGGAGGTTCATCGTGATGCGGTCTTCGCCGTTGAGCACGTAGCTCGGGGCGTTCCACTTCACGTGCTCGGTGAGGGTCGCGTCAAGCGAGCCGATGATGACACGCAGCAGCTGCACCTGCTCTTGCGTGTCATCATCGAGGCCGCCCACGAGCTCAGCGACCGACGGCTGCGCGCTCGGGGTCATGGGTTCAGCGTAGAACGGCGGGGCCGAGATTAGCCGCGCTGGCCGCCGCCCTGCCCGATGCCCGAGCCGGCCTGCTGCTCGACGCTGTTGGCGTAGTCATTGGTGGGGTCGCGGTAGATCGTGTGCACGTGGCCCCAGCCGGCCGTGTTGAGACCCGCGATGTCGGCCCCGATCGAGCTCTCTTGGGCTTGGAAGCCGACGTAGACGTTGGGGCCCGAGATCGAGAACGAGATGCCGTTGCCCGTCGTGGTGTCGTACACGGTCGCGCCGCTCCAGGCGATCACCGTCGTGTCGAGAGTGGCCTCGATGGCAGCGCGGGTGTCGGCGGTCGACTGCTCGTCGGCCATGCCTGCCCAGTTGGCGATGAGGTCGAGGAGGAGCATCCGTTGCTCATCGGTCAGGTCGGCTCCGAGAAGACCGGCCCCGACGGGGAAGTCGCAGGTGTCACCCGGCGCACACATCGTCACGTCGCCCGCGAGGAGCGTCGACTGCTGTTCGGCCGTGAGGCTGTCGAAGAAGGCGAAGGCGTCGCTGTAGATGCCCCCGAAGGCTTCGACGGTAGAGCCGTCGGCTCCCGGATACGCGAGCGGCTGCACCCCCAGGTGCGTCGGCGCGAACGTGATCGAGGGCTCGGCCCCATTGAGCGTCGCGTTGATGCCGAGGTGGTGACCGCCGAACTGCAGGGCCCAGCTCGCCGTGTCAGACGGGTCGCCGAAGAAGGCGATGTAGTACTGCCCGAGCGAGGTTTCGGTCGTCGTGCTGTTCTCGACCAGGTAGACATCGCCGTTCATGATGGTCGTGACGGTCGTGTAGGCCTCGTCACTCAGCAGCGCCTGCATGACCACGAGGGCAGCGGCCTGCTGCTCGTCGGTGAGGTCGGCGAGGTTCAGGCCCGCGCGCTGAACGAAGGTGATCGGAAAGTTTGTCCACGAGGTCGACTTGGTCGGGTCGTCGAAGGCGTACACAACGCTCGCGCGCTGCTCGTCGCTCAGCGTGGCGAGAAAGGCCTCGGCCGCCTCGGCGGTCGCGGCGATGGTCTCGGCCGTCGTGGTCGTCGCAATCGAGTCGACCGTCTCGTAGACCGCGGTCGACGCGGTGGCCGTGGTCGATGACGAGGTCGTGTCGGTCGTCACCGCGGTGCTGCACCCGGCGAGCATGAGCGAGACGCCGGCGAGGGTGGCGGTAGCGGCAAGGGCAAGTCGGCTGCGGCCGAAGAGTCGTGGTGTCATGACTGCCACTGTGGGTTGCTCAGCTATGCGGATTCAATGGCAATCCTATGAGCCGCCTATGGGGTTGCGACGGCGTCGATTCGTTCGAGCTTGCGGATGAGCCGGTGCACGATGAGGAGCGGGATGATGCCGACGACTCCGAATGACATGTCGATGAGCATCCACCCCAGAGGGATGCCGCGCACGCTGCCCGCGATCAGGGCCAACGGAATGACGGCGACGCAGCAGATCATGCCCCACTGGATGATCCAGATGTTGCGCACCGGGTCAAGCAGCGGCCCGATGAACGCGATGGCGATGACGAGGTGCGCGAATGCGAGCCAGTCGGTGCCGTATGCCAAGAACGGGTAGTCGTCGTTGGTGGCGATAAGCGCGTCGCGAATGCGATCGATCCACGCCATGAACTCGGGGGCGAGCTGAGGGATGGGCGTTGCCCGCAGCAGATCGGAGCCCCAGCGCAGCTCGGTCTCGAGCGGAAACGCCGTGACGCCGCTGACCACGAGCGCGACGATGAAGAAGATCAGCCAGGCGCGGATCCAGCGAAGGGTCGTAGTGCGCTCGTCGCGATTCGTCACGAGGATCAGTCTCGCATCACGTATAGGTTCGACACGTGCTCACGAATCGAGGTCACTGACGTGCAGAGGATGCTGAGCTTTCGTATTCGTCGGTGGTATTTCAAGTTGCTCTACGCGGCTGGGGTCTGGCTGGCTGGGTACCTCGCCGTGTCTCTGATCGACTTTGGCGTGCCGTATGGGGTCGCATTAGGCATCAATGATGTGCTCACGTTGGCGGGCATCGTCTATGGCGCCCGCATCTTTCGGGGCATCGATGAGCCGGACGAGCCCGCCCGACCGTGGTGGCAGATGACTGCGCGGCGCACGCTCAGCCGTGTGATCGGCTATTTGGCCTTGTTTGCAGCGTTGATCTCCGTCTTGACTCTCGTCGGCGCGGCAATCGGGCAAGAGTCATACATCCGCGCGGTCGAGCAACAAACAGTAAGCGGCATCATTGTCACCGCAGTCTTCTATGCGATCGTCGCGTTCCTCTAACTGAACTCAGCGGCGCGACTCCCGAAGCCTGGGCCGCGAAACCGACCGCCGAAGCTCGCTCGACCGCCGAAGTTGACGTAGCACCAGCAACCGCGGCGATGCCCGATCAGCCAGTTCAGGCTCGGTCCGACATCGCGAGAGCCTGGTCTTTTCTGCCGGACGAGACTCGAAACCCAAACATAGGGAATCGTTCAGACGCCCCTGACTGCGAAGCACGCACCCAGAGATGGCCATCCAACAGCCGCCAAGAACTCTCGCTTCTGTTCGCCCGAGCGAGGGTACGGCTTCCAGCCGGGACCTGCCTCGAACAAGTGGATTAGTTGCCGACTAAGGCGATGACGGGAGGGCTCGAACACGGTCTGCAGTGAGCATCTTCCGCGTCGAGATGTCATGCAGCACAACGTCGACCACGCTGCCGCCCGAGAAGAGGAGCCGCAAGCAGGGCTGGTCAACAGGGTTGCCACGGTAAACCATCTCGGTCGTGAACCCCGCCAGGTTGACTCCTACGACAAGTTCGGCGACTAACTGTCGATCACGTCCTGCACGAAAGACGATTCGATCGTCGTCGAGCGTTGCGATGACCACGCCAGCCTTAGGCGGAAGGTTCTGCGTGCCAGCGGATGCGCGAATGGATCGCGCTTCTGAGCGTTCCAGCATGGCCAACACGATGTGCGCATCGGGGTTCTGCTGCACGAGCTCCTGAGCCACGCGTTGCGCGTCGCCGAGTGACCGCCACCGCCTCACCATAACCACAACGACGAAGAGAATCCAGAGAACTCCGAGCGCCGCGACGATCCACAGTTCCGGCCCGAAACTGTCGGCGTAGCGCACCAGCACGAGTACCGATGACACCAGCACGACGATCGGAAGCACGACGTGAAGGACAATCCTCATTGGCTTGGACACCTGGGCTCCCCTCGTGAGCAAGCGCCGTGCGTCTCAGCGCGCAACGGTTAGCCAGACAGTAGCAAGGTGTTGGTCGTGAACTGCGTGCTCATGAACCAGAGCGGCGGTGGAGGGTAGCTGCCCACGCGACGACGAACAGGAGCGCCCCGACGGGGGCCGCGATGCCCACGACGAGCCAGCCCGTCGGGATCGGGTCCGGTGCCGACGTGAGCAGGGCGAACACGAGCGTGGCCACAACCGGGATCACCGCCAGGCGACCCAGGGCACGCCAGGGGGCGGGGCCGGCGAGGGGCGCGGGCGCAGCATCCGCAGACCGAGGGGTTGTCGTGATGAGCGCGACCAGCGCCAGCCCCACCAGGGCCGGGCCGACGAGCGTCAGCGGGTTCGCGATGGCGTTGAACACGGCGAGCGCCGCGAGCAGCACCATGGCGGTGAGTGATCCGAGAAGTCGGGGGGCGGCCAGCCCGCGCAGCGCCCACCAGCCGGCGAGCCCGGCCGCGTAGGCGAGCGTCGTGACGCCGACGTAGACCGCGTACTCCCCGATCGAGATGGCGACGCCGTCTTCGAAGCGCCAGAAGGCGGCCCACACGCCGACGGATGCTCCCACCGCCGCGAGCCGCCACACCGAGCCGCGCGTCCTGCGGTCGAGGGTTCGCGGAATCCACCACCACCCCACCAGCACCGTGACGAGTGCGTGCCACGCGAGGCCTGTCCAGCTGAGGGTGAACGGCAGGTCGTCGATGACGGTCGTGACGATGACCCCTTCGACGAGCCAGCCATAGAGCGCCCCGAGCAACAGGATGCGCCGCCACGCCCCCGGCCCCTCCGCCGACACGCGCCAGCGATGCGCGACGTACCGCACCACCTGGACGGCAAGCCCGTAGGCCACGATTGTGCCCGCGAACCCCAGCACCGAGTCGCCGGGCCGCAGCCGCGCCCAGAACCACGACTCGCTCACCACCACCGCCGCCACCGCCAGGCACGCGGTTGCCGCGAACGAGAGGGCGAGGCGCGCTGCCTTGCTGCGGGTCGTCACACCTCAGATTGTTCCCTATCTCACGACCGGCGCCGCGAGCGCCGCCTCTCTGCGTCGAGGGCTTGCCGCGCCAGTGTCAGGTAGTCGTCGCGGCTGTCGGTGAGCACCATCGACTCATCGCCGTATGCCTCGAAGGCGATGTCGACCAGCCGCTCGGGATCAGTGATTCTTGCGTTTCGCGCGAGCAGGCCAAGGTCGAACAGGTCGTGGTGGCGTGACGCGGCGAGCTTCATGGCGATCAGTTCTTCGACACTGGCGATGGTGACGGTCACCCCCGTCGGCGCTGAATCGGCAGTCGATCGCGGGGGCACGTAGGGGCTGCCGTTGCTGTTGAGCCAGGTCGGGGGCAACTGCAGCTCGTCAGCTAGCTGTTCGACGGCACGCAGTACCGCGATTCGCGGCGTCACTGCGGCATCAATGTCAGTAGTGAAACGCGTCTCGATGTCATCAGGAAACAGCAGGGCAATCGCCGATCCCCCGATCACGTGGATGCGGGCGTCCACACCCTCGTCGGTCAACCGCTGGGTCAGCAGATCAAGAAGCCGTCGCACCTCGGCAGGGTCCATGTGGTGTTCGTTCGGCGCCATCAGACCCGCTCAAGGCTTCGCGCATCAATGAAGATGTTGAGTCGACGCAGATGCTCAGGGGTGGTCATTACGGCGCGCTCCCGGAGCGCAGGAAAGTCAGAAACGAACCAGGGCTTGGCAAGCTTCTTCGCGGAGGTCCACGCGGGCCTCTTCGTGGCTGACAGCGCGTGACCATACGACGCCCTCATGAGAGTGTCCCACCTCACATCGGGCAGCGGCGTCGGAGCAAGTTCGATCTCTGCCGGGTCAATGAGTTCTGCGTTGTCGCTCAACTCTTTGACGGCGTGAGTGAGAAGCCGAAGCGGGTACGTCGAGTCTCGATCCGCGAGCAGCGACGCAGCCATCGACTCGGCAACGCGATACGGGGCATACCGCGACATGCGACCTTCGGTGCCCGATGTCAGCCGAAGACTGGCCCCCAACGCCGCCAAGGCCTCGCGGAGCGAGTTGAGTTTGATCGTGCCCTCGGCCTCTGATCTCTCGAGTTGAGACACAGCGCTCGGGGTGACGCCGAGCCGCCGGGCCAGCTCGTTGACCGAGATGCCCGCGGCGAGGCGCGTCGACTTGATCGTGACCGTCACCGTTCCTCCTTGGGCGCAAGTTAGCTATAGCTACATTCTCGCACATGACGGCGTTGGTGAACGAAACAAGGGTTCACCCGTCCACGATGTCGTGAGACATCACGCCGCGCCCTCTTGTTGGCACCGTCAGGCATTCCAGCTGAGAGTGACTGGCAACTCGTCGATGACGGTCGTGACGATGTCTCGTTCAGCGAGCCGCCACTGAGCGCCCCGAGCAGCAGGAATGCGATCGTCGGCAGGATGGGGCCCTGACGCGGGTGAGGCGGTGGCGATAGTCGCCGCGGGTGTCCGCGGTGGCGAAGTCGAACCCGAGGGGGCTGGCGCTTATCGGGCCTCGTACTCCTTGAGCGCCTTCACCACCTCGCGAATCACCGCATCGACCTCGGGCTGGCCCCAGCCATCGCGAAACTTGGTGGGTTGCAGCCCCGTGCGACGGACCTCCTTTGCCGTGATCACCATGCCCGCAGGCCCGCCCAGCTCGTAGTGGCGCAACGCGTCGGCGATGACGGCGATGAGCTGCTTAACTTCGTCGATCTCGTATCCGGCGCGCACCTTGACAACGGGAAACTCGGCGGCGGCGATCTCGGCGGAGGTGATCATGAGGGCAATCTAGTGCCTGGGAACCGCGGACCGTACGCGGCCACGGGGCGAGGTTAATGGGAGGTCGCGGGATGCTGTGACGACAGCCGAGGGGGGTTTTTCGGCAAGGCGCCCCGGGTGCGTGGGGAGTGGACCTACTAAGGTCGCCCGCGCGCCCCCGAGAATCAGTTCTTCATGGACTACCTCGTGACCGGTCGACTCTGCTCGTAGGTAACCACTACCTATTTCGCGCGAGAGACCGGCTCAGGCACGGTGGTATCGCGGTCACCCGACCGCGCCAACGTGAAAGGGATCCCGACCATGCGACTCACCCGACCTGCCGCCGTTCTCGCCGCTGCCGCGCTCACCCTGAGCCTGACGGGATGCTTCAGCAACCCGCTCGAGAGTGTCGTCGAGGGGGTCATCGAAGAACAGACCGGCGTCGACGTGGATGTCGACGGGTCGGGCGGGGTCAGCTCCGTCAGCCTTCCGGAGGGCTGGCCCGGCCTGCCGGTGCCCGAAGGCACGATCACCTCGGCGATCGCCTCCGACGGCACCTTCGTTCTCACGATCCTGTCGGAGTCGCCCGACTCAGTGGAGGCCGTCGCGGAGGAACTGCTCGCGAGCGGCTACACCGAGGTCTCCCGCGCCGACCTCGGCGGGCTCATCACGTTAGCACTGTCGTCGCCCGAGTGGACGGTCAGCCTCGGCTGGGGCATCGACCCCGACACGCAGGAGACCTCGATCACCTATGGGGTGTCGCCCGCCAACGGCTGATCTTCGTCGAGCAGCAGTCCGAGGTCGCGCAGCGCGCTGCGCAGCTCGTCTCGTGACGTAACGCCGAGCTTGCGGTAGACGGACTGCAGCTGGTTCTCGACGGTGCGTGCTGAGATTCCGAGCTGCTCGGCGATCTCACGAGAGCGCAGGCGGGTGGCCGCGGCCTGAGCCACGGAAAGCTCCCGCGGGGTCAGCGCCGGGCCCTCGGTTCGCTGGAGCGAGGGCGCATCCACCCCGATGGCGAGGCTGACGGCCACCGAGTGAAGGCGGCGGCGCACCGGCTCGCTCGCGGGCAGGGCAGATGCGAGCGCGAGCCCGTCGATCGCGGCGGGCACCAGGCCGGCGCGCGCCAGTCGCTGGGCTGCGGAGGCGACGCGGTCGGCTCGGCCATCACGCAGGGCGCTCGCCAGCTCGCTCAGTGCGAGGCACGGTTCGACGTGCTCCGCCAGCCCCTCGCACAGCGTCTGCGAGAGGGCGGCGGTGCGCGCGACCTCGCCGAAGCGCAGCGCGTTGGCGAGCGTCAGCGCGCCGAGAAAGCGGTAGCCAGAACCGACGGCGTCGCTCACCACCGCGATGATCGTGTCGGCAGCGCCGCTCAGGTCTCCCTCCGCGGCGAGCAGGAAGGCGCGGCACTCCGCACGTTGCAGCACGGCGGCTCCGCTGACGGTGGCGTCGTCGAGCTCGGCGAGCTGAGTGCGCGCGAGCTCGACCGCCCCGCGCTGGGCGTTGACGGTGGCCCGCAGCGCGAGGGCGAGCGACAGCAGCTCGCCGCTGTCAGAGCGCCGCAGTTGGTCGACGGCCAGCTCGCTGAGACGCAGCCCATCGGCGAGCCGGCCCTCCTGCGTGCGCTGAGCCGCGAGCATGACCGTGACGAATCCGACCTCATCGCCCGCTGTCGCCCGGGCAGACTCGAGAAACACGGCGGCGGGCTCGGCCGCCCCGGCCGAGCGCAATTCGACGAGACGCTGCAGGCCGACCGCGATCGCCGCGTCGGAGGCGAGCGGACCGGTGCCGTCAACAGTCGTCAGTGGATGCGCGGCGGCCCGGGCAGCCGCCGGTTCGCCGCGCATCGACGCAGCCACGACCGCAGCGATTGATGCGCGGATGCCCGCCTCCGCCTGCTCGTCGCCGCCCGCGCCCCGCTCGGCGAGCACCCGCCAGCGCCACAGGTCAGCATCGAGGGCGACCGACACCTGGTCGCTGAGGGTGGCGCGCACCCGCTCCCCCTGCTTGAGCGCGGCGGTGGGGTCATGGCGTCGGAAGACCAAGTGCTCTCCCCATCCGCTGGCGAGCGCCGCGTGCTCCCCCGGCTGGGTCGCGAGGGTCTCGGCGAGCGCAAACAGGCGGTCGGCCTCATCGAGGTCATGGGCGAGCGAGTGGTAGGTGGCCGCGGCGAGGTGCGCCGCGAAGGCGGTGGTGCGCCGGGCGGGCTCTCGAATCGAGGCGTCCGCCAGTTCGGCGGCGAGGCGATGCTCCCCCGTGTTCGCGGCAAACGAGGCGGCCCAGACCAGTTCGTCGGCGGGCGTGCGGCGACCGCTGCGGTGCTCGAGTTCGACGGCCGCGAAGCGTCGGGTCGGGTCGCCGCTGGCCCGCAGCAGTCGCAACGCCTCAGCAAC
>JAAFHT010000049.1 GCA_013297625.1 Actinomycetota bacterium | reverse complement strand
GGCGGCAGTCGAGCGTCGACGTCGCCGCTTTCCGGGAGAGCTGGGCGCACGGGGCGACACCGCCCGCACGATCGTGCGGTCGCCGGGGTCACTCATGGTCGCCAGCGCCCAGTCATCCATCGCAATGTCGGCTTGCGTCGTCATGAGGCCGAGTTCTGCTTCGACACGCTGCAGGTCGCGCACCAGCTCGAGGGCCGATTGCTGACGCTGCGCCGGGTCACGACGAAGCGCGCGACGCAACACGGCCTCGAGGGTTGCCGGTACGTCGTCGCGATCGAGAGCGGGCACACGAGCGCGAGAGATGCGGGCAATGAGCTCGTCAGTGCCGTTCGAGCCGTTCACGATCTCGAAGGGCGACCGCCCCGCCAGGAGCGTGTAGAGCGTGGCCCCGAGCGACCACACTTCGCTCTGCACGGTTCCCGCCGTTTCGTCGAGCAACACTTCGGGCGCCGACCACGGAATCGACATGCCAATCGAATCTGTCGCACTTGCCGCGCTCAATGTCGATGCAATGCCGAAGTCGCTCAGCACCGGGTGGCCGTAGGCCGTCATCAAGATGTTCGACGGCTTGATGTCGCGGTGCAGCACCCCGCTTCGATGCGCCGTCTCGATCGCACTGCCGATTTGCACACCAATGCGCAGCACTTCGGAAACGCCAATCGGCTCGATGCGATACCGCGACGCCAGTTGAGAGCTACAGAGCTCCATGACGAGGTAGGGGCGCCCGTCGGCTGAAATGCTCGCCTGATAGACGGTAAGGATGCCCGGGTGCGATGAGAGCTGAGCCATGAGGTTGGCTTCAAGCTGAAACATGTGGCGCACGTGTTCGGTGACCACGTCGGCGAGCATGACCTTCACGGCAACCTGGCGGCGCGGCATGTTTTGCTCGTACAGGAACACATCGGCGAAGCCGCCGCTCCCCAAGAGCCGCACGTGACTGAATCCGGGCAGGATGGGGGGCTCTGATGGTCGACGTCGCGTCATGGTTCCCCCTCCCGCACGATGTCTCTCCAGTGTAGAGAGTGACTCCGGCTAGCCGCCGGGAGCGCGCACCACGTCGACGACAATCACGGTGATGTTGTCGCGTCCGCCTTGCGCGAGCGCGGCATCCACCAGGGCATTTGCGGTCTCTCGGGCACTCAGCCGAGCCGCCAAATGCAAGCGAAGCCGTTCGAGCGGCACCTCTTTCGTGAGGCCGTCTGAGCAAATCAGTAGTCGCGTTCCTGCCTCAAGGGGAAGCACGCGCACGTCAACCTCGGGCTCAACTGAAAACCCCACCGCACGCGTGATGACGTTGGAATCGGGATGCTGCTCGGCCTGCTCGGCGCTCAACTGGCCCGAGTCGACCATTTCTTGCACCATTGAGTGATCGGTCGTCACCTGAACGAGATCGTTGCCCGAGAACCGGTAGACGCGCGAATCGCCAACATTGAAGCTCGTCAGCACGGGGTGACCGTCGGCGAGCGAGAGAGCCACACCCGTGACGGTCGTGCCGATACCGTGGTCAGCCTCGTCAAGCTGGTGGATGTCCCACGTCGCGAGGTTGAGGGCCTCGATGATCGCATCAGGAGCGATGAACTCACCATCGACCGCGGCCTGTAATCGACGAACAACGGCATCGCTCGCGCGATCGCCGTGAGAGTGACCACCCATGCCATCCGCAACCGCAAACACTGGAACATCGGCGAGGTAGCTGTCTTCGTTGGCTGCGCGGCGATACCCCGTGTGGGTCACCCCGTGCCACGAAAGTTCAATGACCTCGCCGCGTTCGGGCAACGCGACGATGTGGCGAACGCTGCTGCGGCCAAGGGCGGTCACGAAGGCTCCGAGGGTGAAGGGGTGGTCGAAACAGGCACGGAGACAAACTCGATCTCAACGCCATCGCCCAGCACGATGATCGTGTCTGAAAGAACGGCGCACGATTCTCGCGATCTCAATCGCCGACTCGCCCCCGACGACCAGTGTACGACCACCCCGTTGGTCGACCCCAGGTCGGTCACGACGAGCGACTCGCCGACTTGCTCGATACGAGCGTGTCGCGCCGAGACGTCGCCGCGGTCGGCAGGAATAACGACGCGGCGCGGCGCCGGATGCTCGCTCGGGCGCACCGGACCAGGCCGACGTCCGACGACCGCGGGGAGGTCGAGTGGCACAACCATGGCTGTTCCGCGCACGCGCATCCCCCACGCCGTCACGGTCGGGGATTCATCGGTGGCGCCAGTGCTGTCGGCCTCGGCCAGCGCCGACCCCGCGATCAGCGGATCTGTCGGCAGAGCATCCGCCCGCCGCGGCGCCGCCGGCTCGATCAGCCGGATGACGGTGTCATCGAACGCCGTACCCGAAGACGGCGACGCCTGGCCAGGCCGTGGCCGCACGACCGTGTCGTCGAGGCTCTGCCCTTGGTCATCCACTCCTAGTCGCCAATAAACGACATCACATGCTTGAGGCGCGTGTAGTCCTCGAAGCCGTAGTGCGAGAGGTCTTTGCCGTAGCCCGAGTGCTTGAAGCCACCGTGGGGCATGTCTGACACGAAAGGAATGTGCGTGTTGATCCAGACGCAGCCGAAGTCGAGGTCTCGAGCGAACCGCATGGCTCGGGTGTGGTCGCTCGTCCAGACCGACGACGCGAGGGCATAACGCACGCCGTTGGCGAGGGCGAGGGCCTCGTCATCGGTGCGGAACGACTGCACCGTCAGCACGGGGCCGAAGATCTCTTCTTGCACGGCCTCATCGTTTTGCCGCATGCCCGTGACAATCGTGGCGGGGAAGAAGTAGCCACGGTCACCCTGACGAGCGCCGCCCGCGACGATCTGCGCGTGGGCGGGCAGCCGGTCGACGATGCCGGCGACGCGCTCGAGCTGCGCCGCGTTGTTAAGGGGGCCATAGAACACGCCGTCGTCGTGCGGCCCGCCCGTGATGGCGTGCGTCGCGGCTCGCGCCACGAGTGCCGCAACAACCTCGTCGTGCACCGACTCGTGCACGATCACGCGCGTTGCTGCCGTGCAGTCTTGGCCCGCGTTGAAGTAGGCCGCGAGCACGAGGCCCTCGGCGACCTTCTGGGGGTCGGCGTCGGCAAAGACCACCGCCGGAGCCTTGCCGCCGAGCTCGAGGTGCACGCGCTTGAGATCGCTTGACGCTGCTTTCGCCACCTCCATGCCGGCGCGCACGGAGCCCGTGATGGCGACCATCTGAGGAGTCGGATGCTGCATCAAGGCCGCGCCCGTCGTGCGGTCTCCCATCACGACGTTGAAGACGCCCGGCGGCAGCACGCCCGCAGCCAGCTCGGCGAACCGCACGGTCGAGAGTGGAGTCGTGTCAGACGGCTTGAGCACGACCGTGTTGCCCGCCGCAATCGCGGGAGCGATTTTCCACACTGCCATGTTGAGCGGGTAATTCCAGGGGGTGACTTGGCCGATGACGCCGATGGGCTCGCGCCGCACATACGACGTGTGGTCGGCGAGGTACTCCCCCGCCGATCGACCCTCAAGGTCGCGAGCGGCGCCCGCAAAGAATCGCAACTGATCGATCGACTGGTCGATCTCATCGGTGACGAGGCTCGCGCGCGGCTTGCCGGTATCGAGTGACTCGAGGTCAGCCAGCTCGTCGGCGTGTTCGGCCATGACATCGGCCAAGCGAAAGAGTGCGAGCTGACGCTCGGCCGGGGTCGTGCGACCCCAGTGCGCGAACGCGGCGTCGGCCGACCGGTAGGCGGCGTCAATCTCGGCCGGAGTGCTGACCGGGGCGTGACCGTAGACCTCTTCGGTCGCGGGATTCACGAGGTCGAGGTGAGTGTCAGTGGTGCTGGCGACGGACTCGCCGCCGATCACGTTCTGCAAAATGCGGGCGCTCATGGCGCCACTGTAGCGCGGCTTGGGCGCAGCATCCAGCGACATTGCGACGGATTCCGTCGCTCGAATGCCTTTCGACTGCGGATTCACTTGTATTCCCCGCTCGTCACTGTCAGAATCAGCCCATGGCCTCGCGCAGCAAGCCGATTCACCTCGACGACGTGTCGAAGGCCATCGTTGAGCAACTACAAACCGATGGTCGACGGTCATACGCCGAAATCGGCAAGGCAGTGGGCCTGAGCGAGGCTGCCGTGCGCCAGCGCGTGCAAAAGCTGACGGATGCCGGAGTCATGCAAGTCGTGGCCGTCACCGACCCGATGCAGCTCGGCTTCTACCGCCAGGCCATGATCGGCATTCGCGTCATGGGAGACACGACGCATGTTGCCGACGAGCTCAGCAGTATGCGCGCGGTCGACTACGTCGTGCTGACCGCGGGCAGCTTCGACATTCTCGCTGAGGTTGTGTGCGAAGACGACGACGACCTCATCGAACTGCTCAACAGTCGCATTCGTGCGATTGAAGGAGTGCAGTCGACCGAGACCTTCGTCTACTTGCGACTGCAAAAGCAGTTCTACAACTGGGGCACCCGATGAGTATTTTCCGCACCAAGAGCGTCAAGAAAGAGCACACCATGGCAATCGACACTGTTATCCCCACCGAAGGGGTCGCGCTCGACCGGGCCACCGAGGCCGAGTTGCAGCAAAAGGCAAAAGACCACTTGTGGATGCACTTCGCCCGTCAATCGGGAATGGAAGCCGGCAACGGCGTGCCCATCATCGTGCGCGGTGAGGGCCACCACATCTACGACTCGCACGGCAAGAAGTACATCGACGGCCTCTCGGGCCTCTTCGTGGTGCAGGTGGGTCACGGCAATGCCCGCCTGGCAGAGGCTGCACGCAAGCAAGCCGAAGAACTCGCGTTCTTCCCTCTCTGGTCGTACGCGCATCCCACCGCCATTGAACTCGCCGACCGACTGGCCGACTACGCCCCGGGCGACCTCAACCGCGTGTTCTTCACGACGGGCGGCGGCGAGGCCGTTGAATCGGCCTGGAAGCTCGCCAAGCAGTACTTCAAGCTCACGGGCAAGCCCATGAAGCACAAGGTCATCTCGCGCGCGATCGCCTACCACGGCACGCCGCAGGGTGCCCTTGCCATCACCGGTATTCCGGGCATGAAGGAGATGTTCGAGCCGCTCACGCCCGGCGGGTTCCGCGTGCCGAACACGAACTACTACCGTGCCGAAGAGATGGGCTTCACGGGTTCTCTCGAAGAGTTCGGTCAGTGGGCAGCGAACCGCATCGAAGAGGCGATTCTCTTCGAAGGGCCCGACACGGTTGCCGCCGTCTTCCTCGAGCCGGTGCAGAACTCCGGTGGCTGCTTCCCGCCGCCCCCCGGCTACTTCACGCGCGTGCGCGAGATCTGCGACAAGTACGACGTTCTGCTCGTGAGCGACGAGGTCATCTGCGCCTATGGCCGCATCGGCGAGATGTTCGCGTGCACGGCGCTCGGCTACGTGCCCGACATCATCACCTCGGCCAAGGGCCTCACGAGCGGCTACTCGCCGCTCGGCGCCATGATCGTGAGCGACCGCATCTATGAGCCCTTCAAGCACGGGCAGACGGCGTTCTACCACGGCTACACCTTCGCCGGGCATCCCGTCTCGGCGGCGGTCGCCCTCGAGAACCTCAACATCATGGAAGAAGAGGGGATTCTTGCGCACGTGCGCGAGAACTCGCCGAAGTTCCGCGCCGCGCTCGAGCGACTGAAAGACCTTCCGATCGTCGGCGACGTTCGCGGCGAGGGCTACTTCTTCGGCATCGAGCTCGTCAAGAACAAAGAGACCAAAGAGACCTTCGACGCGGACGAGTCAGAGCGACTGCTACGTGGGTTCCTCTCGAAGGCGCTCTTCGATGCGGGGCTGTACTGCCGCGCCGATGACCGTGGCGACCCGGTCATTCAGCTCGCTCCCCCGCTGACCATCGGGCCCGCCGAGTTCGACGAGATCGAGGCGATTCTGCGGCGCGTGCTCACCGAAGCCGGAAACCTGCTCTGAACACCAGCTCGGCCGCAGCCGCGGTGGTCGACTACCGCGCGTTGAGCTTTTGGCATGCGACGGTCGACGACGATCTGACCCCCCGCGCCGCCCTCGATGGTGACACCGATACCGATGTCGCCATCGTCGGCGGGGGGCTGACCGGGCTCTGGACGGCGCACGAGTTGCTCAAGCGCGATCCCTCGCTACGGGTGACGGTGCTCGAGAAGAACATCGCGGGATTCGGCGCTTCGGGGCGCAATGGTGGTTGGTGCAGCGCGCTCTTTCCCGCGTCGACGGCATCACTCGAGAAGCAGCACGGGCGTGAGGCCGCTCTCGCGATGCGGCGCGCCATGGTGTCAACCGTTGACGAGGTGGGCGCTGCGGCAGCGGCTGCCGGCATCGAGTGTGACTTCGTGCGCGGCGGAACGGTTGTCTTTGCGCGCAGCGACACCCAGTGGCGCGCCGCGCAGCACGAGGTCGACGAGGCGCGCGGCTATGGCGTCGACGCTCTCGAGCTGTGGGGTGCCGACCGTGTCTCAGCACGGGATGCCCGGGGCGCGGTCTACACGCCGGCCTGCGCGCGCGTGCACCCTGCCGCGCTCGTGCGCGGGCTCGCGCGCGTGGTGGAACAACAGGGTGCGGTCATCCACGAGCACACCACGGTCGAAGGCTGGCAATCAGGTTCTGTGCGAACCGACCGTGGCGCCGTACGCGCCCGCCACATCGTCTCGGCGCTCGAAGGCTATGGCGCAACCATTGCGCAGACGAAGCGCCGGATTTTGCCGCTTTATTCGCTCATGGTCGCGACGCAACCACTCGACGACGCGGTGTGGGACGCCATAGGCATCGCCCACGGTCAAACATTCTCTGACGGCCGACACCTGGTCATTTACGGTCAGCGGACCGCCGACAATCGCATCGCCTTCGGCGGCCGCGGCGCGCGCTACCACTGGGGTAGCGCCATTCGCCCCGAGTACGACCGCGTCGAGCGCGTCTTTGATCACCTCGTTGCAACGTTGCACGAGATATTTCCGCAGCTGCCAGAGCTCGAGATCGAACACGCCTGGGGCGGCCCCCTCGGGGTACCGCGTGACTGGCACGCGAGCGTGAGCTACGACCCGGCGACCGGAATTGGCTCGGCCGGTGGCTACGTCGGCGATGGACTCTCGACGACGAACCTCGCGGGCCGAACGCTGGCCGACTTGATTACCGGCGCCGACACCGAACTCACGCGACTGCCGTGGGTGGGGCACCGCTCGCCCTCGTGGGAGCTCGAACCGTTGCGCTTCATGGGGGCCAACGCGGGCCTCGTGGCCATGACCGTCGCCGACGCTGAAGAGCAGATGACCCGGCGACCCTCTCTCATTGCGCGCGCGATGAGTGGGCTCATCGGGCACTAAGCGCACCCACCTGACGCGTCGACCGTCTGGCCATCACCACACTCCACGCCAATGCGGCATGCAGGTCATGCGCAGGAGGTTCGGAGCAACGCCGTCTACTCTCGCCGAGATACGGAGCGCGATAGCGCGTCACGCGCACCCCGCGACACGGGGGCAGCGCGGCAACGGCCACAGCTGAGGGGGAGGCGGGACGATGACCACAGGGTCACTCGGGAGCACGGCCCGCAGCACGCGTTCTGCTTACCTCAGCGCCGCACCCACGAGCTCCCCCGCACCCGCTCAAAACAGTGGAGCCCACGCCGCGACTGCGCAGCCTGTTCGTGAGGCTCGGGAGGGCGTCCGGTCAGCACTCGTCTTGCTCGCCTTCATGGGTATCGCCGCGCTCGTTGCCGCGCTAGGGTCGCTCGCTACAGGGCCCACGATCGATGGGTGGTATGCCGAAACGGCCAAGCCCCTGTGGAATCCACCAAACGCTGTCTTTGGTCCGGTATGGACCGTGCTCTATGTCAGCATGTCGGTCGCCGCGTGGATGGTCTGGCGCGGCCCTGACTCTGACGCACGATCACGGGCACTGCGCATCTACGTCGTGCAACTCGCCATCAATGCACTCTGGACCCCTGCGTTCTTCGGACTCGGCGCGTTGCTCGGCGCTCCCGGAGTCTGGATCGCTCTCGTCATCATTGTGGTGCTCGACTTCGTCATTCTTGCCACGATCATTCGCTTTGGCGACGTCAACCGTGTTGCCGCTGCCCTGCTCGTTCCGTATTGGTTTTGGGCACTGTTCGCCACGACACTCAACGCCGCGATTGCTGTGCTCGCCCGCTGAAGCCATGAGCGCCGCTAGCGTTAAGCCATGATCGAACCCACGCCCTCGGTGGCGCCACGACCACGAGCACGTCGAGTTGTGCGCGCAGTCGTCATGGCGTTTGCCGTCGTGAGCATCGTGGTCCAATCGCTGTTTCTCGGCGCGGTTGGCTGGGCGGTCACCAACCCCCGTGCGGTGACGGATGCGGTGACCGTGTCGCAATTCGACCCCACTCCGGCGATCGCGGGTTACGCGAGCCGCGCAGGCATGAGTGAGCGTGGGCGCTTCTTGTTCTACGCGAGTACCCCCCAAGTCGTCGAAGGAGATGCCTTCGACGCTCTCTGCTCACGCGACCAGCCCGACATGGGAGTGCTCGGCTGCTACACCCTCGCCGACGGGCGCATTTACCTCTACGAGATCACTAACCTCGACTTGCAAGCCTTCGAAGTGGTCGTCGCCGCGCATGAGATGTTGCACGCCGCGTGGGACCGCCTCTCGGCCGACGATCAAGCAGCACTCGTCGCGCCCCTGGAAGAGGCGTTCGCCTCGATCGACCCCGATGATGAGCTCGTCGAACGCATCGCCGCGTATGAAGACTTCGATCCCACGTCGCGCATCCCTGAGCTCTATGCAATCCTCGGCACCGAGTTGGCTGACCTCCCCGACGAACTCGAAGAGCACTACGCCGAATACTTCGACGACCGCGCGGCAGTCGTCGCGCTGTGGCAAGAGGTCAAGGCGATCTTCGTTCAGCTCGAGGCTGAACTCAACCGATTGAACAGCGAGCTCGAGCGGCTCACGCTCGAGATTGAAGCCGAACAAGCAGCGGCGAACGCGGCCGCAGCGGTGCTCGAAGCAGACATCACGGCGTTCAACAATCGCGCGTCACGCCCGGGCGGCTACTCGAGTCAATCGGCGTTCGAGCGTAACCGTCAGGCTCTCATTGCGCGTCAAGATGCCCTCACGGCCTCGATTGACGCGACCAACGCCAAGATCACGACCTACAACACCTTGGTCGAAGAGTTCACGGCTCTCAACGAAGAAGCCGCCGCGCTCGATAAAGATCTCAACATCGAACGGCAGCCGCTCGAGCCCACCGAGTAGTCCTGAGCGCGGACTACCCGCGCGCCGGGAACAACTCGTCGATGCGCGCGAGCGCCTCGGCATCGGGTGCCCACGTTGAGGCCGCCGCGGCGTTCTGCGCCACTTGCTCGATCGTCGTCGCCCCCGCGATCACCGAACCCATTGCCGGGCGACTCAGCAGCCAACCGATAGTGCCCTCGAGCATCCCGACACCGCGTTCGTGACAAAGGGCCTCAAAGGCTTCGATGGCGTCCCACGGCGCATGGTCGACGATGTGCGGGCGCTGTCGCATGATCCGCGAATCGGCCGGGCCGCCCTCGCGCGAGAACTTGCCCGTGAAGAGTCCGTTCGCGAGCGGAAAGTACGGCAGCAGGCCGATGCCACGTCGTTCGAGCGCCGGCAATAGCTCGGCGTCTGCATCGCGCACCAGCAAGCTGTATTCGTTCTGAGCCGAGATGAATCGCGGATGCCCTGCCGCACGCGCCGCGGCATCGGCCTCGTCGACCTGCTCGGGCGAGAAGTTCGAGTGACCGAGGTGCAGCACTTTGCCTTCGTCGACGAGCTCGTGCAGGGCCGACAGCGTCTCGTCGATGGGAGTCTCGGGATCGGGCGTGTGCATTTGGTATAGGTCGATGCGATCGGTGCGCAGTCGACGCAGCGAGCCCTCGACGCTCGCACGAATGTAGGCGCGAGAGCCGTGGGGAGTGTCACGCAGCTCGGGGTTCTTGACTTCGATGTGGCCAAACTTCGTCGCGATGACGACGCGATCGCGATACCCCGCCAATGCTGCGCCCATCATCGACTCACTGCGGCCGTGCTCGTAGCCATACATTTCGGCCGTATCGAGCAGGGTGATGCCGTTATCGATTGCCGCGTGCAGCACGCGGCTCGTCCCCGACTGATCTTCGGTCGCGGCACCAGGCCGGCCGAAATTGTTGCACCCGAGCCCCACCGCCGACACGAGCAGGTCAGAACGGCCCAAAGAACGCAGTGGCATCGAGGTCATGCACCCATCCTCCCCCGCCGCGGCATCACGCCACGAATCCCCGTGTCGCAAAACCGCCAGTGAACGGATGACCGCTGCAGTTAGCCTCGAATCATGACACCCCGCACTGCCACAACGCCTGGCCTGCTCACGATCGATTCGCCTCTGGGTCGCATCGCCCTGCACGGTGACACTGAAGCCGTCACGCGTCTCGAAATCGCCACAGAGGGCCGGCTCACGACCGACGGACTGCCCGACACCCCCACGCCCATTCTGCGACGCGCCGCGGCCGAGCTCGGCGAGTACTTCGCCGGCACGCGCACATCGTTCACCGTGCCCGTGCGCGCCGAGGGCACCGAGTTTCAAGAGGCGATCTGGCAGCACTTGTCGCAGATTCCGTTCGGCAGTGTTCGCGGCTATGGCGACATCGGGCGCGAGACGGGTCGCCCGACCGCGGGTCGCGCGGTGGGTGGCGCCGTGGGTGCCAACCCGGTTCCCCTTCTTATCCCCTGCCACCGCGTGCTCGCGAGCGATGCCCGCATCACCGGCTATAGCGCGGGCGACGGAATCGCCACCAAGGCCTGGCTGCTCGACCACGAGGGCATCGCTCACCGATGAGCAGCGAGCCCGAAGCCGCTCGCTCAATTCGAGTGGGCGAAGACGGTCGTGCGCGCTGTGCGTGGGTGGGCGCCGACCATGAGTACGAGCGATACCACGATGACGAGTGGGGCGTCACGCTGCGTGGCGACCGCCCCTTGTTCGAGAAGCTCACGCTCGAGGCCTTTCAGAGTGGCCTGTCATGGATCACGATTCTTCGCCGCCGCGAGGGCTTTCGCCAGGCCTTCGACCACTTTGACTGGCGACGCATTGCCGAGTACGGCAGTGCCGACATCGAGCGGCTCATGGCCGATGACGGCATCATTCGCAACCGCGCCAAGATCGACGCGACGATCGCGAACGCGCGCACCCTCACCGCGTGGCTCGAGAACGAACCCGGCGGGCTTGATGCCCTGATCTGGGCACATCAACCCCCCGCGCGCACGCTCCGACCGGCGACACTTGCTGACCTGCCCGCCCACACGGCTGAATCGCGCGACCTCGCCCGCGCGCTCAAGGCTCGCGGGTGGCGGTTCGTCGGTCCGACAACGGCCTACGCCCTGATGCAGTCTGCCGGGCTTGTTGACGACCACGTTGTCGGGTGCTGGCGCGCGCAGTGACGGTGGGCACATCGCGCGCTGGCGCTTCGCGATCGCTCGACCGGTAGCGTTAGCGCGCTGGCAATACTCCGGGCACGATGAGCTGCAGTTCGCGGTCTCCCGTGCGGCTCAACGGCCACCCCAGTGCAGTTGACCGACGACACAGGCCCTCGATCGTGGCGGGTACCGCGCCCGCCGCGAACAGGCCTCGCAGATACTCGCCCTTGCCCTTCTTGTTGAAGTGGTTGAGCGCACGAGCAACGCCGTCGTCACCCACGGCGACAACACGCACGAACACGGCGTCGCGTCGCTCAGGCAGAGGGCCGAGTGCCGCATAGCTCTCTGATCTGAGGTCAATAAGGGGCCCCTCGAGAGAGGCAAGCACCTCGGCGTTCAACGCCGACCATCGTGCTCGCATCGGGGCACCGGGGAGTCGACTATCGCACGACAGCCGATACGCCGGAATCGGGTCGTCTGCTCGCACGAGACCGAAAAGCGCCGAATGCACGATCAGATGCTGGGATGCTCGCTCACGAGTCGCACCCCGCCACTCGTCAACCCCGAGCGCGTCGTAGAGCACGCCGGTGTACCGCTCGATCGCAGGCATCGTCGGGCTCTGCTCGACGGCGCGATTACGCGCGAGCTCAGGTGGGGCAGCGGTAGCGCTGAGCTTAAGCGCGCGAGCGGCCGCCTCACCGTCGGCGCAGAGGCCTGAAAGCGACGCCAGTGCTGCACGCCGGGCATCCGTCAGCGACGGGAACGACAGGCGATCAAGCTCAAGCGGTGCGCCGACTCCCCCGTCGCGCTTGGTCTCTGAGGGAGGCAACAAAAACAGCATCAGGCGCGCACGCGCGCCGCCGCACCCACCGCGCTAGACGAGCGCGGCAGCGCCGGCGACGATTGTGACGGTGTTGTTCTCTACCGAGAGAAAGCCGTCTTCTGCTTGCGCGGTGATCACGTCACCCTCGGTGGGCGTGATGCGCACTTCGCCCGCACTCAAGATTCCGAGCAACGGTTCGTGACCGGGAAGGATACCGATTTCGCCTTCGGTCGTGCGTGCGACGATCTGCTTCGCCGTGCCCGACCACACCTTGCGGTCGGCCGAGACGACGCTCACCGTGAGCACGGCCATGATTAGCCGTTCTCCTTCTGAATCTGAGCCCAACGCTCTTCGACGTCGCTAATGGCGCCAACGTTGAAGAAGGCCTGCTCAGCCACGTGGTCGAACTCGCCCTTGGCGATGGCGTCGAACGACTCGATCGTGTCTTTCAGCGGAACCGTCGAGCCCTCAACACCCGTGAACTTCTTCGCCATGTAGGTGTTCTGCGAGAGGAACTGCTGGATACGGCGTGCGCGCGAGACCGTGATCTTGTCTTCTTCAGAGAGCTCGTCGACACCGAGGATGGCGATGATCTCTTGCAGTTCTTTGTTCTTCTGCAGGATCTGCTTCACCGTGGTTGCCACGCGGTAGTGGTCTTCACCGATGTAGAGCGGGTCGAGGATGCGGCTCGTCGAGGTGAGCGGGTCGACGGCCGGGTACAGACCCTTCGACGCGATCTCACGGCTGAGCTCGGTCGTCGCGTCGAGGTGCGCGAAGGTCGTGGCCGGAGCCGGGTCAGTGTAGTCGTCAGCGGGCACGTAAATGGCCTGCAGCGAGGTGATCGAGTGACCACGCGTCGAGGTGATGCGCTCTTGCAAGATGCCCATCTCGTCGGCGAGGTTGGGCTGGTAACCCACGGCCGAGGGCATACGGCCGAGAAGGGTCGACACCTCAGAGCCGGCCTGCGTAAACCGGAAGATGTTGTCAATGAAGAGCAGAACGTCTTGGTTCTGCACGTCACGGAAGTACTCGGCCATGGTGAGGGCCGAGAGAGCGACACGAAGACGGGTTCCCGGGGGCTCGTCCATC
Organism: Actinomycetota bacterium; assembly: GCA_013297625.1. Taxonomy (GTDB): domain Bacteria; phylum Actinomycetota; class Actinomycetes; order Actinomycetales; family Microbacteriaceae; genus Microcella. The sequence goes on along the minus strand of JAAFHT010000049.1, from coordinate 2,739 downwards.
TGACCGAACACGAGGGCGGTCTTGTCGAAGACACCCGCTTCTTCCATCTCGTGGATGAGGTCGTTGCCCTCACGCGTACGCTCGCCAACACCGGCGAATACCGAGACACCACCGTGGTCTTGCGCCACGCGCTGGATCATCTCTTGGATGAGAACGGTCTTGCCAACACCGGCACCACCGAAGAGGCCGATCTTGCCACCGAGAACGTAGGGCGTGAGCAGGTCGATGACCTTGATGCCCGTCTCGAACAGCTGGGTCTTCGACTCGAGCTGGTCGAATGCCGGGGGCTTGCGGTGGATGGGCCAGCGCTCGCTCACCTCGATGGTCTCGCCGGGAGTGCCGTTGAGCACGTCGCCAGTGACGTTGAAGACCTTGCCCTTGGTGACGTCACCAACAGGAACCATGATGGGCGAACCCGAGTCGCGAACCTCTTGGCCACGAACGAGGCCGTCGGTCGGCTTCAGAGCAATCGCGCGCACCAGGTCGTCGCCCAAGTGCTGAGCAACCTCAAGCACGAGCTCGCTCGACTGGTCGCCGATCGTGATCGTGGTCGAGAGCGCGTTGTAGATGCCAGGGATGGCATCGTGCGGAAACTCGATATCGACGACCGGACCGGTCACGCGGGCGATGCGCCCCACGGCGGTCGACGTCGCGCCCGAAGCCTTCTTGGTTGCGGTAGCCATGATTTCTCTTCCTGTCGTCTAGCTGTGTATGTCGATTTGCGCGGGGGTGCCGCGCTACTTCGAGCTCAGGGCGTCTGCGCCGCCCACGATCTCGGAAATCTGCTGAGTGATCTCGGCCTGGCGGGCGTTGTTAGCCAACCGGGTGTAGTCGGTGATGAGCTTGTCGGCGTTGTCGCTTGCCGACTTCATGGCCTTCTGACGGGCAGCGTGCTCAGAAGCAGCTGACTGCAGCATGGCGTTGAAGATGCGGCTCTCGATGTAGACCGGAAGCAGCGAGTCGAGAACGCTGTCAACCTCGGGCTCGAACTCGTAGAGCGGCAACACATCGCTCGACCCGGGCTCGTCAACACCGTCAACGACCTCAAGAGGCAGAACGCGCACGATCTCGGGAGTCTGCGTCACGAGGCTCACGAAGCGGTTGTAGACGATGTGAATCTCGTCGACGCCACCCTCGGTGCCTCCGCGAACGAAGGCGTCGACGAGCGTGTCAGCGATCTCTTTCGCCGTTGCGAACTCGGGCTGGTCGGTGTTGCCCGTCCACGCCTGCTCGACGGCACGGCGACGGAAGGCGAAGTAAGACACCGCCTTGCGACCGATGAGGTAGTTGACGACCTCACGGCCCTCACCCTCGAGTCGCGTGCGCAGCTCGTTTGCCTCGCGAATCGCCTGCGAGCTGAACGCGCCCGCGAGGCCGCGGTCAGACGTGAAGACCACGACGGCGGCGCGCGTCGGATTCGCCCGCTCGGTCGTCAGCACGTGGTCGACGTTCGAGTAGGTGGCGACGGCCGACACGGCGCGCGTTACTGCGCGCGCGTACGGAGCGGATGCTGCCATCCGCGCCTGCGCCTTCTGAATCCGCGAGGCGGAGATGAGCTCCATCGCGCGCGTGATCTTCTTGGTCGTCTGGGCAGAACGAATCTTCTGCCGGTAGACCCGAAGTTGCGCTCCCATGTGCTGGTTTCCGTTTCTTGGTCGATGCTCGTGTCAGTAATCGGTGCCGAAATGGCCGAGAAGAGCGGGCGACCGCCTACTTCTTGCGGCGGACGATCTTCTCTTGGTTGATGTCTTCGGCCTCGACGGCGTCGAACTGCTCGTTGCCGGCGTGCACGCCACCTTCTTCGCCGCCCTGGAAGGCGACAACGAACGCGTCGACGGCCTTCTCGAGCTCGGCTTCGGTGGCGTCGTCGAGAACGTTGGTGTCGCGCAGGGTCGTCAAGATGCTCGTGTTGCGACGCAAGTGGTCGAGCAACTCGGCCTCGAAGCGCAGCACGTCATCGACGTCGATCGTGTCGAGCTTGCCCTTTGTGCCCGCCCAGATCGAGACGACCTGCTCTTCGACCGGGTACGGCGAGTACTGCGGCTGCTTGAGCAGCTCGGTGAGGCGGGCGCCGCGCGACAGCTGGCGACGGCTCGCCGCATCGAGGTCACTCGCGAACATCGCGAAGGCCTGCAGCGAGCGGTACTGCGCCAGCTCGAGCTTCAAGGTTCCGGAAACCTTCTTGATGCTCTTGACCTGAGCGTCACCACCCACGCGCGAGACCGAGATACCCACGTCAACAGCGGGGCGCTGGTTGGCGTTGAACAGGTCGGACTGCAAGAAGATCTGGCCGTCGGTGATCGAGATCACGTTGGTCGGGATGTACGCCGAGACGTCGTTGGCCTTGGTCTCGATGATGGGCAGGCCCGTCATCGATCCAGCGCCCAGCTCATCGGAGAGCTTGGCGCAACGCTCGAGCAGACGGGAGTGCAAGTAGAAGACGTCACCCGGGTAGGCCTCACGCCCCGGAGGACGGCGCAGCAAGAGCGACACGGCGCGGTACGCCTCGGCCTGCTTCGAGAGGTCATCGAAAATGATGAGAACGTGCTTGCCGCCGTACATCCAGTGCTGGCCGATGGCCGAGCCGGTGTAGGGGGCGAGGTACTTGAAGCCGGCGGGGTCAGAAGCCGGAGCAGCGACGATCGTCGTGTACTGCATGGCGCCGGCCTCTTCGAGCGCGCCCTTGACGGCAGCGATCGTCGAGCCCTTTTGGCCGATGGCAACGTAGATGCAGCGCAC
>JAAFHT010000120.1 GCA_013297625.1 Actinomycetota bacterium | reverse complement strand
GCTCTCGACTCCTTTCACGAGCTTCAGGCCGCGATCGGCGAAGCCGAGTGGGTGTTGCACGCCGCGAGCCAAGACCTCGCGTGCTTGCGTGAGCTTGGGCTCGAGCCGCCGTCGATCTTCGACACCGAACTCGGCGCTCGACTCGCTGGCCTGCCACGCGTGGGGCTCGGCGCCGTCGTTGAAGAAACGCTCGGGCTTCACCTCGCCAAAGAGCACTCGGCCGCCGACTGGTCGACGCGCCCTCTGCCGTCGTCGTGGTTGACCTATGCGGCGCTCGATGTCGAGCTCTTGCTCGATGTTCGCGATCGCATTGCGGAGCGCCTTGACGCACAAGGCAAGACCGAGTTGGCCGCGCAAGAGTTCGCGGGCGTACTGGCGAAGCCGGTGGCCGAACCCAAGACCGAACCGTGGCGTCGGCTGTCTGGCATTTCGACAGTGCGCGGCCAGCGCGCGCTCGCCGTGGCCCGCGAACTCTGGCTTGCTCGAGACGCCTACGCGATCGAGGTTGACACCTCCCCCGGTCGGCTGTTGCCCGATGCATCCATCGTGGTTGCGGCACGCACACCCCTGACGTCGAAGCGAGAACTCGCGGCGCTCAAAGCCTTCATGGGGCGAGCAAGCAGAACCCAGATCGATCGATGGTGGGCGGCGATCGAGGCAGGACTTGCGACGGATGACCTGCCGGCACATCGCGGCACTGACGAGAGCATCCCGCCCCCGCGCTCGTGGGCCGATCGAAACCCCGAAGCTGACCGCCGCTATCGACTCGTTCGACCGTTGCTGCAGTCGATGGCTGACTCGTTGGAACTGCCCGTCGAGAACCTGCTCACCCCCGAACATGTGCGCCGCATCGCGTGGCAGCCACCCGGTGAGCTGACGGTCGATGCCATCGCCGAAAGCCTCGTGGCGATCGGTGCACGACCGTGGCAGATTGACGCAACCGCACAGACGATTACGCAAGCCTTTGTTGAGGCACTCCAAGAGCCCGTCGAGGCTTCGGAGGCCGATTCGTAGGAAGACGCAGGGGTTTCGACCCCGGCGCGCGCCCCTCCCTAGGCTGAATGTCAGTCCAACACACTCTGGGAGGCACCATCGTGGATGCACGAGCCGACGTCGTATTCGTAGACGGGGTTCGCACCCCCTTCGGCCGGGCGGGTGAGAAGGGCATGTACTGGAACACCCGTGCCGACGATCTCATCGTGAAGGCCATGATCGGGCTGCTCGAACGCAACCCGTCACTGCCGAAAGATCGCGTCGACGACGTCGCCATCGCGGCGACAACCCAGCAAGGCGACCAAGGCCTCACCCTAGGCCGAACGGCCGCGATTCTCGCGGGGCTTCCGCTGAGCGTGCCCGGCTACGCGATCGACCGCATGTGCGCGGGCGCCATGACCTCCGTGACCACGACGGCCGGCGGCATCGCCTTTGGTGCCTACGACGTTGCGATTGCCGGCGGTGTCGAGCACATGGGGCGTCACCCCATGGGCTTCGGGGCCGACCCCAACCCCCGCTTTCTCGCCGAGAAGCTCGTCAGTGGCGACGCGCTCAACATGGGCCTCACGGCCGAGCGTTTGCATGACCGCTTTCCGGCGCTGACGAAAGAGCGCGCTGACCGCTTCGGCATGCGCAGCCAACAGAAGGTGGCCGCGGCGTACGCTGCCGGCAAGATTCAGCCCGACCTTGTGCCTGTCGCCCTGCGGAGCGAGGCCGGCTTCGGTCTCGCCACTGTCGACGAGGGGCTGCGCCCCGACACGACCATGGAGGGGCTCGCCGGTCTCAAGACCCCCTTCCGCCCCCACGGTCGCGTCTCGGCGGGCAACGCCTCGCCGCTCACCGACGGTGCCACCGTGAGCTTGCTCGCGAGTGATGACGCGGCGAAAGAGCTCGGTCTCACCACCAAGATGCGTCTCGTGAGCTTCGCGTATGCGGGTGTTGCCCCCGAGGTCATGGGCATCGGCCCCATCCCGTCAACGGAGAAGGCCCTCAAGAAGGCCGGCCTCACGATCGACGACATCGGCGCCTTTGAACTCAACGAAGCCTTCGCCGTGCAGGTGCTGAGCTTGCTCGATCACTTCGGCATCGACGACGACGACCCCCGCGTCAACCCGTGGGGCGGCGCGATCGCCCTCGGCCACCCCCTCGCGAGCTCGGGCGTTCGCCTCATGATCCAGCTCGCCCGGCAGTTCGAAGAGCGCCCCGACGTTCGTTACGGCCTCACAGCCATGTGTGTCGGTCTCGGACAGGGCGGCAGTGTCATTTGGGAAAACCCGCACTACACCGGAAAGAAGGCGTGACCGTGGCGACCACGAGCGCAACTGCGCAGTATTCCCCCGACCAGTTTGCGGAGCTTCGCGCGCTGAGCGACGACGAGGTTGTCACCCACAGCTACGTGCGTGACGTGCCCCTCCCCAGCGGCGGGATGCTCGCTCTCGTCACTCTCGATAACGGCCGCGACCACACTCGGCCGAGCACGCTCGGCCCCGAGGGTCTCATGCAGTTGGCGAGCGTTCTCGACGCGCAGAAGGCACGTGCCGCTGCCGGCGAGATTCGCGCACTCGCGATCACCGGCAAGCCGTTCATCCTGGCGGCGGGAGCCGACCTCTCGAAGGTCGGCGACATTCCAAGCTACGAGGCCGGTTTGCAGATGGCCCAGTTGGGCCACTACGCCCTCGGCAAGCTCGGCGAGCTCGGAGTCCCGTCGTTCTGTTTCATCAACGGTCTCGCCTTGGGCGGTGGTGTCGAGGTCGCGCTCAACTGCGACTACCGCACCCTCGACTCGAGCGCTGCGGCTCTCGCGCTACCCGAAGTGTTCTTGGGCATCATCCCCGGCTGGGGCGGAGCGTGGCTGTTGCCGAACCTCATTGGTATTGAGAACGCCCTCAAGGTTGTCGTCGAGAACCCCCTCAAGAACAACCGCATGCTCAAGCCCGCTGAAGCCTTCGAGCTCGGTATGGCCGACGTCATGCTCGCCCCGGCGAACTTCCTCGAAGACTCGATCCGCTGGGCCGACGGCGTGCTCGCCGGCTCGGTAAAGGTCAAGCGCCCGAACGAGCCGGGAAAGATCGAGCGCGCCGTCAAGTGGGACCTCGCCATCGGCATCGCCCGCAAGACGCTCGAAAAGCGCCTCGGAAAGGTCGCGAAGTCTCCCTACGCAGCACTCGAGCTGCTCGCGGCGGCCAAGAGCTCGACGAAGGCCGAGGGCTTCGCCGCCGAAGACAGGGCCCTCGCTGACCTGGTCGCAGGCGACCAGTTCCGAGCATCCATCTACGCCTTCAATCTGGTGCAAAAGCGCGCCAAGCGCCCCGCCGGCGCCCCCGACAAGGCACTCGCCAAGAAGGTCACGAAGGTGGGCGTGCTCGGGGCCGGCCTCATGGCGAGCCAGTTTGCTCTGCTCTTCTTGCGACGTCTGCAGGTGCCCGTGGTCATCACCGACCTCGACCAGGCACGCGTCGACAAGGGACTCGACTACATTCGCGGCGAGATTGCCGAGCTCGAGCAGAAGGGTCGCATCGACAGCGACGAAGGAAACCGCTTGCGTGCCTTGCTCAGCGGAACCGTCGACAAGGCCGACTTCGCCGATTGCGACTGGGTCATCGAGGCGGTGTTCGAAGAACTGTCAATCAAGCAAGACGTCTTCGCCGAGGTCGAGAAGTACATCTCGCCCGAAGCGGTGCTCGCCACGAACACCTCGTCGCTCTCAGTCGAGAAGATCGGCGCGAAGCTGAAGAACCCCGAGCGGGTCGTCGGCTTCCACTTCTTCAACCCCGTCGCGGTCATGCCGCTCATCGAGGTCGTCAAGACGCCCGCGACCGACGAGGCCACGTTGGCCACTGCGATGGCCACGGCAGCCGCACTGCGCAAGAACGCCGTCATCACGGCCGACACGCCCGGCTTCGTCGTCAACCGAATCCTTGCGAAGGTTCTCGGTGAGGCGATGCACGCCGTCGAAATCGGCACCCCGTTCGAGACGGTCGTCGAGGCGCAGCGCCACTTCGGCCTGCCTATGGATCCGTTCGTGCTCCTCGACCTTGTCGGTCTCAAGGTCGGCGCTCACGTGCTCGACACGCACCACACTGCATTCCCGGATCGCTTCTTCGAATCACGTGCCCTGCACGAGCTCGCCGAGGCGGGGGTCTTGCTCGAGAAAGATGCCAAGGGTCAGTCGAAGGGCATCGACAAGAAGGCCCTCGAGATCGTCGCGAAGCACCGGCCCGCCGATGCAACGCCGTACACGGTCGACGAACTGACCCAGCGACTCGAAGACGGCCTTGCCGATGAGATTCACCGGATGCTCGGCGACAAGGTCGTCGAAGCCGCCGACGACATCGACCTCTGCATGATCCTCGGCGCCGGGTGGCCGTTCCAGATGGGCGGCGTCACGCCGTTCCTCGACCGTGTGGGGGCCTCGGAGCGCGTCTTCGGGGCGACCTTCCACGATCCGCGCATCCGCGGCATCGGCTAGGCGGGCAGCCCGCTGGGCCACCCACCCAACGACAACGCCCCCGGCCTCACATGGTCGGGGGCGTCGTCGTTAGTGGTCTACCGCGTGCGCTCGTCGTGGTCGACGCTCGCGCCCTGTTCGTCGGGCAGCGGCCGGGCAACCGGAACCTTCGTGCCGAGAACTTGAGCGACGAGATCACGAGCGATCGCCTGTGATGTGAGCCCCACGCGCTCGAGAATTTCGTCGCGCGATGCGTGCTCAAGAAACTCGTCCGGAAGGCCAAGTTCGTCGACCGCGGTATCGACGCCTGCGGCGCGCAGGTCTTGACGAATGCGGGTTCCG
>JAAFHT010000136.1 GCA_013297625.1 Actinomycetota bacterium | reverse complement strand
GACGACATTCTGGCGACCATCGGCGCGCACCAAGTTGTAATCGTCGCGGGTGCGACCGGGTCAGGCAAGACCACCCAGTTGCCCAAGATGCTCATGGAACTCGGTAAGGCATCCATTGCACACACGCAGCCGCGAAGAATAGCCGCGCGCACGATCTCTGAGCGCATCGCAGAAGAGCTCGGACGCCCCGATCTGGTCGGTTATCAGGTGCGCTTCACCGACACTGTTGGTCCGAATGCTCGCATCAAGCTCATGACCGACGGCATCCTGCTCAATCAGATCCACCGCGACCGTGACCTCAAAAAGTACGACGCGATCATCATCGACGAAGCGCACGAACGCAGCCTGACCGTCGACTTTCTGCTCGGATACCTGAAGCAACTTCTCCCCCGCCGCCCCGACCTCACCGTGATCGTCACGAGTGCGACTATCGACCCCGAGAGTTTCGCGAAACATTTCGCGGATGCCGCGGGCACACCGGCCCCGATCATCGAGGTCTCTGGTCGCACCTATCCGGTCGAGATCCGATATCGCCCGCTCGTTGCAGAAGCGTTGGATGATGATGAATACGAATTCGACGAGCCACGAAACCCGGCCGAATCCGGCGGCCTTGACGGCGGATTGGGCCGCACGCGCGCCGCAGAAGCGGCGGCGCGCCAAGTGGAACGGGACTACCTGCAAGGCATCAACGACGCGATTGATGAGCTCGGCAAAGAGGCGCCCGGCGACATCCTCGTTTTCCTCAGCGGCGAAGCTGAAATTCGGGATGCGGAAGAGGCGATTCGCGGTCGCAATCTACCGAACACCGATGTTCTCCCCCTTTACGGTCGGCTGAGCGCCGCCGACCAGCACAGGGTGTTCGAGGGGGGCGGCGCGCGCCGACGCATCGTGCTCGCCACAAACGTCGCGGAGACGAGCCTGACGGTGCCCGGCATCCGGTACGTGATCGACGCGGGCACGGCACGCATCAGTCGCTACAGCGTGCGATCGAAGATTCAACGCCTGCCAATCGCGCCGGTGTCGCAGGCGAGTGCGAACCAGCGATCGGGTCGATCGGGGCGCACGGCGCCGGGCATCGCGATCCGCCTTTACAGCGAAGAAGACTTCACCGCCCGGCCGGAATTCACCGACCCAGAGATCGTGCGCACGAACCTCGCCGCCGTCATTCTGCAGATGATCTCGCTCGGCCTCGGCGACCTTGCGAAGTTCCCTTTCTTGCAACCGCCCGACTCGCGGGGCGTGAAGGACGGCCGCGACCTGCTGCTCGAACTGCACGCGATCACGGCCGCCGGCGAGATCACTCGGGTCGGCAAACAGCTCGCGCAGCTGCCCATCGACCCGCGTCTCGCCCGGATGGTCATCGAATCGAAGCAGCACGGCACGACGCGTGAGGTGATGGCGATCGTTGCCGCACTGAGCATCCAAGACCCTCGTGAGCGGCCGCTCGAGAAGCGCACCCAGGCCGACCAACAGCACGCTCGGTTTACCGACCCGACGAGCGACTTTCTCACCTACCTGAACCTGTGGAACTACCTGCAAGAGAAACAGGCAGAGCTCAGCGGCAGCGCGTTCCGACGACTCGTGAAAGCCGAGTACCTTAACTTTTTGCGGGTGCGCGAGTGGAGCGACGTCTACCGTCAGTTGACGCGCCAGGCGAAGTCGCTTGGGCTCGTGGTCGGCGACCCGCACGTGAACCCTGACGGCATCCATCGATCTCTGCTTGCCGGTCTACTGAGCCACCTCGGCCTCAAAGACGATGCGAAGAAGGACTACCAAGGATCCCGCCAGTCACGGTTCGTGATCTTTCCCGGCAGCGCGCTCGCCAAGAAGCAACCGGCAGCCATTATGAGCGCGGAGCTCGTCGAGACGAGCCGCTTGTTCGCGCGTATGAACGCCGCGATCGACCCTGCCTGGGCCGAGAACCTTGCTGGCGATCTCGCCAAGCGCAGCTATTCTGAGCCGCACTGGGAGCGCAAACAAGGCAGCGTCATCGCATTCGAGCGCGTGACCCTCTACGGCCTGCCGATCATTGCGCGCCGCAAAGTGCAGTTCTCTCGCATCGATGCGTCGTATGCGCGCGACCTGTTCATCCGCAACGCGCTCGTGGATGGCGACTGGGACCTCAGCCGCACCGACCGCCGCATCACAGCCTTCGATCGCGCCAACCGTGCGCTACGCACAGAGCTCGAAGAGCTGGAAGAGCGCACCCGCCGACGCACGGTGCTGCTGGACGACGAAGCAATCTTCCGGTTCTATGACGAGCGAATCCCGGCAGATGTCGCATCGCTCAAGTCCTTCGAAACCTGGTGGCGAAAGGCACGCGCAGACACCCCCGACATGCTCACCATGACCCGCGAACTGCTCATCGAAGAGGAGTCCGTTCCGGTCGTTGACGAACGCGACTTTCCAAGCACGTGGATTCAGGGCGACCAACAGCTGGCGGTCACCTACCGCTTCGAGCCGGGGGCAGAGGATGACGGCGTGACGGTGCGAATTCCTTTGCCACTTCTGCCCGCCGTCCGCTCAGTCGGCTTCGACTGGCTCGTGCCGGGACTACGCGTCGAACTCATCGCAGCGCTGCTCAAGACCCTGCCGAAACCGATTCGTCGCAACGTGGTGCCCGCCAATGACTGGGCGCGAAAATTTGCCGACGAGATTCCGTCGAACCCGGATGTCGACGAGACACCGCTCGTCGAGTTTCTGGCCGGCCGGATTCGGTCAATGACCTACACGCCAGTTGACGTTGACGACTTCGAGCTCGAACGCCTACCAGACCATCTGCGTGTGACATTCGCTGTCATCGCCGATCGCGGGCAGGTTGCCGCACGCAGTAAAGATCTGTCGTCGCTGCGCCTCAAGCTTGCGACCCGCACGCGCGAGTCGGTTGCAAAGGCGACGACCGCGCCACGGGCGGGTGCAGGTACTGCCACCGGCGCAGAGGCAGGCGCATCGGCCGTGCGAAGCGACCTCGAACGCACTGGGCTCACCACCTGGGATTTTGACGCCCTCCCCCGCACTTTGGACACCAAACACAGTGGCGGAGTGGTGCGCGCCTACCCAGCGTTCGTTGACCAGGGCAAGACGGTCGACATCCGCGTTTTCGCTACGGCGCACGAACAGTCACGTGCCCACCGACGTGGGGTGCGGCGGATGCTGCAGCTCGCGATCCCGTCGCCAACGTCGTACATACAAGAGCATCTCACCGCTGCCGAAAAGCTTGCATTAGCTACAAGCCCCTATCGCTCTACCGCGGAACTGTTCGACGACTGCCTCGCCGCCTGCATAGACGCCGTTGTCGACACGAGCCAGATCTTTACGAAACAGCAGTTCGAGACGGCACGAACGACGGTGAACGCGAGTCTCGTCGATGCCATGTTCCAGACGGTGAGCGATGTGAGTCGAGTGCTCGTGGCCGCCCGCGAGGCTGACAGGGCGATCAGTGCAGCGAGCAGCGTGGCCCTGGTTACTCCGCTCGCTGATGCGCGCGAACAGCTTGGAGCGCTCGTGCACCCCGGCTTCGTGAGTCGCGACGGCCTACGCCAGCTGCGCCGTCTGCCCGTCTATCTCGACGGCATCGTGCATCGCGTTGGCAAACTTGCCGAAAACCTCGGGCGCGACCGAACGTGGTCAATGGATGTCACAGAAGCGACCCAGCGCTACGTCTCAGCCGGCGGCGACCTACCGCTGCACCCCGATGCACCGGAGCACCTGCGTCACGCCCGGTGGATGCTCGAAGAGCTGCGCCTCGGCCTCTTCGCGCAACACTTGCCAACGGCAGAGCCGGTGAGCCTACAGCGCATCACGAAGGTGCTTGGCGGCGGCTAGATTGTGCGGCGAGGACCATTTCTGGCCCCCG
>JAAFHT010000060.1 GCA_013297625.1 Actinomycetota bacterium | reverse complement strand
GAGATCATCAGCACTGACCCTGCCGCGGGCATCACGGTCTCACCTGGTCAAGTCGTCACGGTTATCGTTTCGGCGGGGCCCCAACCGATCGACGTCCCGAGCCTGACGCTGCTCAGTCTCGCCGAATCTCAAGCGCTACTGACGGAACGCGGGCTCGTACTCGGAACCGTAACGGCCGAGAACTCGTCGTCGGTGAGCAAAGATGTCGTGATTCGCACTGACCCCGAGGCTGGCGCCGAGCTCAAGGCTGGCGACAAGGTCAATCTCGTCGTGTCGACGGGCCTCGTGCGGGTTCCCGATGTGCGAAACCTTGCGATCGGTGTGGCGTCTTCACAGCTGACGGCGATCGGCTTGCAGGTCTCGGTCGAAGGCGACGGCGGGTGTGCGGGCGGACTCGTCACAGCGCAATCGTTGCCACCGGGCGACCAGCCGCAAGCCTCGTCCGTCACGCTCCGCTACTGCAGCGGAGAGTAGCGCGCGATCAGGCGTGTGACGTCGTCGTGACGAGCGGGCTCAGCCCGACGGCGGCGTCGCGCGCGCTCGGCAGGCCGGCCTCGGCGAGCCAGTTGCCGAGCATTCGGTAGCCCCCCTCGGTCATCACCGACTCGGGGTGAAACTGAACACCGTGCACGCGAGCCGATCGGTGCCGCACGCCCATGATGATGCCGCCTTCGGTGCGCGCGGTGACCTCGAGCGAGTCGGGCACGGTGCCCTCGACGATCGCGAGGCTGTGATACCTCGTCGCGCGAAACGGCTGGGGCACTCCGTCGAAAAACGGGCTGTCGTCGTGCTCGATCTGCGAGGTCTTGCCGTGCATCAGCTCATCGGCATGGGTGACCGTTGCGCCCAGCGCTTCGGCAATCGCTTGGTGCCCGAGGCACACTCCCAAGAGGGGCTGGCCCGAGGCGATGGCCGCGTGCACGGTGGCGATCGAGATTCCGGCCGATGCCGGGTTTCCTGGACCGGGAGAGATCAGCACCGCGTCGAAGTCGGCGATGAGCGCCGCGGCACCGTCGTCATCGACCACGTCATTGCGCACCACGGTCGTCTCTGCGCCCAGCTGCTGCAGATACCCGTTGAGGGTGTAGACGAAGCTGTCGTAGTTGTCGATCACGAGAACGCGCATATCGTCAGCCTCCTACGGTCGACTCTTGCGGCAGCAACGTGTCGGCTGCCCACGGAAAAACCCACTGCACGAGAGCCACGAGCACAACAGCCACGAGCACGATGAGAATGAGGATGCGCACCCACACTGGTCCGGGCAGAACGCGCCACAGCGCAGCGTACATCAGCGGCTCGTTCCGACGGTGGCGGGCAGGCTAGTCGTTGAGCGCCGTATCGTGACCTTGCTCATGCCGGTCATCCGCGGGCCTCGACCACTCCCGAGATTTCGCTCGGCAGACCTCCCGCGCGCGGGTACCACGTCTCGTAGACCGCATAAGCGATGATGCGCTCGGCGGTCGAGAATCGCGGATTGCACGTCGTCATCGTGAGCACACGATCGGTCGGCGCGACGCCGGGCGCAGCGGGCACCGGCTCAAGCACGTCAACGCCCGTCGGCCACACATACTCGAGACCACGGAACGAGTACTCGTACCAACCGTCGACAGTCTCGACGTAGATGCGGTCACCCAGTCGAAGCTTGTCGAGGTCGCTAAAGGCGCCACCCCAGGTGTTGCGGTGGGCGGCTATCGCGAAGTTGCCGATCTCGCCCGGCATTTGCGTTTCGCTGTAGTGACCGATTCCAATGCGGCGGCTGTTGAGCACCGTTTCGACATCGACCCCCGTCGCGATTGAGCGAACGTAGTTCTCACCGAAGCGCGGAACAATCAGGGCGCCAAACACTTGCCCCGCCGGAGGGGCGATCGACACGACGGGCTCGCCCGGGTCGGTAGGCCGTTCGGCCAACGCCTCACCACGGTCGTATTGGTCTTGCAGCTCTTGCTGCACCACTTCGGCGGCCTGCTGTTGCTCGCCACCGGTCACGACGTCGTTGAGCCAGACGTACCAGCCCAGAAAGAGCATGACGACGACGCCGGCCGTGATGAGCAGCTCGCCGAGCACGCCGGTCACACTCAGGCGGGCGGGTGGGCGCACGGCAGCCGCCGCCGCTGTCGCCGCGCGAGCCTCGCGCCGCGAGAGCGGGGCGCTCGCGGGCGGCGAATCGGGCTCAGTCTCGTGCACCCCACGATTCTAGGCGCAGATGCTGGGCGGCCTCTCGGGCTAGACTGCACACCATGGCCAGGACTACAGCGCGAAGCGCCGAAAACCCCGAGACCCCCCGTGGCATTGACGCCCCGAACCCCGTCTGGTTCAAGCCGGTCATGTTCGGGTTCATGCTTGTTGGACTCATCTGGATCTTGGTGTACTACGTCAGCCAGGCCTCGTGGCCGGTGCCCGAACTCGGCGCGTGGAACATCATGGTCGGCTTCGGAATCATGTTCATCGGGTTCCTCATGACGACCCGTTGGCGCTGACCGGGAGTTCTTCAAAACTACATCGGTGTGATTATCCCCACTGTGGAGTCACCTGTGGATAACTTGCCGTACCGGAGCGTCGAGCGCTCCTAGAAGAACGCCAAACGCAGCAGCGTGAGGGCCACGAGGCCGACGCCCACGAGCGCGATGAGCAGTGCTTGGCGTCTCTGCTGATCGACGCGACGAGTGCGCAGCATGATCCACGCCAAGAGCGCTCCGACGACCAGGCCGCCCACGTGCGACTGCCACGAGACGCCCGGAATGAGAAAACCGAGCGCCAGGTTGATGGCAATGATCACCACGAGCTGGATGTTGCGGCCCCCCAGCCGACGCTGAATCACGAAGAAGGCGCCCAAGAGCCCGAAGATCGCTCCGGATGCTCCCACCACGACCGACAGCGGTGCGAGCCACAGCACCGCGACCGAACCGCCGAGAGCCGAGAGCACATAGACCGCGGCGAATCGCGCGCGCCCAATGAGGCTCTCGAGCAAGGGGCCGAGCACCCACAGCGAATACATGTTGAACACGATGTGGAAGATCGACCGGTCGCTGTGCACGAGAGCAACCGTGAGCATGCGCCACGGCTCTTGAGCGGTCAAGGGTGGAAAGTACGCGAGTGCGCTCGTCACGGCCCCCTGCGTGATCCACTGCAGCGCAAACACGACAAGCGTGAGCGCGAGGATGCTGTAGCTGACGACAGGCACTCGACTACCGGGTCGGAAGGCGCGAACGAGCGCTGACGGGCGGCGGGTTGCCGCCGCGCGCGCGGCCGCTATGCACTCGGGGCACTGCACTCCCACTGCCGCCGGAGTTTGGCACTCGGGGCACACTCGACGATCGCAACGCTGGCAGCGCACCGCGCTGGGGCGGTCAGGATGCCGGTAGCAGACGCGGGCATCCGCCCCAGTGTCGGCGGGGCCCGGTGCCGAGGTTGTCACGCGACCTCGACGACCTCGATGCTCGAAATGACGACGTCGTCGAGCGGCTTGTCGTTGGCATTGGTGGGCACGGCTTCGATCGCCTTGACGACCGCCTTCGAGTCGTCGTCAGCAACGACCCCGAAGATCGTGTGATTGCCGTTGAGCCACGGAGTCGCCACCGTGGTGATGAAGAACTGCGAACCGTTGGTGCCGCGGCCGCCGCGCTTGCCCGCGTTCGCCATCGCGAGCAAGAAGGGCTCGCTGAACTGCAGCTCGGGGTGGATTTCGTCGTCGAACTCGTAGCCGGGGCCACCAATGCCCTGACCGAGCGGGTCACCGCCCTGCAACATGAAGTCGGTGATGATGCGGTGGAAGATGACGCCGTTGTAGAGCGGGTCGGTGCTCTTCTTTCCGGTGGCCGGGTGGGTCCACTCTTGCGTACCGGTGGCGAGCCCGACGAAGTTGCGCACGGTCTTGGGCGCGTGGTTGCCGAAAAGGTTGACGACGATGTCGCCCTTGTTCGTGTGGATGGTGGCGACGGCGGTGTGGATGGACATGTCGCCCATTCTGGCATGGAGCGCACTGGCCGAATCCTGTGCATTCCTACGACATCGGTTGGGTGTGCCGTGGGTTGGTGCCAGGATGGGAGAGCCGACGAAGGTCGATCCAGGAGGATTCCATGGAACTGTCACGCAAGCGCCAGCGCGAATTGAAGAAGTTGCGCCGCCAAGCCGGCGACGTGTGGGACGAGCAACGCGAGGTTCTCGAGCGCGCTGCGAGCATCCTGCGCGATGCCAGCCGTCAGGCTGCCTCGGTCGCGCGAGAAGACGTTGCCCCACGAGTACGCGAGACCTACGAGAAGCGCATCGTGCCCGGCGTCGAAGCCGGCGTGGGTTCGGTGCGGCACGCCGCGTCTGCCACGCGCGACCGCTTCGTCGACGACGTCATGCCCGCAGTGTCGGGCGCGATCGGTTCTGCGATCGCCGTTCTCGATGTCGCCCGCGACAAGCGCATTCGTGACGCCATTCGGCAGGTGTCGGCCTCGGGCCGCGAGCTCGCGACGCGAGCGGGGCAGAAGGTCGGCATCACCGAGGTGAAGCCGAAGCCCGGCCCCGGCCGCTACATCCTCATTGGCCTGGGCGTCGTCGCGACGGCTGCTATTGCCTACGCCGCGTGGCAAACGCTGCGAGCCGACGAGGATCTCTGGGTCGAAGAGGTCGACCCCGACGACGCGACGCCCGCCGCTTCGTAGGGCCGTGCTCGACTACACCTCGGCGGCAGGGAGTTAGTTCGTCGAGCCAGAGCCCGATGATATGGGCGGTGGCAATGGAGTGGAGCCTAGGAGAATCGAACTCCTGACCTCCTGCTTGCAAAGCAGGCGCTCTACCAATTGAGCTAAGGCCCCGTTGCACCGTGTTGGCGATCCGCGAAGCGAGACGACCGCGCTCGTCTCGCGGAAGCGCCGTCACACCGCAGTAGCGGCGGCGTGACAGACAATGCGTGGGGATACCAGGACTTGAACCTGGGACCTCTTCGTTATCAGCGAAGCGCTCTAACCGCCTGAGCTATATCCCCGTGAGACCGGATACGACTGTACTGCATCCGGTCACGCCCGCCCAATCGGGGCGGTCGGTCGATCAGTTGTTGGTGAAGCCGACGAGCAATCCGCCCGTGAGGCGCACGCTCAAGTTGTAAAGCAAGGCACTGATGGCCCCGATCGCCGTGCCCCCGACGATGTTGAGCAGCGCGACGATGGTGGCGAAGAACATGACTTGGCCGAGCGAGAAGATCGCCGTGAAGCTCGTCGCTTCATCGCCGATGATGTCGGCGAGAACTGCGTCGACGTCTTGAATGACACCGAGCGAGTTCAACACGATCCACACAAACAGTGTGGCAACGACCAGCAAGATGGCGCCGCAAATGGCGACCAAGAACGACAGCTTCACCGCCGACCAGAAGTCGATGTAGACGAGCTTGAGGCGAACCTGCTTCGTCGGGGCTTGGCGCTGCGACTTACGCTGCAGCTTCTCGGCGACTGTACTCACGCGTTCTCGTCCTTTCCACCCTCGGCCGCAGGTGCGGCTCCGGCGGTATCGGTGTCAGTGCTGGTATCTGTGTCAGTGCTGGTGTCAGTTTCGGGAGTGGTTTCGGCTTCCGCATCGGCATCTACGAGGTTGCGTTCGCTATTGCGCGCGATGGCGATGATGCGGTCGTCGTCATCGGGGCGGGCGAACACGACCCCCATGGTGTCACGGCCCTTGGCGGGCACTTCGGCCACCGAGGAGCGTACCACCTTGCCATTTTGCATAACCACGAGCACCTCGTCGTCGTCGGCCACGATCAGGCCTCCGGCGAGGGCTCCGCGATCGTCACTGAGCTTGGCCACCTTGATGCCGAGGCCGCCGCGTTGCTGCACGCGATACTGCTCCACCTCGGTGCGCTTCGCGTAGCCGCCCTCGGTAACGACGAACACATACCCGCGGTCGCCGACGACGGATGCTGACAACAGTTCGTCGCCCTCGCGAAACTTCATGCCCGTCACGCCCGAGGTCGAGCGCCCCATGGGCCGCAGTGCCGAGTCGTCAGCCGTGAACCGCAGTGACATGCCCCGTCGCGACACGAGCAGGATGTCGTCAGAGTCATCGGCGAGCATCGCCGACACGAGCTGGTCGCCATCACGAAGGTTGATGGCGATGATGCCGCCCGTGCGGTTGGTGTCGTATTCGGTCAGGGCCGTCTTCTTGACGAGGCCGTTGCGCGTGGCAAGCACGAGGTGTTGCGCCACCGAGTAGTCGCGAATGTCGAGAATCTGGGCGATCTCTTCATCGGGCTGCAACGCCAGAAGGTTGGCGACGTGCTGGCCCTTGGCGTCGCGGCCGGCCTCTTGCACCTCGTAGGCCTTGAGGCGATACACCCGTCCGGTCGTCGTGAAGAACAACAGCCAGTGGTGGGTGGTCGTGACGAAGAAGTGCTCGACGACATCATCGGCGCGCAACTGTGCGCCCTTGACACCCTTGCCGCCGCGGTGTTGCGAGCGATAGTTATCACTGCGCGTGCGCTTGATGTATCCGCCACGCGTGACCGTCACGACCATTTCTTCGACCGGAATCAGGTCTTCGACGCTCATGTCGCCGTCGAAGCCCATCATGATCTCGGTGCGTCGCTCATCGCCGTACTTGTCGACGATTTCTGTGAGCTCGTCAGAGACGATCGTGCGCTGACGCTCAGGGCTCGCGAGAATCGCCTGGTAGTCGGCGATGAGGCGCTCGAGTTCTTCTGCCTGATCCTGAATCTTCTGCCGCTCGAGTGCAGCGAGGCGACGAAGCTGCAGGTTGAGAATCGCGGTCGCTTGCAGCTCGTCGACATCGAGCAGCGCGATGAGGCCTTCGCGGGCCTCGTCGACCGTGGGCGAGCGACGGATGAGAGCGATGACCTCGTCGAGGGCATCCAGCGCCTTGAGATAGCCCCGCAAAATGTGGGCGTCGGCCTCAGCCTTCGCGAGGCGGAACGCCGTGCGGCGAACGATGACCTCGATCTGGTGCGAGACCCAGTAGGTGATGAAGCCGTCGATCGGCAGCGTGCGCGGCACGCCGTCGACGATCGCGAGCATGTTGGCGCCGAAGTTGTCTTGCAACTGCGTGTGCTTGTAGAGGTTGTTGAGCACAACCTTCGCCACAGCGTCGCGCTTGAGCACAATGACGAGTCGCTGACCGGTGCGGCCTGACGACTCATCGCGAATGTCAGCGATGCCGCCGAGCTTGCCCTCTTTCACGAGGTCGGCGATCTTGATCGCGAGATTGTCGGGGTTGACCTGGTACGGCAGCTCGGTGATGACGAGGCACGTGCGGTTCTGAATCTCTTCGACCGTCACGACCGCGCGCATCGTGATCGAGCCACGACCCGTGCGGTAGGCATCGTGGATTCCCTTGACGCCGAGAATCTGTGCGCCGGTCGGAAAGTCGGGGCCCTTGACGCGCTGCATGATCGCTTCGAGCAGACTTTCGCGATCGGCCTCGGGGTTCTCGAGGTGCCAGAGCGCGGCCGCGGCCACTTCGCGCAGGTTGTGCGGAGGAATGTTGGTGGCCATACCCACCGCGATGCCCACCGAGCCATTGACGAGAAGGTTGGGGAATCGCGCCGGCAAAATGCTCGGCTCTTGCGTGCGGCCGTCGTAGTTGTCTTGGAAGTCGACGGTGTCTTCTTCGATATCCCGAACCATCTCCATGGCGAGCGGCGCCATTTTGGTTTCGGTGTATCGCGGTGCAGCCGCGCCATCGTTGCCGGGCGAGCCAAAGTTGCCCTGGCCGGCCGCGAGCGGGTACCGCATCGACCACGGCTGAACGAGGCGCACGAGGGCGTCGTAGATGGCCGAGTCACCGTGCGGGTGAAACTGCCCCATGACATCGCCGACGACACGGGAGCACTTTGAGTAGGCCTTGTCGGGTCGGTAGCCGCCGTCGAACATCGCGTAGATCACGCGACGGTGCACGGGCTTAAGGCCGTCACGCACGTCGGGCAGGGCGCGGCCCACGATGACGCTCATCGCGTAGTCGAGGTACGACCGCTGCATTTCGAGCTGCAGGTCAACCTGGTTGACGCGCCCGCCTGGTCCGTAGTCGACCGGCTCAGTGCCCGTGGTGTCGTCTGCCATGAGGGGAATCCTTCGGTGGTGGTGAGATCAGAGCGCAGCCTCGACTAGATGTCGAGGAAGCGCACATCTTTCGCGTTCTGCTGAATGAAGGTGCGGCGCTGTTCGACGTCGTCGCCCATGAGAGTCGAGAAAACGCTGTCGGCGACCGCTGCGTCTTCGAGGGTGACCTGCAACAAGGTGCGCGAGGCCGGGTTCATCGTGGTGTCCCACAGCTCTTGGTGATTCATTTCGCCGAGACCCTTGTACCGCTGAATGCCGTTGTCTTTCGGGATGCGCTTGCCCGAGGCCAGCCCCGACTCGAGCAACCCATCCCGCTCGCGGTCGCTGTAGACGTATTCGTGTTCTGAGTTTGTCCACTTGAGGCGATAGAGCGGAGGCTGCGCAAGGTACACGTAGCCCAAATCAATGAGCGGCCTCATGTAACGGAACAGCAGCGTGAGCAACAGGGTCGTGATGTGCTGGCCGTCGACGTCGGCATCGGCCATGAGCACGATCTTGTGATACCGAACCTTGTCGGGGTCGAAGTCTTCACCGATGCCCGCGCCAAAGGCCGTGATCATGGCTTGCACCTCGGCGTTGCCGAGGGCACGATCGAGGCGCGCCTTTTCGACGTTCAAGATCTTTCCGCGCAGCGGCAAAATCGCTTGCGTCTCGGGGTTGCGGCCTTGAACTGCCGAGCCGCCGGCCGAGTCACCCTCGACGATGAAGATCTCGCTCAGCGAGGGGTCTTTCGACTGGCAGTCTTTGAGCTTGCCAGGCATGCCGCCCGACTCGAGCAGGCCCTTGCGGCGCGTCTGCTCGCGCGCCTTGCGCGCCGCGATGCGTGCAGCCGAGGCCTGTAGCGCCTTGCGAATGACGTCTTTGGCCTGAGCCGGGTTGCGCTCGAACCAGTCAGCGAGGTGCTCGCCCGCCACCTTCTGCACAAACGACTTGGCTTCGGTGTTGCCGAGCTTGGTCTTGGTCTGGCCTTCGAACTGCGGCTCGCCGAGCTTGATCGAGATGACGGCCGTAAGGCCCTCGCGAACGTCGTCGCCCGAGAGGTTTTCGTCTTTTTCTTTCAGGATGCCCTTGTCACGCGCGTACTTGTTGACGAGCGTCGTCAGCGCCGCGCGGAACCCCTCTTCGTGAGTGCCGCCCTCGTGCGTGTTGATGGTGTTGGCGTAGGTGTGCACCGACTCTGAGTAAGCATTCGTCCACTGCATGGCGACCTCGAGGGCGATGCGCCGCTCGGTGTCTTCTGATTCGAACGAGATGATCTCAGGGTGCACGACCTCGATCTTCTTTGCCGAGTTCAAGAACTCGACGTAGTCGACGAGACCCTTCTCGTAGAGAAATTCTTCCCGCCGCGGAGCGGCGTCGAGTGCGGCATCCTCATCGCGGCGCTCGTCGGCAATCGTGATGCGCAAGCCCTTGTTGAGAAAGGCCATCTGCTGAAAGCGCGTGCGCAACGTGTCGTAGTCGAACTCGGTGGTTTCGAAGATCTCGCCGTTCGGCCAGAACGAGATGGTCGTGCCGGTTTCGTCGGTTGCCGCGCCCTTCGCGAGCGGAGCATCCGGAACACCGTGTTGGTAGGTCTGCGAGTACACGTTGCCTTGACGGCGAACCTCAACCGCGAGGCGCTCTGACAGCGCGTTCACGACTGAGCTGCCGACACCGTGCAAACCGCCCGAGACGGCGTAGCCGCCGCCGCCGAACTTTCCGCCGGCGTGCAAGATCGTGAGTACGACCTCAACGGTCGACTTCTTCTCGACCGGGTGTTCGTCAACGGGGATGCCGCGGCCGTTGTCGACCACGCGAACACCACCGTCGGCCAGCAGCGTGACGTGAATCGTGTCGCAGTGGCCGGCGAGCGCTTCGTCGACGGAGTTGTCAACGATTTCGTAGACGAGGTGGTGCAGACCGCGCGGGCCCGTCGAACCGATGTACATGCCGGGCCGCTTGCGCACAGCCTCAAGGCCCTCGAGTACCTGAATGTCACCGGCGCCGTAGCTGTGGTCGTTGCGCGGCGTCGGAGTGTTGGGCTTCGACATGCTCGTCGAGCTCGGCTGCGGATTCGTCTCTGCCGCGGAGTTTGCTGACTCTTCTGCCGGGTTTTCGGAGGGGGTAGAGGACGAAGTGGTCATGTAGAAGTGCGCTCCCGCCGAATGGATCGTTGGTGGCCGACCGATCGGGGCAAAAACAGCACCCCCGATGTGGCGGGTCCATCCTACCAAGAAATGGCCCCTAGGAGCCGTCAGAACGTGCCTCTGGGGAGATATCGCGGCTGTGGTGGAGTGATTTGTATTCGCGACCTCAGGCGCTCAGCCGTAGGTGTCGCGGGGCCCTCGACCGGGCACCGATCGAGGCCCGCGCTTCCAGCTGGGCGCACCCGGGCCAATGAACCGGATGCTCGAGACCTCTGCATCGGGGTATCGATGCAGAATCGTCGTCAAGATTTCAGCTCGCATAATGCGCAATTGGGTGGCCCACGCCGTGGAATCGCACTGCACCGTGAGCACACCGTCGTCGATGCCGGCGGGCTCAGAGTGGGCGGCGATGTCTGATCCCACCAACTCGGGCCATGCAGTCAGCAGCTCGCCGCGAGCGAGCGGCGAGGTCCAGCCCAGCGTGCGTGTGACCGAGTCGAGCACGTCGCCAAGGTCGGAGGGGTCACGACCCACACCGAACGGAGCAGAATCTCCCGGGATGCGCGTGGTGCGTTTGCGCGCATCCGACGACCGCATCGCGGGGTCGCCAAATACGCGCCGCAGTCGGCG
Organism: Actinomycetota bacterium; assembly: GCA_013297625.1. GTDB lineage: Bacteria > Actinomycetota > Actinomycetes > Actinomycetales > Microbacteriaceae > Microcella. The sequence goes on along the minus strand of JAAFHT010000060.1, from coordinate 2,526 downwards.
ATAGACGGCGCTCGCTTCTGACTCGGTGGGGTCCCGGTCGGTCGACGTACTCGAAGCCGGCTCGCTCGTGGGGGATTGCTGGTCGACCATCACCCCTCCTCCACAATTTCGCCCGACGCGATTCCGATGCGGGTGGCCGCGAGCCTCTCGGGCACATCTGCTCCGACCGCGGCGGTGATGAGTACTTGCTCAAACCCACCCACGGCGTCGGCCAAGCGCTCTCGCCGACCCTCGTCAAGCTCGGCGAAAACATCATCCAGGATCAGAACAGGATCGCCCGCGACAGCGTCGGCCCGCAAGACTTCGGCAGACGCAAGCTTGAGTGCGAGCGCATATGACCAGCTTTCGCCGTGACTCGCATAGCCGCGAGCCGGCAAGCCATTGAGCTCGAGCACGAGGTCGTCGCGGTGCGGGCCGACGAGAGTAACGGCGCGATCGAGTTCTTCCCGTCGCCGGTCTGCGAGCCGCGACCGAAAACGCTCGGCAATGTTCTCGGGTGAATCACTCGTGTCATCGGGTGAGCTCGCTGACGAATCGTCATCGACATCCACATCGAGGCTCAACCGCACGCTCATGAGCGTGTGGTGATCGTCGCCCGCCACCGCGCCGTAGGCGCGCGCAACGTGAGGACGCATTGCGTCGACAAGCTCAGCGCGAGCCACGATGAGCTCTGTGCCGAGCGCGACCAGCCGCTCATCCCACACGTCGAGTGTGCTGAGGCTGTCGGCAGCCAGCCGTGAGGCCCGTGCCGACTTGAGAAGCGAATTGCGTTGGCGGACAACACGCTCGTAGTCACTAATCACGCTCGCGAAGCGAGGGGTGCGCTGCACGACAAGAGTGTCGAGAAAAGCTCGACGCCCGCCGGGATCACCCCTCACGAGCGATAGGTCTTCGGGGGCGAAAATCACGCTGGCAAAGTACCGAGGCAACTCACGCAAGCGAACGGGCGAGCGATTGACTTGCGCGCGGTTCGGCGATGAGCGATTGAGTTCGACTTCGATGACGACAGCGCGATCATCGTGCTGAACCCGAACACGCACGATCGCCGACTCGGCACCGAAGCGAATAAGCGCTTGATCGCTCGACACGCGATGAGAGGCAGCCGAGCCGGCGTAGGCGATCGCTTCGACCAGATTGGTTTTGCCCTGGCCGTTGCGACCCACGAACAACACTGCTCCCGGCGCGAGCGCAACATCGGCCCGAGCGTAGTTGCGAAAGTCAGCGAGTGAGAGGTGCGTAACGTGCACGCGCGTCAGCGCAGCAGCAGGTTGGGCTGCAGCAGGTAGCGATAGTTGTCCGTGCCCGGCTGGTCTTTCGACGACTGACTCGTGATCAGCACCGGCCCCGGCTTATTGGGGTTGTCGGTTTTGGTGAACGAGATGCGCACGTATTCACTGTGCACGGCCGAGAGGCCGTCGATGAGAAATTGCGGCTTGAGCGACACGGTGGTGTCGCCACCCGTGACGTGAGCGTCAATGGTTTCGGATGCTTGAGCGTTCTCTGAGCCGATCGCTTCGAGCGTGAGCCCGTCGTCAGAAAAGCTGTATCGCAAAGCGGCATCGCGCTCGAGCACGAGTTGAACGCGGCGGGTCGATTCAATGAGCTCCGCCGTGTTCATGACCGCGTAGTTGTCAACCGTTTCAGGGAACAACCGCTTTACTGGCGGGAAGTTTCCCTTAATGAGCAACGAGGTCACGGTCTTCTGGTCGGCAGAGAAAGCGATGAGCTCGCGATCGCCACCACTCACGATCGTGACCGTGACGGTCGAGGCGTGAGCGAAGATCTTGCCAATCTCAGAGAGAGTACGCGACGGCACGAGAGCGGTAACGCCTTCGGCAACAGCGGATGACTCCCAGTCAATTTCGCGAACCGCCACGCGGTATCGATCGGTGGCAACGAGCGACAGGCGATTGTCGGCAATCTCGAGCTGCACGCCAGTGATGACGGGGGTGACATCGTCACGCGACGCCGCGACGGCTACTTGGCCAACCGCATCCGAAAAAGAGTCACCCGGGAGCACGCCACTGGGGCCGTCGACGACGGGCAAGCTCGGGTACTCCTCGACGGGCATGCTCGAGAGAGTGAATCGAGCAGAGCCACACCGAACGGCAATCTTGCCCTCATCGGTCGCAAACTCGACAGGAGCATTCGGAAGACGCGATGCGATGTCGGCGAGCAATCGGCCCGAGACGAGAACGGTTCCGTCGTCAGAAACGTCAGCGGTGATCGAGGTCTGAGCTGAGACCTCGTAGTCGAATGACGAGAGGGTGACCGTCGAGCCTTCGGCCCGCAACAATACGCCACTCAAGATGGGCAGCGTCGTGCGCTGCGGCAGAAGCTTCACGGCGAAAGACACTGCTTCGCTGAACACGTCGCGATTGACCTGGAACTTCACGCGGCTCCCTCTCGGTCGACCTGCCCCGGCACCCGGGGCCTTCCATACTGGCACAGCACGTGTGCGGGCGGTTGACGAGCTGCGACTCTCAAAAAGTTATCTCTCATTGATGCATAAAGAGAAAAAGAGAA
>JAAFHT010000113.1 GCA_013297625.1 Actinomycetota bacterium | reverse complement strand
AGTAGAAGATGATGCCGATGATGAGGAACGGGATGATCAGCCCGAGCAGGCTCACGAAGAAGTTCGTCTGCGGAACCTCGTCGGTGAACTTGTCATCAACGTTCGCCGCGTTGACGGCCTCGATGATGGCCGCACCGCGGGGCGCCACGTAGTAGAACTGCACGTTCGTGCCGAACTCTTTATCGGGCTCGGCGAGCACGATGTCGACGCGCTGCTCGCCGTCGACGATCTTGACGCTCGTGATTTCTGCCTTCTCCAAGAACTCAAGGCCCTCTTGCGTGCTGATCTGGCGAAAGCCGCCGATGCCGCTGAGCAGGGTGAAGCCAATCCAGAGCACGAGGGCTCCGGCGACGATGTAGAGGAACGGGCCTCGAACGATGCGCTTGAAATTCATGGCTGGCGGGCTGGCGGCCCCGCACCTTTCTGCTGATGGAACGTGCCTGTCAGGCTATCGCGCGGCGCTTGGCAGGTCGTGTGCTGTTCGCGGCAGGCGGAGTGCGGGCACGAACGTCTGCAGAATCGCCGATTTAGCGGCTTGACGTCAGAACAACGTCATTCTGCAGACGTTCGTGCTCGCGCACACGCGTCAGTCGGCGTAGACGTGCGGAGCGAGCACGCCGACGGCCCGCAGGTTGCGGTACTTCTCGGCGTAGTCGAGGCCGTAACCGACGACGAAGGCCGGCGGAATGTCGAAGCCGACGTACTCGACCTCAACCTGAACCTTGGCCGCCTCGGGCTTGCGCAGCAGCGCGAGAATCTTGACGCTCTTCGCACCCCGCGACTCGAGGTTGCCGCGCAGCCACGCGAGGGTCAGCCCCGAGTCGATGATGTCTTCAACGATGAGCACGTCGCGGCCCGCGATCTCGGTGTCGAGGTCTTTGAGAATGCGCACGACACCGCTCGACTGCGTGCTCGCGCCATAGCTCGAGACGGCCATCCAGTCCATCTCGACGTGCACGGCAAGCTCGCGCGCGAAGTCGGCCATGACCATGACCGCGCCCTTGAGCACGCCGACGAGCAGCGGCGGGGCATCCCCATAATCGGCCTCGACCCGGCGGGCGAGCTCGGCGAGCTTCGCGTGAATCTCCTGCTCGGTGATGAGCACCTCGGTCAGGTCAGAACGGATGTCGTCGACGTCCACGGGGTCTCCTCCGGCGATACGGGCAAAGGGGTGGTCACGCAGGTTCGGCGGCCGAAAACACGAGGTGGCCGCCGATGCGTTCCACCCTAATGCCGGGCAGATGCACGGGGCCCTGCCCGTGCCAGTCGGTCGCGAGTCGGGCGACCTCGAGCGTGTGGGTGCGGCTGAGCGAGACGCCAAACTCGCTGCGCGCCACGAGCCGAATCACGCGATTGCGCAGGGCCGCGGGGTTGGCGACGAGCCACGCGACGGGGAGCGAGCACCCGCCCTCGGCCAGCTCAACGAGTTCTTCGGCGACCTCATCGACCATCTGATCGAGCGCCTCGGCGTCGTCGCGGGCAATCGCGGCGGTGCGGGCGAGCGCCTCGACGATTCCCGCATCGAGGTGCTCTTCGAGGTGCGGCAGGATGCTGCGCCGCACCCGCACGCGCGCAAAACGCTCATCGTCGTTGTGCGGATCGTGCCACGGCTCAAGACCCTGGTCGGCGCACGCTTGAGCGAGCGCGGCCCGGCGTAGTCCGAGCAAGGGTCGGCGCCACACCCCCACGACTGCGGCCATGCCCGCGATGCTCAGCGTGCCGCTGCCGCGCGCGAGCCCCAGCAGAACGGTCTCGGCCTGGTCGTCGAGCGAGTGCCCGAGCAACACGGCGGCGGCACCGAGCCGCGCGGCTGCGGATTCGAGCGCGGCGTACCGCGCCTCACGTGCCGCACCCTCGGGGCCGCCCTCGCCACCGACATGCACGCGCTCAACCAGCACGGGCTCGAGCCCGAGCGCTCGCGCCGCCTGCGCCGCGCGCTCCGCCACCTCGGCCGACCCGGCCTGCAAGCTGTGGTCAACAATCACCGCCCCCGCGCGCAGCCCCAGCCGCGGTGCCTCAAACCCGGCGGCCGCGGCGAGCGCGAGCGAGTCGGGGCCTCCACTGAGAGCAACGAGAGCCAGCGAACCCGGCGGCAGCCCGCCGAGCGACTCGCGCACGGCGCGACGAGAGTCGGCGACCGCGGGGGTGAGCCGCGGGCGTCGGGCGTCAGCCGGGCGCTCGGGGGGCATCCACTAAGGTTAGAGCCGCGCCCGCGGGCGCCACCCACGCCGATTTCTCTCGCACAAAGGAGCACCCCGATGGGCGCCTACCCCGTGATCATCGAAGTGCCGAAGGGCAGCCGCAACAAGTACGAGATCGACCACGAGACGGGTCGCGTCATGCTCGACCGCGTGCTCTTTACGTCGTTCGTCTACCCCACCGACTACGGCTTCTTCGAGAACACTCTCGGCCTCGACGGCGACCCGGTTGACGCGCTCGTGCTCACCGAATACCCGCTGTTTCCGGGCGTGGGCGTCACCGTGCGCCCCGTTGGCGTGTTCAACATGACCGACGACGGCGGCAGCGATGCCAAGGTCATTTGCGTGTTTGCGAAAGACCCGCGCTGGTCACACATTCAAGACATCAGCGATGTTTCGGAGTTCACGAAGAAAGAGATCGAGCACTTCTTCGAGCACTACAAAGACCTCGAGCCCGGCAAGTGGGTCAAGACCGAGGGCTGGGGCGACGCCGCCGAAGCCGAGGCCATCATTCAGGCCGGCATCGCGGCCTACGTGCCCGCCGCCGGTCACTAACTCGGCAGAGGCGGCCGCGCGCTAGGCGCTCAGGCGAGACGCCAGCGCGGTTACGCGCTCGGCCGCGCCACCATCCCGACGCGGTCGAAGCTGCGCACGGGAACGATTCGCACGGGCTTGCCCGGATACGGCGCCTCAATCATGAGTCCGTCGCCGATGTAGAGCGCCACGTGATACTTCGACGCGCTCGCTGAGCCGCCCGAGCTATAGAAGATGAGGTCGCCGGGCAGCACTTGGCTGTACGGCACGAGTACTCCGCGCGACGAAGCCCGCGTGTATTGCGCGGTCGACCCGTGGCCGCCGATCGAGAGGCCCGCGGCGGAGTAGGCCATCATCGTGAGGCCCGAGCAGTCCCACGCGTCGGGGCCTGCCGCGGCGAACTGGTACGGCTCGCCGACTTGAGCGCGCGCGAAGGCGATGGCCGCGGCAACGGCGGCGGCGTTCGGTTGAGGCCCGGATGATGGCGGATTGCTCGGCGAAGGCGCCGGGCTACTCGGCGACGGCGACGGCGCGCTCGGGCTCGGGCTCGGCTGCGTCGGGTTCGACGGACTCGGCGCCGGTTGGCTCGGACTCGGTGCAGGAGCACTCGGCGACGGCGACGGCCCCGCGGGCGGCGTCTCGAGCGAATCGAGATACTCGCGCTCCAGCGCGACCGAGCGACCCGTCAGCTCGGCAAGCTTCGCCGAGAGGTCGTCGAGCAACTCTTGCTGCGCCGCCGCGCGATCTTCGGCGTCGCCCGCCGCCACGGCCGCCGCGGTGTAGCTCGACTCGGCGTCGGCGACGAGCTGGGCGCGAGCATCCCGCGCCACGATCGCCTGGTCGCTCAACGCGGCGGCGACATTGCGGTCGGCGACCGCGCGGCTCAACACATCGTTGGTGCGACTGCTGAGGGCGCTCATGGTGCCGAGTCGGTAGAGCAACTCGTCGGCGTTGTCTCCACTCACCATGAGGGCCATGGTGAGGTCGCCACCGCCGGCACGCGCGAGCTGCGTCGCGAGCTGGGCAGCCTGCTGGCCGGAGGCCTCGGCGCGCTCGAGCGCAACATCCCGTCGCCGGTCGGCAATGGCCATCGTCGTCGTGGCCTCGTCGAGCGCGAGCGTGGCGCTCTGATACTGCTCACCGGCAATGAGCGCGGCAATGCGCAATTGTTCGAGCTCGGCGTTCATGGCTTCGGCCGATTCCCGGATGCGCGCCACGGCCACCTCCGTGGCCTCAACGTCGCCCTTCGCGGCCTCGACGTCGTCCCACGAGGGTGGCGCGGGCGCGGCGAGTGCCGACTGCTGCGGTGTTGCGTGTGCGACCCCGAGTGCCACAACGAGAGCCATCGCGAGGGCGACGACTCTGCGTGCGTGGCGCCCGGGGCGCTGCATCAGAGTCGGCTACCCAACAGAAAGACCTTTACCGCGCAGGTAGGGAATGGGGTCGGTCGACGAGCCGTTCTGGCGCACCTCGAAGTGCAAGTGGCAGCCGGTTGATCGACCCGTGGTTCCCATGCGCGCGATCTGCTGGCCCACGGCGACGGGCTGACCCATCTGCACGAGAATGCCGCCCTCTTGAATGTGCGCGTACCCGGTCGTGAGTCCGTTGCCATGGTTGATGCGCACGAAGACGCCGAAGGTGCCGTTCCAGCCGGCGTACTCGACCGTGCCGCTCGATGCCGCAAAGATCGGTCGACCACACGAGGCGGCGATGTCGGTGCCCGAGTGAAAGGCGACGGCGCCCGTCACGGGGTGAACGCGGTAGCCGTAGGGCGACGAGATGTAGCCCGAGGTGGGCACGGCCCAACCGTTGACGATTTGCCCGGCGTCGAGGCTCGAGCCCGAACCGTATTGCGCGGCGATGCCCGCGGCATAGTCAGCCTCGGTGGCCTCGCGGTTCTCGACGAGCAGCTGCCTGCGCTTCTTCATAGGCCGCTTGCGCTTCGATGCGCAGCTCGTCCCGAATCTGCTTGGCCACGTTGGCCTGATCGGTGAGCGATTGCGCCGCGTTCTGGTCTTGCAGCGCGGCGGCGTAGATGCCTTCGGCCTGCTCGGTGATCTTGCTGGCAAAGCCGAGGCGCGAGAGCAGCTCGTCGGCTTGGCCGGGATTGGTGAAGAGCGACGCCGAGAGGTCTCCGCCGCCCGAGCGCGCGAGCTCGGCGACGAACTGGCCCGCACGCGAGCGCGACTCGTCGGCGCGCGCTTGCGCCTCATCGGCCTGGGCCTGCAGCTGGTCGGCAACGTAGGCAGCCTCATCGAAGGCCAACTGGGCTTCGTAGTAGACCGCACCCTTTTCTTCGGCGATCGCTTGCGTGCGCTCAACCTCGGCGGTGATCGAGGCAATGGCCGCCTTGATCTCGGTGATCTTTGCTTGCGCGGCGGCGACATTGCGGCGGGCTTCGACGACGTCGTTCCACGACGGGTAATCCACGGCATAGGCGGGGCGTTCGGTCGCAGCGACTGAGCCCGTGACGAGCAGAGCGACGGCCGCGGCGGCGGCGATAAACCCGCGAACGCGACGGCGGATCTCTGTCTGCATGATTGCTCCCCAAACCCGCTCGAGTGTGGCGCAGCATCCCGCGACGCGTTATGTCACAACTTTCACACGAGCACCATTGACAACAGTACCAACGGATGCCGCGTTCGGCCAGGTAGAGCACCGCACGCTTCGCAGGGCGCCCTGATCGCAGAGCGCCCCAACCGTTCTCGCGACGCTAACCCGCGCGGCGGCCCCTGGCGGGGAGGCCGGTCGGATCGTCGCCTAACCCGCGCCCGCCCCCGCCGGCCTCCGGTTTGGCATTCGAGCGGGTCGACCCGTATGCTTGTGCCTCGGTTGCTCTGCGGCTCGCGCCACCTGGCCCCATCGTTTAGTGGCCTAGGA
>JAAFHT010000084.1 GCA_013297625.1 Actinomycetota bacterium | reverse complement strand
GAGGAGCGGAAAGACGAACACAAAGGGCAATAGAACGAGGCCAACGATGAAGAACCAGGGCACTCGACTCATCGCCGTGGGCCTCGGCCTTCGGCCGCGAGGGGAGTCATGCCTTCCACGCTAGCGCGGCGCGGTCGCCCTCAGTTCGCTTATGCCCCGGGATATGCAGCGCCGCTTTAGAAGCACGGGCTCTGCTGAATCTCGCCGTCGGACGTCAACCACATCCCGTCCTGAACGCCGCCGTCCGGAACCGCGAACTCAGCTATCGTGCCGGTGTTCGGGTCCAGCTTGCCGAGAAACGTGAACCACAGTTTGCTCCCCGAAGTGAGAGTCGGCTCTGAGTAGAGTCCCAACTCCATGCCGAAGGATTCTTCGTCCAATCGCACGATTGATCCGGCCGGAATAGTCACTTGCCCTGACGCTTCCCAGAAACGCACCGAGTTGTGACCCGGCTCCCGGACAGACGCGTACGCCGACTCAACGATCAGCTCCTTACACACCGCGACCCGGAACTCGCCGTTCAAGGTGCCAATGGCAACGGGGCCACTTACGGGGATGCAGCCTGTCAAGAGCGCAAGAGCGGAGGCAACGACAGCGGTTAGTGACACACATCGAGCAGAAGCCACGCGACTCTGTCCCATAGCCAAAAGGGTAGAGCCACGCGCGGGACTTCCTCTCGTTTCCCGCACTGTCCGACTAGCGCTGTCCAATCTGCCCGTCGCCAAGCGCCGCGATCCACTCGCGCAACCGTAGCTCGGTGATGGGGCCCTCGAGGTCGGGATTCGCGAGGGCGTGGATGATGGAGCGCACCCGCGCATCCGCCATCTGAATGTCGTCCCGCAGTTCGATGTAGTCCGCCCATTGCTGCAGCAACACGGCCGGCCGGGTGCCGTCGACCGTCGCCAGAAGTGCGGCTCGGAGCATCGACGGCGTGAACTCAACCGCGGCATCCGAGTCCCATGAGAAGCGGACCAACTCGTCAACCGCCCGCTCGTGATCAGCCGTGAAATCGAGCACGGTCTCGATCAGAGCGCGACGTTCGGGCGACAGCTGGGTTGTGCCTGAGTGGCTTTCTGGATGCCCTTGCGACGTCACCGACGCTTGGCTCACCCTTGAGCGACTCCTTTTGATGAGCACAGCCACGACGACGGATCCGGCAAGGAGAACCACGAAGACCGCGCTGAGCAGAATCAGATTGACAATGCCACGCGCGGCATCCCCCGACTCGATGGTGAGAATCGCCCGTCGCACGTAGCCAATCAAGGTGACCACCACGACCACGGCGCCAAAGACCAAGCCGACGATGCGCCACCGCGACACCCGAGGGCGAGGAGTGTCACGAGCGGTCATACCGCACCTTTCTCGGTCATGAGCACTCTCCCACTCGGGACCCTCACTGTCGATCACAACCTCAAGAACGCGAGCCGGTCGGCCACAATCATGCTTTCGAAAACGGCTGGCGGAAGCCTAGCAATCGTCATCGACGTGATTGGGTAGTGATCACCGCGACCCGATGTCGTGACGAACCCATCAGTGACGAGCAGAGAAAGACCGGCCGATGAACAAGAATTCTCCCGGCGCCAGAAGCCTGAGCAATACGCGTCGATGGTCGCGGACACTGAGCATCGCTGCAGTCGTGCTTTTTGTGCCCACCATCGCCGCGTGCACGCAACTCATGAACTCCCTGCCTGAGCCGATCGAGTACCAGTGCACCTGGACGAACGACGCTGGTGACACCTTCACGCTTGATGGGGCTGCGACTGCGACGCTCGCCGTGTCCGGTGCGCTCTTGAACGAAACAGTCTTCGCCGACACCCTTGTCGACCAAGACGTTTTCATGGCGGAAGGGCGCTGGGAGATTGGGAACGGCTTGTACTACAGGGACTACCGAGGTGACCCTGCAGTAACGCTGTACTTCGAGACGCAAGACGGCCCACGGAGTTGGACGGTTAGCGCTGACCGCCGCGGTGGCGAGCTCGTGATGCTCGCGCCGGAGCCCGACCCCGACGAGTGGGACCGCATGGTGTTCACGAGCTCAGACTGCTTCCAAGAGATTCTCGATCAGAACGAATAGCGACCAGTTTGTCTCGACGGCATTGAACGGCCTGGATTCCGCGACCTAGTGGAAGAAGTGCCGCTCGCCCGTCAGGTACATCGTCACGCCGCGGGAGACCACTGTGTGTTAGCGATTCGGCGGTTGTTGTGCCCGGATCAGTCGGAGCAATTCTTGCGTCGAATCGGGGCCAACCGCCATCGACACCCCATCGTCCATCAGGGGATACAGAACCAGTACGTCTCTTGGGTCTGAGAGAACGACTTCAAGCTTCCACTTTTGGCCGAACCGTTCCTTCGCGGTCGTCACGTCGGTGATCGCATCCCAGCCAAGGAAAAGTGGTTCGCGATCGGGGAAGTCAAGGCGGAGGCCGTTTTCCCGTACGTCAAGCGCACCGACTCCGCTCTCCCGTCGTTCTGACTCTCGCAGAAGAACAAGCGAGCCTTTCCCGCGCAACCTCTCGCTCTGGTTACGCCAATCCCGAGGTGGCGAGACTGCCCACCGCCACAGCAACCACCCGGTGATCGCCACGAGAAGTACTGCGGTTGACCAAACCCATTGGCTCCCCCCTCCCACCACTTGGAGCGCGGGAATCAGGAGAAACACACAAGCGGCAGTCAGAACCAGGATCCAGACCGCAAGTCGGGAACGTCCCCGGAAAGAACGCCTCACCATTCGACCTCCGCGAGCCTCTCCAGCAAGATCTACACCGACTCGCTCAACAAATAGCTACCAGGGCGCCAGAACGTTCCTGTCACGATCTCATCGTTTAGTGGAAGAAGTGGCGCTCGCCCGTCAGGTACATCGTCACGCCGGCCGCCTGGGCCGCCGCGATGACTTCTTCGTCGCGCACCGAGCCACCGGGCTGCACGACCGCCGCGACGCCCGCGTCGAGCAGCACCTGCAGTCCGTCAGCGAACGGGAAGAACGCGTCCGACGCGGCGACCGAACCGCGCGCCCGCTCGCCCGCTCGCGAGACCGCGAGGTGGCACGAGTCGACGCGGTTGACCTGCCCCATGCCCACGCCGACGGATGCTCCGCCCGAGGCCAGCAGAATCGCGTTCGACTTGACGGCTCGACACGCGCGCCACGCGAATTCGAGGTCGGCCAGCTGCTCGGCCGAGGCGGCGGGGCCGGAGACCAGCTGCCACGAGTCGGCTGACGCAAACGCGCGGTCGGCGCTCTGCCGCAGCCAGCCGCCGCTCACTTGGCGCAGCTCCACGTCGCCGAGCGCGAAGCCCGCGGGCAGCTCGATCAGCCGGATGTTCTTCTTCTCGCGCAGCAGCTCCAGAGCGGAAGGCTCGAACCCGGGGGCGACAACGACCTCGGTGAAGATCGGTGCGATCGACTCCGCCGCTTCGCGCGTGATGACGCGGTTGGCGGCGATCACTCCCCCGAAGGCCGAGACGGGGTCGCACGCGTGCGCCGCTGCGTGAGCATCCGCAATCGATGCCCCCACGGCGATACCGCACGGATTGGCGTGCTTGATGATCGCGACGGCGGGAGCCTCGTGGTCGTAGGCGGCGCGAACGGCCGCGTCAGCATCCACGAAGTTGTTGTACGACATCTCTTTGCCGTGCAGCTGCGTCGCCTGCGCGATGCCGTGGGCGCCGTCGGCACGGTAGAGCGCGGCGTGCTGGTGGCTGTTCTCGCCGTAGCGCAGCACCTGCTGCAGCCGCGCCGACACCTGCAGAGTCGCAGGGCTGCCGTCGGCGGCCGGGTGCTCGGCACGCACCCCGAGCGTGTCGGCAAACCAGCCCGCCACCGCGGTGTCGTACGCGGCGGTGTGCGCAAAGGCCTTGGCCGCGAAGCGCTGGCGTTGCGCGAGCGTCGTGCCCCCGAGCGTGAGGGCCTTGGTGACCATGACGTAGTCGGCGGGGTCGACGATGATCGCGACGTTGGCGTGGTTCTTGGCGGCGGCACGCACCATCGCGGGGCCACCGATGTCGATCTGCTCGATGACGACGTCGCCCTGGGCGCCCGAGGCGACGGTCTCGACGAAGGGGTAGAGGTTGACGATGACGAGGTCGAACGGCGTAACGCCGAGGTCGATGAGCTGCGCCTCGTGCGAGGCGAGGCGCAGGTCGGCCAAAATGCCCGCGTGCACCTTGGGGTGCAGGGTCTTCACGCGCCCGTCGAGGGTCTCGGCGAATCCGGTGACCTCGGCAACCTCGGTGACGTGGTGCCCCGCGGCCGCGATCGTTGCCGCCGTCGAGCCCGTCGACACCATCTCGACGCCACCCTCGGCGAGCGCCGCCGCCAACTCGAGCAGCCCCGACTTGTCGCTCACCGAAATAAGCGCGCGACGCACGGGCACCGCGTCGCGGTGGCGGTAAAGGGCGGGGTCGTGGGCGGGGCCGGCCATGGGGTCTCCAGGTCTGATTTATCGGGTGGATGCTGCGCTGAGCTCAATCGAGCCGTCAGCGATGCCGCGCACGACGTCGATGAGCAGGCGCCGCTCAACAGGCTTGATGCGCTCGTGCAGGCTGTGCTCAGAGTCGTCGGGCAGCACGGGCACGCGCTCTTGCGCGAGGATCGGGCCCGTGTCGACGCCCGTGTCGACGACGATGACGCTCGCCCCGGTCTGCGCGGCGCCCGCGGCGAGCGCGTCGCGCACGCCGTGGGCCCCGGGAAACTCGGGAAGATACGCGGGGTGCGTGTTGATCACCCGCGGCGCGAGAGCCTCGACGACGCGCGGCGGCAGCAGGCGCATGAGGCCGCTCAACACCACGAGGTCGGGCTGCCACTGTTGCACCGCCGCGAGCAGTTCGTCGCCCCACTCCTCACGCGAGTCGAACGACGAGAACGGCACGGTGAAGCTGGGGATGCCGAACTCTTCGGCGTGAGCCAGGCCGTCGGCGGCGCGGTCGGCGCCGACGGCGACCACGTGCGCCGGAAACTCGGCATCGCGACACGCCTCAAGCAGAGCGCGCAGGTTTGACCCGCCGCCCGAGATCAGCACGACGACCCGCAGCACCAGCCCAGGTTATCGGGTGCGCGCGAGGGCCTGTGGCCGGGGCACTCGCACACCGCCGGCGAGCAGGCCGAGGGATGCTCCGATGAGAGTTTCGACGAGCATCCACAGCCCCACGGTCACCGGGTCGGGGCCCACCTCGGCGAGGCGTCCGGGGCCGGCGGCACCCGTCGCCACAAACGCGAGAAAGCCCATCGCGAGCCCAGCCACCACGGCGGCCAGTGCGGCCGTGCCGAGCCCCCACCAGCGGGGCGGCTCTCCGTCGAGCGCCGCGACTAGTCGCGGGCGGACGGCAAGCCCGGCGATGAACGCGGCGAGCACCGGCACGATGAGGATCATGAAGCCGAGCGGCGAGGGCTCGCTCGGCAAGGCGCCCAGCACGGGCACCGAGGGCAGCGGCCCGAGCGTCGTGGCGATGGGGCTCACGGTCGATCCCGCACCGACGGCAAAGCCCGGGCCTACAAGCCACGACGCCGCCCAGATCACGAGAGTCGGCAACAGGGCGAGTTGCGCGGCCGTGAGCGCGATGCCGCCGAGCACCCCGGCTTGCACGCTCTCATAGAGAGCGATGACCTGGCCGTAGCCCAGCATGAGCGCCGTCGTCGTGACGAGCGAGGACGCCACGATGACCGTCGCCACGGTGCCGAGCCCGGCACGAAGCGCGGCTCCCCCGGCGGCGAACCACGGCTGCGGCCCCTCGGCGATCATGCGCCGCAGGCGCACGCGCGCTGGGTTCGTCGCCCCCATCGACCCGATCGCGAGACCCAACCCGAACACGAGCGCCGGAAACAGCACAGCCTGCCAGCGCGAGGGCAGCACGCCCGAGGTCGACACCGTCCACACGAGAAGGCCCGAGAGTACGACAACCGTGGCGAGGGCGACGAGCTCGCCAAGCACGCGGTGCCGCTCAGGCCGCAGTCGTCGCGCCATCACGACGCCGGCGAGTGCCGTGCACAGCGCAAAACCGCTGAGCGCGAGCGAGACCAGAAACGGTTCGCCGACGCCCGTGACGCCGAGGGCTAGAGCCGTCTGCGCATCCAGCTGAAACGTCACGTCGACGCCGTGACCGATGAGCCAGATGACGACAGCCGCGCGCCAAAACACGACCCAGTCGATCTGAAACCCAAACTGCGCGGCCCACATGATCGTGAGAATGCTCAGCGGCACGGCGACGCCGATGGCCACGATGAGCAGCGCCTCGAAGGCGCTCATGAGGGCGGTCGCGCGGCGGGTCATGTCGCGGGCGAGCCTACCGCCGCGCGACCCTGGTGATGGCTGTGCCTCGCGGGGTTCAGCGCCCGCCGTCGATCGACCGGATGACCGGCAGGTCGCTCTCGGGCACCAAAACCTCGCTGCTCTTGTTGAGCGTCTCGCCGCGGAAGAACGGGCGCGACGCGGGGCTAAGCGCCCAGACGACCATGAGCACAGCGCCGATCGCGAGCGAACCCACACCCACGACAAAGACGCCACCGATGCCGAAGAGCACCGTGTAGCCATAGTCGGGGTTGATCATGTCGACCACCGAGAACCCGAAGGCCGCGGTGAGCATGGCTGCGCCGAGGAAGGGCAGAATGCCGCGCATCCACAGATTGCTCGCGCTCGTCAACAGCGTGCGACGGAAGTACCAGACGCACGCAAACCCGGTGATGGCGTAGTAGAACGCGATGGCGAGACCCAGCGACAAGATCGTGTCTTGCAGAAGGTTGTCGCTAATGAGCGACATGCCCACGAAGAAGCTCGCGGCGACGACCCCCATGAGCACCGTCGAGAAGCCGGGAGTGTGGAATCGGGGGTGCACCGTGCCGAAGCGCTTCGGCAGAGCACCGTAGACACCCATCGCGAGGGTGCCGCGAGCGGTCGGCAGAATCGTCGTCTGCGTCGACGAGATCGCCGAGATCATGACGGCGAGCACGAGCAGCCAGGCCCACGGTCCGAGTACCGCGTCTTTGAGCGCGAAGAACACGTCGTCGGCATTGCCCTCGTTGCCGAGGCCCAAGCCCTCAGTGCCGAGGCCCGCGTAGGCCATGGCCGCCACCGCGACGCCCACGTAGGTGACGAGCAAGATGAGGGTCGTGAGCACGGCGGCGCGGCCAGGGATGCGCTTGGGGTCGCGCGTCTCTTCGTTGAGCGCGAGGCACGTGTCCCAGCCCCAGTAGATGAAGAGCGCGAGCAGAATCGACTCGACGAATCCGCCGAAGCTCGCGAAGCCGAAGGGGTTGAACCACTCGAGCGTGGGCGGCGTGGCCGTGGCCGGCGCGGTGCCCGTGGCAAACGAGACGATGACGGCAACCACGAAGCCGATGAGCGCGAGGTACTGAATGCCCAAGAGCACGTTCTGCAGGCGCTCGCCGATCTCGAGACCGCGCCAGCTAATGAGCGTCATGATCGCGATGAACACCACACCCGTGGCCGTGACGGCGACGGGGTTGTTCGCCACGTCAGGAGCGACCAGGAGCCAGAAGTAGACAGCTCCGATCTGGGCCAGGTTCGAGAGCACGATCATGCCCGCGACCGCAACACCCCAGCCGGCCATCCAGCCCACCCAGGGGCCGAAAGCCTTGGTCGCCCACGTGAATGCCGTGCCACAGTCGGGAATCTCGCGGTTGAGCTCACGGTAAGCGAACGCGATGAGCAACATCGGCACGAAAGCGATGATGAAGGCGATGGGAGCCTGCGCGCC
>JAAFHT010000068.1 GCA_013297625.1 Actinomycetota bacterium | reverse complement strand
CGCAGTAGGGCCGAAGGTCCCTAACCGGTTGTTGTCACGGTGCCCGACACCTCACACACGGCGGCGAGCGTGTTGTAGACCGTTCCGAACTTTTGCAGGTTGCGGTGCAGCAGCTCGACGCGGTGCGCAGGCTCGGGGGTCACGAGGTGCAGGGTGTACTCGATGGCGGTGAAGCGCGGGGGAGCATCCTGTCGATGAATCGTGACCGTGACGTCTGCGCTCGAATAGGCGAAGGGCAGCATCGTGCTCGAGCGGGCGACGTTCTTGAGCAGGCAGGCGGCGAAGGCGCCCGCGAGCAGCTCGGCGGGGCCGGGGCGCGTCGAGGGAGCATCCGGCTGCCAGCGGGTGTCGAGCGCGATGGCGTCGCCCGCGTGCAGGGTTGAGCTCGCCGCGTCGGCGCGCGCGGTCACGGTGAAGCTGAGCGGTGAGCTGGTCATGGCGCTCACCGTACTCCTCTCACTGGAGCGCACTCGGTGCGGGTAGGGTCGAGACCGTCACCGTTGACGCGGGCCCAGGAGGTCGCATGACTCTGCCGTTCAGTGCCGAACGACCGCGCGAGTATGCGCCGATTCCGCCGCCGATTCGTCGCCGTCGAGACGTGAGCGTCGAGCTGCCGCCCGGGCCCCGCACTCTGCCGGGCGGCCTCACCGCGCGATTCTTGCGCGACACTCCGGCCTTTTTGCTCGACCTGCACCGAACCTATGGCGATGTCGCGAGCTTCTGGCTCAACGGCCAGTTGTTCTACGCGTTCTTCTCACCCGAGGGCGTTGTCGATGTCACGGTCAAGAAGCAGCACAGCTTCATCAAGGGCGTCGGTTTCGAGCGCATGGCCAAAGTGCTCGGCACGGGGCTCTTGACGAGCGAAGAGCCGATTCACTTGCGGCACCGGCGCATGATGCAACCGCCGTTTCACCACCACCAATTGTCGGAGTACGCCGCGACCATGCAGCGGATCACGCGCGAACACGTTGCCCGGTGGCAGGCCGGCGACGAGGTGCGCGCGAATGATGAACTCATGCGCCTGACGTTTCAGATCGTCGCGCAATTGCTCTTTGGCACCGAGATCGACCGCTACGCCGAGGGCGTGCAGCACCACATGGGTGTTGCCATCGACCGCATTGAACGCACGATGCTGCCGGGTCTCGACCGCTTCGACCGCTCGCGCGTGCCGTACTTTGCGAAGTTCAAAGAGTCGTCTGACTATTTGGCCACGGTCGCCGACGACATCATCGTGCGCCGGGTGGCCGCGGCCGAGACCGGCGCACCGCTCGGTGACGACTTGCTCGGGCTGTTGCTCGCCGCGCGCGATGCCGACGACGGGTCAGCGCTCAGCCACGACGAAGTGCGCGATGAAACTCTCACGCTTATCCTCAGCGGGCACGAGACGACGGCCAACGTGCTCACGTGGGCGATGTGTCACCTTCGTGACCGCGACGACGTGTGGGCAGCGCTCGCTGCTGAGGCTGATGAGTATCTGCCGGAAGGGGAAGTCCCCGACCTGCGCCGCGTCATCTCGGCGCCCATAGCCCACGCGGTCATGAACGAAGCCATGCGACTCGCACCACCCGTGTGGGTTGCCCCCCGACGCGCGCTCGACGAGGTTGAGGTGGCCGGCGTCACCGTGCCCCGTGGAGCCCACGTGCTCGTGTCGCAGTATGCGAGTCATCGCAGCGAGCGGTTCTTCGAGCATCCCGATGCCTTCATGCCGGAACGCTGGGCTGACGACTTCGAGTCGACCCTGCCGCGCGGGGCGTACTTTCCGTTCGGGGCGGGCACGCGCAAGTGCCTCGGCGATCAGTTCGCGTTGCTCGAGTCGCACATCATTCTCATGGAGTTCGCCCGCACCCTGCGGCCTCGCCCGACCGCGAGCGGGCTGCCGAAAGCCGAGCCGCGCGCGACCTATCGGCCCGCCGGGGGAGTGCCCGCGACGATTGTTGCGGGTTAGCCGAGGCTCGAGCCGAGCGCGCCTGTGATGTAGGGCACGAGCCAGATCGCCCACACGACCACCGAGAACCGGTGAAAGCGGTGCAGTTCGTTCTCACGCTGACGCACGAGCACGACCACGGCCCACGCGAAGTGCACGGCCATGAGAATGAGGGCCACGAGTCCGCTGATGGCCATGACCTGGTTCAGGATGCTCGGCTCAACCCCCGCCGCCCGATTCGCATCGGCGATGAGGCTCATGAGGTAGGTGCCGCTCGCGTCGGCCGCAAGCCCCAGCCCGAAGAACACGGTGTGCCACGGCTTGAGTGTCTTCTGGGCGCGCTCAGACCACACGCCGATCGTGTAGAAGACGAGGGCGAGCGTAATGAGAATGATGGCGGGAAGCAGCATGGTGCCAGTCTGCGATGACTCGAGCGCGTGCGCGAGCCTCTCGCGCGAAGTCAGGACCAACGTCCTGGCAGGGCGAGGCGTAGCCTGAGCCTCGTGCGCCCCACCTTTCGCCCCCTGCCCGCGTTCACTCCCTACATCGTCGTGACGGCCGTGCACCTCATCGCGATTGCCGTGGGCGGTGATGACCTCGTCGCCGCGACGAAGCCCCTGCTGATGCCCGCGTTGCTCATCGGGCTCGTGCTCGGACTGCCGGTTCGGCGGTCGATGCTGATCGTGGGGGGTGGCCTCGCGCTGGTGTTCTCGTGGCTCGGTGACGTGCTGCTGCAGAGCCCCGGCGACATTGGCTTTCTTATCGGCATGGGTGCGTTTGGCCTGGCACACCTCGCCTACATCGCGCTCTACCTTGGGCCACTGCGCACGCGTCGCGTGCCATGGTGGGGCATAGCGCTCGCCGTGGCCTGGTGGGCTGCGCTTGTCGCCCTCCTCGCGCCAAACCTCGGGGCCCTTCTGATTCCCGTGGCGGTCTATGGCCTCGTTCTCGGTACGGCTGCCGCGACCGCCCTCGGTACGACCCGGCTCATCGCCATCGGCGCGGGGGTGTTTCTCGTGAGCGACACCCTGCTGGGCCTCGATCGCTTTCTGCCGAGCTTCTCGTTCGGCGCCGTCGACCTGCTCATCATGCTCAGCTACTGCCTCGGCCAGGGGCTCATCATCGCTGGCGTCGTCACGGTTGCGCGGCGGCGGGCCGGCTTCGCCAACGCGGGGCAGCTGACGCCGGCGACAACCGCGCTCGAGCATCCTGGTAGTATCTCAAGGTTGCCGTCTAACGGCCGCGGAGAAAGAGAGCTCGAGCATCCTGCTGCGAGCGCCGCGCAACGAGCAGAGAAGGGGGTCCCTCTATGGCACTGGAATCAGACGTCAAGAAGGCGATCATCGACGAGTACGCAACCCACCCCGGTGACACCGGATCCCCTGAGGTTCAGGTAGCGATGCTCACGCGTCGCATCAAGGACCTCACGGAGCACCTGAAAGAGCACAAGCACGACCACCACTCGCGTCGTGGCCTGCTTCTGCTCGTCGGTCAGCGCCGTCGTCTGCTGGGTTACCTCTCCGACGTCGACATCGAGCGTTACCGCTCGCTGATCGAGCGCCTGGGTCTGCGTCGCTAACACAGCGTCGATAACACCGCGAACTTCTTCTGCGAAGGCCGCCACCGAGCAATCGGCTGGCGGCCTTCGTGGTTCGCGAGCGATTCAGCGGCCCGCGAGCTTCGGCAGCAGCGCCGTGAGCCGGTCGCGAGTCTGCGCAACGATGGCGGGCACCGAGGCGGAGTCGCCGCTCATGAGCGCGTCAGCGGAGTAGCGCAGAATCCCGGCGAGGAGGTGGGCGGTCAGGCGGGATTGCTCGCGAACCTCCGCGGCCGATTCGTCGGGAGTCGACAGTCGAGCGAGTCGGTACTCAATCACTTCGGCGAGTTCGGCCTCGATGCTCGCAAATCGCTCGAGTTGTCGTTGCATGAGCTCGGCGCTGGATGTAATCGCCCGCATGCGCTGTCGCATTAGCTGGGGGTCCATCGCGCCATCGAGACCGGGCAGTGCGATGAGTTCAGCCGCATCGGCCAGCAGGTTGGGCCCGCTCGCGGCGATGAACGCGCGCACGCGCGACTCGTCAAGGCGCGGAACATCGGTGCCAATGACGGCCGCGTCTTTTGTGGCGAAGTGGTTGAAGAACGTGCGCTGTGAGATGCCCGCGTCGGCGCAAATCATGTCAACAGTCGTTGCGTCATAGCCGTGCTGAATAACGAGAGCAACGGCACTCGACTCGATGCGTCGGGCGGTGGCCGTGCCGCGAGAGGTGGGCGCGCTTGACCGGGCGCGGGGCGCGTCGGTTCGGCTCATGATCCCATCCTCTCGCGGCACGTCGCTGTTTACTCGTAGCGCAGCGACTCAATCGGGCGCTGGCGCGCCGCGCGACTGGCCGGCAGCGCACCCGAGACGAAGGCGATCGCGCTGATCAACAGCACGACACCGATCAGGCTGGCCGGTTCGAACAAGAAGAGCGAGAGCCCCTCGAGGTCGGCAAGCGGGCCGGCGGCAAGCGCCGTGCTGAGGCCTGAGCCGACGAGCATGGCTGCTCCGACGCCGATGAGGCTGCCGATCACCCCAATCGTCACGGCTTCGAGGCTAAACAGCGCGAAGATGCGCGAGCTGCCCATGCCCATGGCCTTCATGAGGCCAATCTCTCGCGTGCGTTCTTGAACGCTCATGAGCAGAGTGTTCACGATGCCAAACGCCGCCGCGATGAGGGCCACGATCGCGAAGGCATTCAGAACGCCCGTGATGCCCGCGATGACGGTCGTCACGATGCCCAGCTGGTCTTCGATCGTTTGGGCGCTAAAGCCAGCGTCGCTGAGGTCGGCCGTGACCTGCTCGATTTGTGCGTCGCTTAGTTCGCTCTCGAGGTACGCGATGGCGATGACGGAGTTCTCGTCGGCGCCCTCGATTCCCGCGGTGCGCAGGCTCGCAAGCTCGGTCACGAGGGCGTTGTTGGCTCCGGCGCCGCTCGCGAACAAGCTTGAGCGGCTGACGCCCACGACCTCGGCCGTGACCTCGTGGGTCGCGCCCGTGATGTCGGTCATCCCGATCGTGACCTCTGAGCCCACCGCATCGTCGGCGCTGTCGAATTCGAGCGCCTCGAGGTAGTCGTTGGGCAGCATCACTTCGAAGTCGCTCGCCGAGTGGTCGAGCTGTGCCCCGGTTTCGAGGTCAGCGACCGTCACGGCCGACTGCGGGTTGACACTGAACTCGAACTTCGCGCTCGAGTCGGTGCTCACCCAGTCGGTTGAGACCGAGCGCACCGGGTCGATGCCGCTGATTCCGTCAATTGCGGCGATCGTGTCGAGATCGTCGTCGGTGAGCGGTTCGGCCTGGGCGCCAGCAAGGGGTGCACCGCCCGCTTGGGAGTTCGACGAGGTAGAGGTCTCGGGGTCCCACTCTGCGGGTCCGTCGTCTTCTGCCGCTGCCGTGAGGTCAGTTGTCGCTTGAACAAGCAAGACATCTTCTGCTGCGAACGAGTTGACCTGCGTGGTGATGTAGCTCGAGACACCGGCGCCGAGGGCCGTGGTGATCGTGAGCGTAAAGGCGCCAACGAACAGCGCGAGCACCGTGAGGGTCGTGCGCAGTTTCGAGCGGAACGTGTTGGCCACCGCGGTGCGGGCCAGGTCGACGGCCTTCATCGGGCCACCCCCTCAAGAACGGGAGCGGCACTGTCGCTCACGATGCGTCCGTCGCGCAAGACCACCTGTCGGTCGCAGCGTGCGGCGAGTTCGTCGTCGTGGGTCACGATCACGAGGGTGATGCCCTTCTCGCGGTTGAGAGTGAACAAGAGGTCTTCAACGATTGCGCCCGTCGCCGAGTCGAGGTTGCCCGTCGGCTCATCGGCGAAGATCACCGAGGGGTTGCCGGCCAGCGCACGCGCAATGACGGTGCGTTGCTTCTGACCACCCGAAAGCGTTACGGCCTTGGCCGAGGCCTTCTCGGCGAGGTCCAGCGTGCCGAGCACCTCGAGCGCGCGGGCCCGACGGGCTCCGCGGCGCAGCCCGGCAATCGTGAGCGGCAAGGTCACGTTGTCGAGCACGCTCTGCTGGGCGTTGAGGAAGAACTGCTGAAAGACGAACCCGAACTCGCGGTTGCGCAAGCGGTTGAGGGCGCGGGCAGACAGCGAGCGGGCATCCGTGCCATGAATGCGCACCTCGCCCTCTGAGGGCTCGTCGAGCACGGCGAGCAGGTGCATGAGCGTGCTTTTGCCCGAACCGCTCTTGCCGACGATCGCAACGCATTCGCCGGCGCGGATGCTGAGGCTCACGTCGCTCAACGCGTCGAAGCGACTCGCACTGCTGCCGTAGTGCTTCGAGAGGCCAACGGCCTCGAGCGCCGGGGGAGGCGCACTCGGGTGGGGGTCATCGATTGCCATGGTTCTCCTTTGGTGGTGGGGGCTTTCGTAAATGTACAGTAACTGCAATTCATTATGCAGTGACTGCAGCTTGGCTATGAGGTGGCTGTCAGCCCCAGCGAGTTGTTTCGTGGCACCCTTTCTGCATGCGAGAACGCACCGGTGCGTGTCGACGGCGCAGCGCTGCGTTGGCGACTCTCGCTGTCGCGCTCGTCGGCCTCACGGCGTGTTCGCCGGCCGCGACCTCGTCACTCGGGCTCGATGCCGTCGCCGAAGAGCGCGCAGCGCTCGCCGAAGCGCGCGTGGTGGCATTGCTCGATTCCTACGGCGGCTACCTCGAATCACGGTGGCCGGGCATCCGGCTGCCCGCAACGCAGATCGACGCCTGGCTTGACCCGAGCGTCTGGACGGCTGCCTTCGAGCGGTGCGCCTCGCAAGCGTCTGGCCTCACGGTGCGCGTTGACCCGACTGCAGGGGTGCTCGCAATGCCGCCTGCGCAGACCGACGCCCAGTTGCAAGACTTCGAGACCTCGATCTACCTCTGTCAGGGTCGCCTGCCTCCGCCCTCTCTCGCCGTGAACGAGCCTGGACCCATCGAGGCCGAGTGGCTCAGCACGTATGTTCGGGATGCCTTGCCCACGTGCCTGCGCCGCGAAGGCATCACGGCCGCACCGGCGCCCGACGATGCTTCGGCGATTGTGCTCACCGGCGAAACCCCCGAGTGGGATCCCTATGCGGCTGTTCGCGACAATGTGCCCGAGTTGCGCCGCGTGCAGGCCTTGTGCCCATCTGCCGCGGTCGTGCTCGCCTCGATCCCGCCGCTTGGGGCTGCCTCGTGAGGCGCGCGGTCTTGGTGGCCATCGCTCTCGGGCTGGTCATGATCACCGGCTGCGCATCGCCTGCCTCGATGCCCGATCTCGACGACGTGCGCGACGAACGATCAGCGGCGATCACTGCGGCATGGCAACGAGCGGCAACCGCGACGGAAGAGCTCATCGAACGCGATTGGCCCGAGGCGGTGTATCCGCCGCTCGCCTTCGACCGCTGGGTAGAGAGCGACCGAGCGCTGTCAGAAAACGCCGAGTGTATCGATCGCATTCTCGAGCGAACGGCGGGGTCGATCTCGCCGAACGGCATCTACATTCTCGCTCCTCGTCCGACGACAGAGCCCGAGTGGGAGCTCCCTGTTGCGCAATTGCGGTGCGCGGTGCAGGTGATTCCGTGGTCGGGCACCTACCCCTTCGGCGGACCCGTCGAGTTGGAGTGGGTGCGTCATCAGCTCTCGGTGGCGTTGCCGAATTGCGTGCGTCGGTGGGGAGCCGAGCTCGAGATCTCAGACTTCAACGCCGCGATGAACGCGTCGATCTACGCAACTCCGACGGGCAACTCGCTCGTTCCGGTTCAGAGTGTGTGGCTGGCGGCGACCTTCCGCAACGCCGACGTGGCAACGGCGCGGCAGATTCGGGCGACGTGCCCTGATCCTGGTCGCACACTCTCTCAGCTCGGTCCGCCAGAGATTCGCACATGACGCACGCAGTTGATCATGGTGCCGTACTTGCCCTCGTCGTTCTTGCGCTGACGGGTTGCGCGGCGCAGCCCGCGGCGACCGTCACGCTTGACGACGTCACCAGCGAACGCCTCGCGACGATCGAAGCGGCGGAGCAGCAACGCTTCGCCGACTTCATGGAGCAATCGGGCGACCGGCTCGTCGAGTTCGACATTCCGGTGCCCGAGTTCGAAGGGCTCGTCGCGGCCGACGAGGTCGACGAGGTTGTTTCGCAGTGCATCGTTACGCTCAACCCGCGATTGCAAGTGGGCCCCACGGGAGGCCAGTTCACGGTGACGTACTTCGGCACCGTCGGCGACACCTACGACCGCATTCGGTGGACGATCGACAGTTGCATCGCCCAGTACGGCGTCGCCGATCTGGGCGCAGCGGCGACGGCCGGGCCGGTTGAAGAGGCCTGGCGATTCTCTGACACCACGCAACGCGTGATGCCGTGTCTGCGCAACATCGGGGTGACGGTGCCGTCTCCGCCGTCGGCCGAGCAGTTTGCCACCGCGCTCGGCACTCCCCTTGAGTTCAGCCCGTTCTCGCTCGTTGCGGGTGATCCGGCCACACTCGTGCGTGCGCTTGCCCTGTGCCCGCCCAGCGCGACGGTGCTGCAGGCTCATCTCGATGGCGTGCTCATCGGTGAGGCGGTGCGGCGATGAGGGGGGAGGGGAGATGACGGCTCCCGAGTCGCAGCCGACCGACATCGTCGTGCGGGGTAAAGCGGGTCGCTGGGTGCGCGGGCTCATCATCGCCGGCGCTGTCGTCGTGGCGGGCTCGTGGTTGCTGCTCGCCGAGGTCGTTGCGGCGGGCATCCCGTCGATCGTCGTCAGCCTGCTGGTGCTCGCCGCGTTCGGGGTTGTCGCTCTGTGTGTCGCCACGATCACGACGCGGTGGCGCACGTCACTGCGGTTCGACGGCGTCTCTCTCGTCGTGCGTGATCCCCTCGGTGCCCGGGTCTTGCCGCTGCACGAACGCCTCGCGCTCGGTCGTTGGCTCGACGCCCGCAATCGCCCCGTCAACTGGCTTCTCGACGACGGCAGACCGCTCGCACCCGTGAGTCCCGATCTCGACCCCGTGCGGCTTGAGGCTTTTGCACACCTCGTGGGCCTTGCCGTGGTCGATCTCGACGGCGCGCCGAGATCTCCGGGCTCGCTAGGCCGCGATACGCCGGGCTGATACCCTGAGATCGGCGCGTTTTCTCGCGCCATTCAAGTGAATACCGCACGGAGCAGGCCGGCTCGAAGCTGGTCACCGGTGGTGATCTCCCGAATCGATTCTGATGACAGATCGATGCGGTGGATGTCTACTGTTGGCCAGAGCAGACCCGGCGGCATTTCGCCGACGTCCCTTCCTGCCCACTCCTGCTCCGCGCTGCGTGGCGCATCCATTCGGGATGCCCCGCGCACCGACGTGTAAGCACAGACGTGTTAGGAGACAGACCTCGTGGAAGGTCCTGAAATCAAGTTTGCCGAGACGGTTCTCGACAACGGCAAGTACGGCAAGCGCACCATCCGATTCGAGACCGGTCGTCTCGCCCAGCAGGCGCAGGGCGCCGTTGCTGCTTACCTCGACGAAGAGACGATGCTGCTGAGCGCAACGAGCGCCGGCAAGCACCCCCGTGAGGGCTTCGACTTCTTCCCGCTGACGGTTGACGTTGAAGAGCGTTCGTACGCCGCGGGCAAGATCCCCGGCTCGTTCTTCCGTCGTGAGGGTCGCCCCTCGACCGAGGCCATCTTGGTCTGCCGTCTCATCGACCGCCCGCTGCGCCCGACCTTCATTGAGGGCCTGCGCAACGAGGTGCAGATCGTCATCACGGTGCTGAGCATCGCGCCCGACGAGTTCTACGACGCTCTCGCCATCAACGCGGCGAGCGCCTCGACGCAGATCTCGGGCCTGCCGTTCAGCGGCCCGATCGCGTCGGTGCGCCTCGCGCTTATGCCCGACAACAACGGCGGTGGCCAGTGGGTCGCCTTCCCGAAGCACAGCCAGCTCGCTGAAGCGGTCTTCGACATCATCGTTGCCGGTCGTGTTGTCACGAACGCCGACGGTAAAGAAGACGTTGCCATCACGATGGTCGAGGCCGAGGCCACCGAAGGTAGCTGGAACCTCATTCAGGGTGGCGCCGTCAAGCCGAGCGAAGAGATCGTGGCCCAGGGCCTCGAGGCCTCCAAGCCGTTCATCATGCAGCTCGCCAAGGCCCAGCTCGACCTCGCTGCGCAGTCGGCGAAAGAGATCCAGGACTACCCGGTCTTCGTCAACTACAGCAGCGAGCTCTACGCTGCGGTCGACGCGGTCGCCCACGACGAGCTCGCTCGCGTCTACCAGATCGCTGACAAGGTCGAGCGTCAGACGGCCGACGACGCGGTCAAGGCAACCACGAAAGACGCCATCACGGCCAAGGTCGCCGCAGGCGAACTGACCGACGAGGCACTCGCGCAGTTCGGTGCCGCCTACAAGTCGGTGTCGAAGACGATCATGCGTCAGCGCGTGTTGAAAGAGGGCATCCGCATCGACGGCCGTGGCCTCGCCGACATTCGTGCGCTCGACGCCGAGGTGCAGGTCATCCCGCGCGTTCACGGTTCGGCGATCTTCCAGCGCGGTGAGACGCAGATTCTCGGCGTCACGACCCTCAACATGCTCAAGATGGAACAGCAGATCGACTCGCTCAACCCCGTCACGAGCAAGCGCTACCTACACCACTACAACTTCCCGCCCTACTCGACCGGTGAGACCGGCCGCGTGGGCAGCCCCAAGCGTCGCGAGATCGGGCACGGCTTCTTGGCCGAGCGCGCCCTCGTTCCGGTGCTGCCGAGCCGTGAAGAGTTCCCCTACGCCATCCGTCAGGTCAGCGAGGCCATGAGCTCCAACGGCTCGACCTCGATGGGCTCGGTCTGCGCCTCGACCCTCTCGCTCCTCAACGCCGGTGTGCCGCTGCGCGCGCCCGTTGCGGGCATCGCGATGGGCCTCATCAGCGACGTCGTGGATGGGGAGACCCGCTACGCGGCCCTCACCGACATCCTCGGCGCCGAAGATGCTCTGGGCGACATGGACTTCAAGGTCGCGGGAACGAGCGAGTTTGTCACCGCTATTCAGCTCGACACCAAGCTCGACGGCATTCCGTCGTCGGTCTTGCAGCAGGCGCTGGGCCAGGCGAAAGACGCCCGTATGGCGATCCTTGCCGTCATGAACCAGGCGATCGACGCTCCTGACGAGATGGCGCCCACGGCGCCGCGCGTCATTAGCGTGCAGATTCCCGTCGACAAGATTGGTGAGCTGATCGGCCCGAAGGGCAAGACGATCAACGCCATTCAAGACGAGACCGGCGCACAGATCTCGATCGAAGAAGACGGCACTGTCTACATCGGTGCCGTCGATGGCGCCTCGGCCGAGGCGGCTCGCCTGCAGGTCAACGCCATCGCGAACCCGATCAACCCCGAGGTGGGCGAGCAGTACTTGGGCACCGTCGTGAAGCTCGCGGCCTTCGGTGCGTTCGTGTCGCTCATGCCGGGCAAAGACGGTCTGCTGCACATCAGCGAGGTGCGCAAGCTCGCCGGTGGCAAGCGTGTCGACAACGTCGAAGACGTGCTCTCGGTGGGTCAGAAGATCCTCGTCGAGATCACGAAGACCGACGACCGCGGCAAGTTGTCGCTGTCGCCCGTGCTCGCCGAGGGTGAGGGCGGAGACGCCCCCGCCGAAGGTGAAGACGCCTGACGATCGGTCAGTAACGCATCACGAACGGATGCCCGCCCTCTTCTCGGAGGGCGGGCATCCGTCGTTTTCGCGGGTTTTCTCAGCACCGAGGGTTGAGCGAACTTTGCGACATCAGCAAATCTCCAGGCGACACCCAGCTAACTTTTGCGAACTATGCGGCGCAAACCGGGCGAGCGGCGTACAGTCATTTCAATTCGAGTGCGCCGGGTCCCGATCCCCTCCGCGCAAGAAGAGCTCAAAGCACTTCACCCCCCTCTATGTCGACAGCACTCTCAGTGCTGACCTGACACGATTCGAAGGAGAATTGTGGACTTCCAAATCGTCCAAGCGTTTTTCATGCTCGGCTTCGTCGCTATGGCTGCGGGCACCTTGTGGTTCTACCTCGAGCGCAATGAC
>JAAFHT010000096.1 GCA_013297625.1 Actinomycetota bacterium | reverse complement strand
CGAGCCCGGCGCGCGCGTCGAGGTGCACTCGGTGGCAGGCCGCGACCTCAAGGTGGCGCTCGACGGCGACACGCTCGTGGTCGACCACCCGCAGCTGAAGTGGGAGACGTTCTTCGACAACTTCCGGCTCTTCAGCGGCAAGGCCCGCGCGGGGGTGAGCATTCTCGTGCCGCGCTCGGCGCAGCTGAACCTCAGTGTGGTGACGGCCGAGGGTTTGGTCAGCGGAGTGCACAGCGACGTGACGGTCAACACCGTCAACGGCGACATTCTGCTCGACGGCATTGTGGGCAAAGCATCGGTTCACGCCGTGAGTGGCGAGGTGTCGGTGCGAGCGCACGAGGGTGATCTCGACGTGCAGACGGTGTCGGGCGACGTCACGGTGTCGGGCACGATTAGCCGGTTCTCGTGCGATGGAGTTTCGGCCGATGTCGTCGCCGACCTGCGCGGCACCCCCGATCGCATCAAGAACAACACGGTGGCGGGCGACCTCACGGTGCGGCTCGACGCGGGCGTGCCCGCGCAGTATTCGATCAGCACGGCCACCGGAAAGCTGCAGCTCGACGACGCTCAGATCAGCGGAGTCAAGGGGCAGTACACCGGTCGGTATGGGCAGCTCGCCGGCTCGTTCACCGAGGTGCGCGCCAACTCGGTGACGGGTGACGTGTCGGTCGTGCACACCGAGCGCGGAGCATCCGCCCCCGCATCAGACGTTGCGGAAGCCACCTCATGAGCCCCGCGGTTTTCGGCCACGGGCACTTGCGCCTGTACTTGCTCTATGTGCTCGATGAGCGGCCGATGCACGGCTACGAGATCATCCAGGCGTTGAGTGATCGCTTCGGCGGAACCTATGTTCCGTCGGCGGGAACGATCTATCCGCGCCTGGCGAAGCTCGAGGCCGAGGGCCTCGTGACCAAGCAGACGGATGGTCGCAAAACGGTCTACGCCATCACCGAGTCGGGGCGCGCTGAGTTGAACGATCGGCGCGGCGAGGTTGAGGGCATCGAGAGTGGCATCGGCGACTCGGTGCGGCGTTTGGCCGACGAAGTGCGGTCATCCGTGACCGAGGCGATGTCGACGCTGCGCGCCGAGCTCGCGGCGGCAGCGCGCGATGCGGCGGGGTCGACGCGGGCTGCTTCTGCTTCTGCCGCGGCTGGCGCTGGTGCGGGTGCTGCTGGTGCGGGTGCTGCGGCGAGCGCCGCAGCCGACGCCGTGCGCGACGCGACCACCTCGATGCACTCGACGATCACCGAGACGCGGTCAGACGGCCGTGCGCAGGTGCAACGCGCCGAGGTGCTGCTGGGCGAGTTTCGCCAAGACCTGCGCACCGAGCTGCGCACGGCCGTGGCGCGGGGTGCGGACATCCGTGCCGCGGTCGACGACCTCGAGTCGCGACTCTCGCGCCTGCGCGCCGACATCGGGTCGCAGCTGAGCTAAGGCGACGGGCGGCGTCGCGCACTCACGCGGCGCCGCTCGCTCAGTCGGCCGAGCTCACTCAGTCGGCCCAGCGCAGCGGCACGTAGAGGTCTTGCACGCGGTCGCCGGCCGCGGTGTGGTCGTTGCGCGTGTAGAGGCCGCACTGTACGGCTGCGCAGTCGACGACTCCATCGGTCACGGGCGGCAGTTCGATATAGGCGGTGAAGGCTCCCGAGGCGGTGTCGTCGAAGCCGCGCGAACCGAACAGGCGCCAGGCGAATGACTCGTTGATCCAGTTCGAGGGCGCGTATTGCACGACGCCCTCGTCGAACTCTTCGACCTCTTGCGATCCGATGCCGCCGAGGCACGGCCCCGGCTTGGCGTCGATCTCGTCGGGAACCTTGCAGACCGCAACGTAGAGCCCGCGCTCGCCGTCGTATCCCGCGCCCGTCACGATGAGGCGATCGCCCGCGCTCACGGCGCCGAGGTCGAGCGGGTCGCCCGACTCGTTCGCGACCGACAGCGTGCGGGTGCGATCGTCATCGCCCGTGGCGGTGACCTCGGTGGGAAACTCCCCCGCGGGCACGCGGCCCTGGCCCGACGACCCTTGCGGCGCATGCAGCACGATCGGCAGCGCGACGGCCGCGATGAAGGCGAGCAGCAGGACCAGCACGCCGCCAACAATCCACGGCCAGCGGCGACGGCGGCGGGGTGCGGCAGTGGGGGTCTCGGTCACGAGCACAGTCTAGTTAGGTCTACCTAAGTGGCGACCCGGGGTCGACCGCCGCGCGAGTAGGCTCGCGCTCGTGACGGTCAAGACGCGAAGCAAGGTGGGCGCGACGCCGCTCGACCTTCTCGCCGTGTTCGTCGGCGGGCTCATCGGCACGACGCTGCGCTTGCTGCTCGATCTCGCGGTCGCGCACGACCTCGACGAGTTCGCGCTCAGCACGCTCGCCGTCAACGTGGTGGGGTCGTTCGTGCTCGGTGTGCTCGTTGCGGCCCTGTGGTCGCGCGTGCCGGGGTGGGTGCGCGTCGGGCTGGGCCCGGGCATCCTCGGATCATTCACGACCTTTTCGGCGCTCGCCGTCTCGGTGGTGGCGCTCGCGCAGAGCGGCGACCTCGTGGGGGCGGTGCTGACGATCGTGCTGAGCATCGGGCTCGGGATGCTTGCCGCATGGGCCGGCCTCGCCCTCGGTGCCCGGCTCGCCGCGCGAGGGCTGCCCGGCGCCGCGTCGAGCGCGCCGAGGGTGCCGCGCGCGACGGAGGTCGACGAGTGACCGGGCTGCTGATCCTCGCCGTCGCCGTGGGCGGAGCCCTCGGCGCCGTGGTGCGTCAACTCACGTCGGTGAGTCTCGCGGGCCGCGGCCGCATTCCGTGGGGCGTGCTCGTGGTCAACGTGGTGGGGTCGCTCATCGCCGGGCTCGCGCTCGGCATGCCCCTCGACCCGACCTGGCAGCTCATCGTCCTGACCGGATTTTGCGGCGGCCTCACGACCTTCAGCACCCTGTCGGTCGAAACCCTGCAACTCATCCTCGACGGCAAGCGCCGCGCCGCCGCGGCGAGCGTGTCGCTCAACCTCGCGCTCGGCCTCGCCGCCGTGCTCGCCGGCCTGGGAGTCAGTGCCGTAATCGGCCCGATATAGCTACCTTAAGTACATGAGCGAGTCTTCTACTTCCCTGCTTGCACATCAGTGGCCTGAGCTTGCGGAGGCGATCACCGCGCTCACTACGCCGCAGCGCAAAGCCTTCGCGATTGCTGCGGCGGAAGCAGCAATCAAGGTGAGTGCCCTAGACAACGAGTTTGTTATCGATGCCCTGGCCCGAGCCTGGGCGGGCGAGTTTCTCGAAACCCGGCTGCTGGCTGAGTTGGCTGCTGTAGTCGAGCATCTCGATGAAGCGGCCTGGACAATCAGTGAAGCCGTCGAGAGAGGTGACGCCGACTACTCGGCCTATGAAGCAGAGTTCACGAAAGCGCGCGCGGCAAACAGTCTGTGGTTTGCGATCAACACTGCCGAACCGCACTTTGCCCATGAAACGACGTATGAAGCGATGGCGGCGAACACCGAGCTTTCAGTTATACGCGAACTGATGCGGGATTCCCTCACGCCTCTTTAGGGACAAAGCCCAGGAGTTTCGAAGCTCCCGAGTCGGCAAAAAAGTGGGAGCTTTCGTGAGACCCCAGGAGTACGTACTCATCAGGGGATTGCGCCAGACTGCGCGTCAACTCCTGAAGCTCAATCCACTTTGGATGCCGGGCGGCGCGTCTTTGGTAAATGGTCACCAGTTCGTCCCGCGAAACGAAAGAGAACCTGAATGAAGCCGCTTCAGGGAACTTACTCAAGGTAGCGAGGGCGGATTCGTGAGAACGCACATCTAGCGCACTATCTCCAACCTGTCGCCGCAACTCAGACACCGTGAGTGTCACTGATGGATCATCCACCCTGCAATTGTGACCGATGAAACTGACCCTGCTCAGCTGACGCGAAACTCCAGCACGCCGCGCAGCGGCTGCGCGTGCAGCTGGTACTGCGGCAGCACTCCGGGCCCGCAGGCCGCCGTGCCCGCGCCGTGTTGGGCGAGGTCGAGCACGATGTGGGTGCGGGCATCCCGAACCAACAGGTGATCGTGGGTCGTCGCGGCGAGGGTTTCAGTCGACCAGGGGCGCACTGTGAGCGCAACCCCGTCAGGCGCCGCCACTTCGAGCGCTGAGCCGGGCGACGAAAGCCGCGCCCACCGCACCTCGGCCCGAGCGCCCGACTCTTGCGGACGCACCGTGCGCTCGAGCATGCCGTCGAGCGAGCGCGTGAACCAGCCGACGTGCGCCGCCTGGCCCGTGTCGGGGTAGGCCGGGCCGGGCCCGCGGCCGAACCAGCGCACCTCGTCGACGAGGCCGGGCAGGGCGAACGAGACTCCCACGCGGGCCCACCGCAGGTCGACGCCCTCGGGAACGTGCGGGGCGAGGTCGACGCTGAGGCGCAGCGCCCCGGCCTTGACCGTGTAGACCCAGGTGGCCGTGAGGCTCCAGTCGAGGGCGGCCGCGCCGATGTGCGTCACAACCTCGACGCGCTCGGGCGTGCGCGTGAGCGACACCAGGCGTGAGCGCAGGCGGTCGAGCCCGAGGGCCTTCCAGCGCTCCGCATCCGAGGGTGCACCGCCCGTGTCCCATCCGGCTCCGCGATCGTTGTCGATCGGAGCCCGCCACAGTTCGAGCCGCCAGTCCTCCACAAGCTGCGCACCGAGCGCGGTAACCGCACCCGTCGCGTCGTCGATCACGAGATCACTGAGCGACAGGATGCTCGCCGCCGGCAGCTCGACCGGCCGAACATCCACGGCTCCCGTTGTCACCACCTGGGCTCGCGCGACGACCCAACCGCGCGGTGCCCACGCCGTGGCCTCGGACTCGGAGGCCTCGACCGTCACGACCACCCCGGGAGTGCGCACGTGCTCGAGCAGCGCGTCGGGCAGGGCGATCTCGGCCGTGCCGCGCGGCGGCACCGGCGCGTGGGCGATCACGCCCGCGCGCCCGGCTGCCATCGCATCGGGGTCGAGCCCGTCGGCGTCGACGGCCGAAGCCGCTGATTCGACGCGCCAGCTGAGCTGGTATCGCGAGGAGTCGGTGTGGTCGAGGCGGCTGCGCACGCGCAGAACCCCGGCCTCCGCATCCAGATCGAGAACGACCGGCGAGAAGACGGCTGCGAGGTCGGCGAGTTGCGCCCGCGGCGTGCGGTCGGCGGCGATGAGTCCGTCGATGACGAAGTTGCCGTCGTGCAGGGGCTCGCCGAAGTCGCCGCCGTAGAAGGTGCCGACACTGCCGTCGGGCAAGGTGCGGTGAATGCCGTGCTCCAACCACTCCCACACAAACCCACCCGTGATGCGCGGGTAGCGGTCGAACAGCTCTTGGTACTCGCTCATGCCGCCGGGGCCCGTGCCCATGGCGTGCACGTATTCACACAGCACGAACGGCATGCCCTTGCGCCGCTCGTGCAAGGCAACCGGGTCGTCGTCGGGGCCGAGTTTCACCCAGGGGTCATCGCCGAGCGGCGGCTCGAGGCCCTGGCCGATGAGCTCAACGTCGGCGTGCGAGGCATACATGCGGCTCCACACGTCGACGTCGACGCTCGCCTGGTCGCCCTCGTAGTGCAGCGGTCGGGTGGCGTCACGACCGCGCATCTCGTCGGCCATCGCGGCAAGGTTGCGGCCCACGCCGGCCTCGTTGCCGAGCGACCACATGATGATGCTCGGGTGGTTCTTGTCGCGCTCGACCATGCGCGCGGCGCGGTCGCGCAGCGCGGCCTCCCACTCGACGCCGTCGGTGGGGTTGTTGCGCCAGCCGACGTCGCCAAAGCCGTGCGTCTCGAGGTCACACTCGTCCATGACCCAGAAGCCCAGCTCGTCAGCGAGGTCGAGCAGGTCGGGGTGCGACGGATAGTGCGAGGTGCGAATCGCATTGATGTTGTGCTGCTTCATGAGGTGCAGGTCGCGCACAAGCGTCTCGTAGGGCACCGCACGCCCAAAGTCGGGGTGGTGCTCGTGACGGTTCACGCCGCGCAGCTGCACGGGCGCGCCGTTGACCGTGAAGACGCCGTCGACGATCGCGATCGAGCGGAAGCCAATGCGCGCCTCGACCGTCTCGCCGCCGGCCTCGGCCGGGCCGCTCGACACCCGCAGCGTGTAGAGCTGGGGGCTTTCGGTTGACCACGGCTGAGCATCCGCAACCGCGACCTCAACCCCGGGCGTCACCGTCAGACCCAGTTCGACGAGCTCGATCGCGGCGACGGATGCTGCACTCACGTCAACCCGCAGGCTCGCCCCGCTCGGCCCCCAGCCGGCCACCACGTGCACGTCGTCAATGGCGAGTTCGGGCCGCTCACGCAGGGTGACGGAGCGGATGATGCCGGGGTTCCACCACTCGTCTTGGTCTTCGAGGTACGAGGCCGCGCTGAAGGTGTGCACGCGCACGACGAGAACGTTCGAGGCGGCGAGCAGGCCGCTCACGTCGAAGACGGTGGGCAAGCGGCTGCCGCGCGTCGAGCCCACGAAAGTGCCGTTGAGCCACACGTCGCCCGCGCCTTCGACGCCCTCGAAGCGCAGGTGGGCGCGCTCGGGCACAGCGTCGAGCGCGAATCGCAGGCGGTGGTCGCCGAGCGGGTTCTCATGCGGCGGGTGGGGCGGGTCGAGCGGGAAGGGGTACTTGACGTTCGTGT
>JAAFHT010000181.1 GCA_013297625.1 Actinomycetota bacterium | reverse complement strand
CAACCGGGCACCGAGCCTTGGAACCCAGACGAACCGAGCCTCGACGACGTGAGCGAGCGTTGCGTCGAGATGAGGCGCTTCGCGTTCGGGTTGAACAACCGAGCGTGTGATACGTTGCGTGCCTTTGCCCTCTGCGAACGCGCTCGCTAATGCCGCTGTCCCGGCCACTATCGTCGTGCCGTCCAGAGCAGCGGAAAGCTGTTCAGGTGGGCTGTTCTCGCACGACGCTCCCGTGAGGTAGGCGCGATCGACAAGCACGGGTTGGCCGACCAGGTTGGAAGTGCAACCAACCACCCGGGAGCCAACCCGTGCCCGCTTCTTGTACCCCATCGCCTCGCCACGATCGCTGCGAAATCGCTCTCCTTCTGACCGAGCGCGCGCAGGCGTTGGCGCAAGGGCAGACCGAGCGGGCGTTCTGCCGCGAGGCCGGCGTCGCTCGTTCGACGCTGCGCACTCAGGTCGAGCGCCAGGCGTTGGCCGAGGCGCCCCCGGAGGTGGCTGCTTTTTTTGCCACTGCCGCGGGCCAGATGGTGCTTCGGCGCATCGTGGTTGCGGCCCACGTCGTCATGACGTTGCTCGGGTG
Source organism: Actinomycetota bacterium (assembly GCA_013297625.1). Lineage (GTDB taxonomy): Bacteria > Actinomycetota > Actinomycetes > Actinomycetales > Microbacteriaceae > Microcella. Next base: position 1,429 of record JAAFHT010000181.1, on the reverse strand, counting down.
CTGCGGCATCGAGCTGGTTTGCACCTTCCTGCGGGTGTCGCACCTGGCGGCGTTTGTCGCCCCCTCGTTCGGTGCTCAGCACCGGCTCAACCTCCGGCTCCAGCAGCAGGTGGCCGCGTTCGGTCAGGCCGAGCGCGAGCGGTTGGGCGCGGCCATGCCGCGCAAAAAGCTCTGGCTGTGCGAAGACGAAACGTTCTTCCCGAGGATGCTGCTGGTGGCGATCGACGCGCTCAGCGGCTTTCTGCTCGTCGAACGCTTCGCCGAGCGCCGCGACGGCGCGAGCTGGGATCAGGCCGTCGCCGACGGCCTTCGGGGCTTGCCCGTCGAGGTCGTTGGGGTCACCAGCGATCTCGCCAAAGGGATCGTGCGTCACGTGCAGACGGGCTTGGGGCTGGCGCAGACGCCCGACTTGTTTCATGTCGAACACGACGTGCTGGGCGTGTGTGGCCCTCCGCTGGCCAGCCGTGTCCGTCAGCTCGAGCAGGCCGCGCGCGACGCGACCGAAGCGCACGACGAGCCCGGTGCGCTCGGAGCGGCGCTGGCCGAAGCGCGCGAGCAGCACCAGGCGTTGCTGGCGGCGGTCGAAGGTCTGAGCGAAGCGACGCATCCCTACGAGCTCACGACCGGTCAGGCGCGCCGTGGCGAGGTGGTCGAAGCCGAGTTGCGCGAGATGCTCGACGAGGCGCAAGCCGTGGCCGACGAGGCCGCGTTGTCGCCCGCGAGTCACAAGGGCATCGGCAAGGCACGCCGTGCGGTCGCGGCGATGGCCGCGACGGTCGAAGCGTTTCACGGGCGCATCGACGCCGAGGTGCAGGCGCTGGGCCTGCCGGCGGCGCTCGAGGCGGCCCTGCGCGAGCGGGTGCTACCCGCCTTGTACTTGCAGGCCGTGGCCGCACGGAGCCGAGAGAGCGACCGGCGCCAGGCGCTCACCGACCGGGCGAGGCGGCTGATGGCACCGCTTTCCGACGAGGCCACCAGCCCCCTGATGGAGCTGAGCGAGGCGGCCGTCGCGCACCTGCTCGAGCAAGGCCGGGGGTGGGTCGCGCTGTACGTGCGGGCGAGCTCGTGCGTCGAGGGGCGAAACGGGCAGCTGTCGCTGCGCCATCACAGCCTCCACACCTTGGGCGAGACGAAGCTCGCGGCGTTGACGGTGATGCACAACTTCTGGTCGCAGCGCGACGACGGTACGACGGCGGCTGAGCGCTTCTTTGAACAGAAGCCATGCGACCTGTTCGAGTGGCTGCTCGATGTCCTGCCCGATCTGCCTTGGCCGGCGCAGAAACGCCCACGTGTCGCTCCCTCTCCTCTACTGAACTGAATCAAGGCGATGGACGGCACGACGATGGTGGCCTGCCTCCTCCACGCGCGCACGCCAAGCCTCGCGCGAGGCTCTCGACTCGACGTGCAAGCCCACTTGGATTGGAGTCCA
>JAAFHT010000093.1 GCA_013297625.1 Actinomycetota bacterium | reverse complement strand
CAAAGCAGAACGCAATGAGAATCGACAGGATGCGCAGATCGTCGCTCACCGAGCGGATCGTGCGGCCAAACACCTCAAACCACGGCGTCACAACAGTGAGCCGATACACCCAGAGCGCGTTGATGAGAATCCACAGAATCGGGAAGAAGCCGTAGAAGATGCCCGCGCCCGCGGCGCTGAGCGCTTGAACGGGCGGCATGTTCCAGCCGACGATTGCCAGCCCGATCGAGAGCGCGAGGGCCGCGATCGCCGCGAACGGCGCGCGAACCTTGAACACCCCCAGCAGCACAAAGAGAAGAGCGAGGGGCAACGCGGCCGCGATGGCCGACAGGGCGAGAGACCCGAAAACCGGGTCGATGTCTTGTTCGAACACGAGTGGTGGCTCCGCTCACAGGGGTGGACGCGCCGTAAAGGCGCGTCCACATTCTGGGGCTCCACGTGCCCGAGCGCACCCGGTTCGACCGGATTCGTGACTAAGGTCCCGAAGCGCGCGAGCTGTGCCGAAATGCGGGCGAAAAGGCGAAAGGCCCTGCGCTGGCGAGAGCAACAGGGCCGTTCGTACACCCCCCGGGACTTGAACCCGGAACCCACTGATTAAGAGTCAGTTGCTCTGCCAATTGAGCTAGAGGTGCGCAGTCGCTCGCGCGACCAGAGACAGAGTCTACGCGGCTCGCGCTCCATTACTCAAACCGAGGCGACGCCCGGCGAGCTCGCGCCCCAAGACGATCGCGTCGCGGTAGTGGGCAATGAGCTCGTCACCCAAGCGCGACCAGGTGCGGTGCGCCACCGAGTCACGCGCGACGGCCGCAAAAGCCCGGCGCTTGGCGTCATCACCCACGAGGTCGAGCACGCGCGCCCGCAAGTCGTCGAGGTCGCCCGGGCGATAGAGCCAGCCGGTTCGGCTGCTCTGCACGAGGTCGAGCGGGCCGCCCTTGCCCGTTGCCACGACGGGCACGCCACTTGCGAGGGCTTCTTGCACGGTCTGGCAGAACGTCTCGTTCTCGCCCGGGTGCACAAAGAGGTCGAAGCTCGCGATCGCCTGGGCAAGCGCCTCGCCGCCGAGAAACCCCAGAAAGGCAGCGTGGGGCATGGCCTGCTCCAGCGCGGGGCGCTCAGGCCCATCGCCGACGATCACCAAACGAGTGCCCGGGATGCTCGCAATGGCCTCCAAGTCGGCCACTTGCTTTTCGGGCGCGAGCCGGCCGACGTAGCCGATGATGAGGTCTCCCCCGGGTGCCACCGCACTGCGCCACGCGTCACTGCGTTTTTCGGGAGCGAAGCGCACAGCATCCACGCCCCGCGCCCAGTGCTTGAGGCGGGTGACGCCGAGGCTCGAGAGCTCGGCCATCGACGAACTCGACGGCGCGAGGGTTAGGGTGGCCCGGCGGTGAATGCGCGAGACGTGACGGGCAAACGTGGCGGTGAGTGCGGGAATGCCGTAGCGCTCGGCGTATCCCGGCACATCGGTCTGGTAGATCGCTACGGTCGGAATGCCGAGCGAGTCGGCCGCGCGCAGCGCTTGCCAGCCGAGCAAGAACGGTGAGGCGAGGTGCACGACGTCGGGGGCGAAGTCGCGCAAGATCGTCGTGAGCTTGAGCGCGCTCGTGACGGTCAAGCGCAACTCGGGGTAGCCCGGCGTCGGAATCGACGGCAAGAGGGCGAGGTCGGCGCCGTGCAAGACGTGCACATCGGGAGACTCGTCGTGGCGAGGGGCGATCACAAGCGTCTCGTGACCCTGCTCGTGCAAGTGGCGCAGCATCTGCAGCAGCGAGCCCACGACCCCGTTCATCTGGGGCAAGAAGGTTTCGGCAACGAGTGCGATTCTCACGGTTCTAGCGTGACGGCTCGCACGGTTCTTTGCACGATGAAACGGCGCGCGCACGCAGAGTTCACGCACTGTTCCCCATTCGCTCTCGTCGAGGCCGTAGACCTGTCGCCGTGGATGACGGCTGGGTTCAAGCGCTGGTCGTCTCGCCCTGGCTGCTGCCGGCGCTCTACCTGCTGGTGGTCGGCGACGCGTTTCTCGTCGTGTTGCCGAGCGAAACGCTCGTCGTGGCACTCGGCGCACTGTGGGGGGCGACGGGTAATCCCCCAGTGTGGGCGCTCATCGCTGTCGCGGCGCTCGGCGCGATCACGGGCGACGCACTGTGCTTCGCGATCGGGCGCAGGGCGGGCACCGATCGGTGGCGATGGCAACGGATGCGCCCGATTCGGGTCGCGATCGAGAAGGCCAGTGCGGCCATCCGTTCGCGACCCGCCGTGCTCATCTTTACCGCGCGCTACGTGCCCTTCGCGCGTATCGCCGTCAACCTCACCGCAGGGGCGAGCGGACTGCCTGCGCGGTTCTTTCTGCCGCTGTCGGCCGGCGCGGGGCTCGCGTGGGCCGTCTACAACGTGGTGATCGGCGCGCTGTTTGGCGCCGCGCTCGCCGAGGTTCCCGTCGTGGCCGTGATCGTCTCGGTCGTCGTGGCCATCTCGCTCGGCCTCGCGATCGACACGATCGCGGCCTGGGTGATCAGACGGCGAGAAGCTCGCGAGAGCGGTCAATGAGTCGACCGGGCGCACGGTAGCGCCAGCCCGCTGCGCGCCACTGCTCGGCGTCGAGGCACAAGCGGCCATCGATCACGACGGCCGAGGGCGAGGCCAACCGCGCCGCGATCACGGGGTCGAGTTGGCGGTAGAGCGCCCACTCGGTGAGCACGAGCACGACTTCGGCGTCGAGCACGGCTTCGTGCACCGAGGCGCGGTAGGTGAGGTCGGGCGCGATGGGCCGCGAGGTCTCGATCGCTTCGGGGTCGGTCGCCGTGACGATGGCACCCTCGGCGTGTAAGCGCCGCGCGATGTCGAGGGCCGGCGAGTCGCGCACGTCGTCAGAGTCGGGCTTGAAGGCGAGCCCGAGCACGGTGACACGACGGCCCGCGACCGAGCCACCCAGGGCGTCGCGCGTGAGGTCGACAACGCGATCGCGACGGCGCAGGTTGACCTGGTCGACGTCACGCAAGAAGTCGAGCGAGTGCCCCACCCCGAGTTCGTCGGCGCGGGCGATGAAGCCGCGAATGTCTTTGGGCAAGCATCCCCCGCCGAATCCGATGCCCGCGTTCAAGAACCGGCGACCGATGCGCGCGTCGTACCCGATCGCGTCAGCGAGTTGCGTGACGTCGGCGCCCACCACTTCGGCGATTTCGGCCATGGCGTTGATGAACGAAATCTTCGTGGCGAGAAACGCGTTGGCGGCCACCTTGACTAGTTCGGCCGTGGCGAGGTCGGTGACCATGCGCGGGGTTCCCGCCGTCAGCATCGCGCCATAGACGCGATCGAGGGTCTCGGCCGAACGCGTGTCGCCCGGCGCGACGCCGTAGACAATGCGGTCGGGCTCGAGCGAGTCGCGCACGGCGAAGCCCTCGCGTAAAAACTCGGGGTTCCAGGCGAGCGAGCCCCCCGCTCGCTCGACCTCGCGCTGCAGCACCTGCGCGGTGCCCACGGGCACGGTCGACTTGCCCACCACGAGGTCGCCGGGCGTCAGCACCCCGATCACCGCGCGCAGCGAGGCGTTAACGGCCGTAAGGTCAGCCGAGCCATCAGGCCGCTGCGGCGTGCCAACAGCAATGAAGTGAACGGATGCTCCGCGCGCGGCCTCGATGTCGGTACTGAACGACAGCCGACCCGCGGCGATGCCACGCTCGAGCAGCTCGGTGAGCCCGGGCTCGAAGAACGGCGCCCCACCCTTCGCGAGCGTATCGATCTTGAGCGGGTCGAGGTCGATGCCGACCACCTCATGCCCGAGTTCGGCCATGGCCGCCGCGTGAACTGCTCCGAGATATCCGCACCCGATCACCGAGATCCGCATGGCTCGACGCTAAGCACCGCTCGTGAACACGAGTCGACCAGCGTCTGGCGACTCGGTGGCGAGTGGGCAACGCGCGCCGCACTCGGCAAGCGTTCAGCCCACGTCGGGCGCGCATCCATACACTGTGCAGTCAGCGGCGAATCGTGTCGCCCGCGACTCTCACTTGCGAAGGAGCCCTCATGGCCCAGTCCCGTCTCGAGGCCGGAGCCCCGGCCCCCGCTTTCACCCTGCCCGACAAAGACGGCGCGCACGTGTCGCTCGCCGATTTCGCCGGCCAGAAGGTTGTGCTCTACTTCTACCCCGCCGCGAGCACGCCCGGCTGCACCACGCAAGCCTGCGACTTTCGCGACAACCTCGCGTCGCTCAAGGGCGCCGGCTACGTCGTTCTCGGCGTGTCAAAAGACGCTCCGGATGCCCTGCAAAAGTTCGCCGCCGAAGAGCACTTGCCCTTCCCGCTGCTGAGCGACCCCGACCTCACCGTGCACAACGCCTACGGCACCTACGGCGAGAAGTCGATGTACGGCAAGACGGTCATGGGCGTCATTCGCTCGACCTTTGTCATCGACGAGAAGGGCGCGATCGAGCACGCCCTCTACAACGTCAAGGCCACGGGCCACGTTGCGAGCCTGCGCAAGAAGCTCGGTCTCGACTAGAGGCCGAGCCAATCGGCACCGCGCTCGGTCTCGACTACAGCGTCTAGTCGCGGCGGTCGAGGTACCGCGTCACGGGCGTGCTCAAAATCAACACGATGCCGAGCGCGGCCGTGGCGATAACCCACCAGCCGATATCGGGGCGTGGGATGAATCCCTGCACGCTGCCGACCCCGATCGCGAGTTGCAAGAACTGGTAGGTCAGCACGCTTCCGCGCGTCCACGCGCGGCCGCGGTACACGCCAACCGTCATGGCAATGAGCCACACGGCGGCGAGCAGCACCAAAACCGTGAGCGCAATCGCCGTGGGCGGAAACTCCGCTTCGGCCAGCAGAAGCTCAATCACGAGGTACGCGGTGGCGCCCACAATGAGCAACGACTGCGCCCCCAGCAAGATGACGAGCACGGTGACGTACAGCGAACGTTGGGTGTCTTCCATGCAAACCATCCCATGCGTACCTATTGATTTGACAACCAGCCTATGAGAACCTATACGAGGTTGATGTGACGCCTACAAAGCGGTGGGCGACGTTCCCAGAACCTTCTCTCTCACCGAATCGGCGGTGCCGACCATTAGTGCGAGCACCGACGATGTAGCGCGTCTGTCAACCTTCGGCGCGTGCTACTTGACCCACGATAAAGGAGCACTTTCCCATGGATTGGCGCGACAAAGCAGCATGCCTCACCGCTGACCCCGAGCTGTTCTTCCCGGTCGGCAACACCGGCCCCGCGGTCGACCAGATCGAGAAAGCGAAGGCCGTGTGCGGTCGTTGCTCGGTGACCGAGACGTGCTTGCAGTACGCCCTCGAGACCAACCAAGACTCGGGCGTGTGGGGTGGCCTCAGCGAAGACGAGCGCCGTGCCCTCAAGCGTCGCGCCGCTCGCGCGCGCCGCGCCAGCTAACGCTCTCTGGAACATCCACAGCGCCCCGGGGCCGCATCTCAGCGATGCACCCGGGGCGTTGTCATGCCCGGCGGGTGCTGCGCGCGGCAGTCAGGCCCGGCGCTTGAGGTACAGCAGCGGCACGTCGATCGTGACTTCGGTGCCTTCGCCCTCGAGCGTGTGCCAGTCGATCGTGCCGCCGAGTTCGCCCTGAATGAGCGTGCGCACAATCTGCGTGCCGAGGCCCGAGCCCACTTTGCCTTCGGGCATTCCCCCGCCGTTGTCGCGCACCTTGACCGAGAGGGCTTCGTCGGTGCGCGAGGCGACGATCTCGACTTCGCCGTCGGGGCGACCTTCGAGGCCGTGTTCGACGGCGTTGGTCACGAGCTCGGTGAGCGCGAGCGCAAGGGGCGTGGCATATTCGCTCGGCAGGGTGCCAAAGCTGCCGGTCGAGAGCGGCCGCACGACGGTGTTGTGGCTCGAGGCCACTTCGGCGATGAGCATGAGTACGCGCGAGAACACCACGTCGAAGTCGACGTTTTGGTTGAGGCCTTCGCTAAGGGTGTCGTGCACGACGGCGATGGCAGCGACGCGGCGCATGGCTTGCGTCAGGGCATCGCGCGTCGCATCGGTGTGTGACCGGCGGGCCTGGATGCGCAGCAGCGAGGCGACCGTCTGCAGGTTGTTCTTCACCCGGTGGTGAATCTCGCGAATCGTCGCGTCTTTCGTGATGAGCTCGCGCTCTTGGTGCCGCACTTCGCTGACGTCGCGCACGAGAATGAGCGCCCCAATGCGCCGGCCATCGAGCAACAGCGGAATCGTGCGCAGCGTCACCGTCACGCCGCGCGACTCGATGTCGGTGCGCCACGGCGCGCGCCCCGTGACGACGAGCGGCAGCGATTCGTCGACCTGTTGCGGGCGGCCCGCGAGCAGGCTCGTGGTGACGGTCGCGAGCGACTGCCCTTCGAGTTCGCCCGCGAAGCCCATGCGGTTGAAGGCGCTCAGGCCGTTGGGGCTCGCGAAGGTGACGATGCCGTCGAGGTCGAGCCTGATGAGTCCATCGCTCGCGCGCGGAGCGCCACGGCGCGGGCCGCTCGGCGCGGCCAGGTCAGGAAAGTCGCCGGCCGCGATCATGGCAAACAGGTCGTTGGCGCACTCGTTGAAGGTGAGCTCTTGGCGGCTGGGCATGCGCGCTTCGCTCAAGTTGGTGTGCCGCGTGATGATGGCGATCGGATGCTCGGTGACGGCCTTGCCGCCCCGCCCGCCACGCCGCAGCACCGGAACCGCCCGCATGCGCGTGGGCGTCTCTTCGTACCAGTCGGGCGCCGACGAGTCGACGATCGCTGCGGTCTCGAATGCTTGCGTTACCTGCCGGCGCCACTCGGGCTTGATCTCTTGACCGACGAAGTCGCGGTAGAAGAGCGTGGCCGAACTCGAGGGCCGCGTGTGGGCGACGGCCACGAACGAGCCCGTGCGCGTGGGAACCCACAACACAATGTCGGCAAAGGCGAGGTCGGCGATCAGCTGCCCGTCGGCGATGAGCAAGTGCAACCAGTCAATGTCGACCTCGTCGGCATCGCTGTGCTCATGCACCAGA
>JAAFHT010000095.1 GCA_013297625.1 Actinomycetota bacterium | reverse complement strand
CGCGCTCTACCGACTCGTTTTCGAGGTCGCGCGACTCGAGGGCCGGGCCGAAGTCACGTGCGAGGTCAACCTCGATCCGCCCAACCCCGGCAGCCTCGCGTTTCACGAGCGCCTCGGTTTCGTGTCGGTCGGCACGCAAGCCACCAAGGGCGGCGCCGTCACTGTCTCTTTGCTCGCGGCACCGGTTGACGCGCTCGACGCTGCCTAGCGGCGGTTCTGCCCCTTCGGCATCCACTCGGTGGCCAGCACGGCCGCTTGAGTGCGGCGCTGCATGCCGAGCTTCGAGAGAATTCCGCTGACATAGTTCTTGACGGTCTTCTCAGCGAGAAAGAGCGTTGCGCCGATCTCACGGTTCGACAGACCCTGAGCGATGAGGGCCAAGATCTCGGTCTCGCGCGGCGTCAGCGCGTCGAGCGGCGATGCGGCGCTCGTGGCCGCGACGCGCGCGACAACACCGTCTGCGAGTGCGGGGTCAAGCAAGACGTCGCCCCGCGCAACCCGGCGGATCGCATCGATGAGTCCGGTCGCCCGCACCTCCTTCAAGAGATACCCATTGGCGCCCGCGAGAACCGCAGCGAGCACGGCTTCGTCGTCGTCGTACGACGTCAAGATGAGGCACCCGATCTCGGGGCGTTCTGACTTGACGTCGCGGCACACGTCGATGCCGCTGCCGTCGGGCAGGCGCCCGTCGAGCACAGCCACGGTGACGTCGGACGCCAGAATGGCCTCGGCGGCTCCGGCAGCCACTCCCGCCTCACCCACGACGGTGATGCCGTCTTCGTGCTCGAGCAGGTCGGCGATGCCGCGCCGCACGATTTCGTGGTCGTCGAGGAGGAAGACGCGGATGGGCTCAGTCATCGTGCCTCCCAGGGTACGCTCCATCGCACGATCGTGCCGTGCGGTGTGGCGGGTTCGATCTCAAACGTGCCGCCGCGCTCGTGTGCGCGCGCGGAAAGATTGGCGAGGCCGCTGCGGCGCTCTGTCTCGGGCATCCCGACGCCATCATCGCTCACGGTGACAATGACTTGCGCGCCGCGCACGGCCACGCTCGCCTCGATGAGCGTTGCCTGGGCGTGTCGAACCGCGTTCGAGAGTGCTTCGCGCATGACGGCCGTGACTTCGTCGCCGAGCCCGAGGTTGAGCAGGGTGTCGACCGGGCCGCTGAACTCAAGCCGCGAGTCGACCTTTTCGCCTTCGAGCGTTTCGCGCACGAGCGTATTGACGCGAGCCCGCAGGCTGTAGGTGGTGGCGCTCGGGGCCGTCGAGAGGCGATAGATGGCCTGCCGAATCTGCCGAATCGTCGAGTCAATCGCGTCGACCTGCGTCGCGATGCGCGCGCCCGTGGGCGATGACGGGTCGCCCACGACGCTTTGCAACGACAGCCCCACGGCGAACAGGCTCTGAATGACATGGTCGTGCAGATCGCGGGCGATGCGGTCGCGTTCGTCGGTCAAGGCAAGCCACTGTTCGTCGATGCGCGCTTGAGCAAGCTCTCGTGCAATCGCGACCGAGCGGCCGAATCGCGTGACCGTTTCGCGGTCTGCTTCAGTGAAGGGATGCCCGTGTGGCCCACGAGCAATCGCAAGCCCCCCGGCCGTGCGGTCGGCGCTGCCCTGCACGGGCACCACGAGAATGGGGCCCACCTGCGCCCCATCAGCCTGCTGCCGTAACGCGAGTTCGGCCTCGTGGGCGCCCTCGTCAACCGCATCAACCACCACGACGTACGGCGCCTGAGTGAGGTCACGCACCGATTGCGCGATCGCCTCAAGGTCATCGGGCCCGACGTCACCGGCGAGAAGCCGTTGGGTCAGGCGCTCTGATGCCGCGAGCCACCGCCGATCTTCTTGCGACTGTTCGTAGAGCCGCGAGTTGGCGATGGCTGTTCCGGCCATGGCCGCGAGCGCGACGATGATGGCTTCGTCGATGTCGTCGAACGGACCGTCAGCGTTTTCGGTGAGGTAGAGGTTGCCGAACACTGTGCCATCGACACGAATCGGCACTCCGAGAAACGAGTTCATCGGCGGGTGGTGGGCCGGAAACCCCACCGATCGAGCGTCGGTCGACAAGCGTTCGAGTCGGATGCTGCGGCCGTCGGTAATGACGGCACCCAGAATGCCGCGACCGGTGGGCGGGGTGCCGAGCTGATGCACTTGATCGTCGCTGAGCCCCGAGTGCAAGAACCGCTCGAGTCCGCCGTCGGGGCCGAGTACCCCGAGCGCGCCATACTGCGCGCCCACGAGTTCACGGGCGACCGCAACGATGCGCTGCAGTCGAGTGGTGAGCTCGAGACTTTCGGTGACGGCTTCGGCAGCCGAAATCAGCAGGCCGATGCGGTGGTACCCGTCGTCGAGGCCCTCGGCCCGCTGCATGATGCGCTCGACGAGCGCATCGAGCGTTGCGGGGCTCGCGATCACGGTGTGCCGTCGGGGTGATTCTGCGGGTCGACGGCTGGGCGGCGCGAACCACCGAGGTGCACGGGCGTGACGTCGGCGGGGGCCTCGTCTTTCACGAGCGACGGCCGAAGTTCTACCGGCGCGATCGTCTCATTGCGCCTCTTGGCCTGGCGGCCGCGGTAGACGAGGTTCAGCACCTCCACGATGATCGCGAAAGCGATGGGACCGTAGATGAGCGCCTTGTCGATGTGTACGTCGAAGCCTTCGGCGATGAGCGTCGTGCCGATGAGCACGAGGAAGGCGAGCGCGAGCATCTTGACCGTGGGGTGGCGGTTGACGAAGTCGCTGATCGCTTTCGCCGTAAAGAGCATGAGCGTGATCGCAATGACGACCGCGGCGATCATGATCCACAGTTCGTCGACCATGCCGACGGCCGTGATGACCGAGTCGAGTGAGAAGACAATGTCGATGAGCAAGATCTGCACGATGATGCCCGCGAAGGTGACGGACTTGCCCGTGACCTGCTGGTGACCCTCGGCGCCCTCGAGCTTCTCGTGAATCTCGACGACCGCCTTATAGACGAGGAAGAGGCCACCGAGAATCAAGATGAGGTCGCGCCCTGAGAAGCCCATGCCGGCGAGCACGAAGAGGTCATTCGTCAGGCTGATGATCCAGCTGGCAGCGAAGAGCAACAGAATGCGCATGATCATCGCCAGCGACAGGCCAACGATACGCGCGCGGTTTTGCTGCTCGGGAGGGAGCTTGCTCGCCAAAATCGAGATGAAGATCACGTTGTCGATGCCGAGAATGATCTCGAGAACGAGCAACGTGGCGAATGCGATCAGCAACTCCGGCGAGAACACAAACTCCATGACGCGATCCTAGGCGACGGGGCATACACTTGCCCCCGTACACGGGAGTCCGGTGAACCGGGCTGAGAGGAAGCGCACTCACGCTTCGACCGTCGAACCTGATCCGGATCATGCCGGCGCAGGGAGGACTTCTCGCACCCGTGCCGACCGAATCCGCGGGCACGAAGGTCGTGCCCGCGCACAGCGAAAGGCACGATTCTTATGGTCAGTACCCCCGCATCCACCGTCACTCGACCCCGCCCCGTCATGCAGTGGCGCGTCGTCGACATTGTTGTTGCGAGCGTTCTCGGCGTTGCTGGTGGCCTCGTCATGACGCTCTGGAACCTCGTATATTCGCCGGTCACGGCGCCGCTCGAGCTTGCCCTGCCCGGACTTCAAGCGCTCATGTATGCCGTATGGCTGTTTCCGGCAGTGCTTGTCGGCCTCGTTATTCGCAAGCCCGGCGCGGCCCTCTATGGCGAGCTCGTCGCGGCCACCGTCTCTGCTCTGCTCGGCGGAATGTGGGGCTGGACGGCTCTCGCCTGGGGTCTCGTGCAGGGCCTCGGGGCCGAAATCGTCTTCGCGATCTTGCTCTACCGCGCGTGGGGCCTCCTGCCTGCAATTCTCGCCGGCATGGGCGCGGGCGTCGGCATGGTGATCATGGATCTCTCGTTCTACTACGCCGGCACGCGACCCGAGTTCATGGCGGTCTATGCCGTGAGCGCGATCGTCTCGGGCGCCCTCATTGCTGGGCTCGGTAGCTGGCTCATTGTGCGTGGCCTCGCCCGCACGGGCGCCCTCTCTCGCTTTGCTGCCGGTCGCGAGGGTGGTGCGCGATCGGGCGCGTGACCACGGTGACGGCGGCGGCGCTCGCCGCGCTCGACTGGAGCTGGACGCCCGCCGGGCACGCTCGGCCCGTGCTCGACAGCCTCGACCTCAGCATAGAGCCGGGTGAACGAGTGCTCGTGCTCGGGGCCTCTGGCAGCGGAAAGTCGACTCTGCTGCAAGCCTGGGCTGGCGTGCTTGGTGGAGCCGACGAGGGCGCTCAGCAAGGAACCCTGTCGGTCGACGGCATCGACCCGCACGCGGCGCGCGGTCGGGTGGGGCTTCTCTTGCAAGATCCGGATGCCCAGCTCGTGCTCGCGCGTGCCGCCGACGATGTCGCCTTTGGTCCCGAGAACCTCGGCGAGCCCGTCGGCGACATTCTGGCCGCCGTGCCGCGAGCGCTCGAGACCGTCGGGCTCGCGACTCACGCTGACGCCGACTCTCGGCGGCTCTCGGGTGGGCAGCAGCAACGCCTCGCGCTCGCGGGCGTGCTTGCGATGCGGCCGGCGGCGCTGCTGCTCGACGAGCCCACTGCCCAGCTCGACGCAGAGGGCGTGCGCGAGATTGCGGCTGCCGTGGCACGACTCGCCGACGAGACGGGCCTCACGCTCGTCGTCGTTGAACATCGCGTCGACGTGTGGGCGCCCCTCGTCGATCGCGTCGTCGTGCTCGATGCCGGGCGGGTCGTGGCCGACGGGCCGATCATCGACGTGATGCGCGAGCAGGGGGCGCACCTTGCGCAGCGCGGCGTGTGGGTGGCCGGGCACGGGCCGGAGCATCCGTCGGCGACCACCGCGACGCCGGGGCGAGAGCTGCTGCGCGAGACCGGCCTCACGGTGCAGCCTGCGGGCGGTCCCGTTATTGAGCTGGGCGGCGGCCTCGACCTTGTCGTGCGCGCGGGCGAGGTCGTGGCCATCACGGGGGCGAACGGGGCGGGCAAAAGCTCGGTGCTCATGACCCTCGCGGGGCTGCTGCCGCCAGCGGGCGGCACCGTTGAAGCGCTCGGCGCCGGTGACCCCTCGGGCTGGCGGTCGGCCGAGCTGGCCAGCCGGTTCGGCGTGGTCTTTCAGAACCCCGAGCACCAGTTTGTGGGTGCGACAGTGCGCGACGAACTCGCCGTGGGCGGGGCGGATGCGCTGCGTGTTGACGAGGTCTTGGAGCGGCTGGGCCTGGGCCACCTCGCGGCGGTGAGTCCGTTCTCGCTCAGCGGGGGTGAGAAACGCCGGTTGTCGGTCGCGACCGCTCTCGCGACGAGGCCGCCCGTGCTGCTGCTCGATGAGCCAACCTTCGGTCAAGACAGCCGCACGTGGGCCGAGCTTGCCGCACTGCTCGCCGAGCATCGTGACCGCGGCGGTGCCGTCATCATGGCGACGCACGACCGCGAGCTCATCGAGGCTCTCGGCGCACGTGAGGTCGTGGTTCCCGCGCCCACCCCGGTCGTGTCGCCTCCGAACACCGCACCGCTCTCGCGCGGTGAGCGGCTGAACCCCGTCGCGGCGATCACTGCCTCGCTCGTTCCCGCGCTCGTGCTCGTCTCGACGCTCGACCTCGTGTCGGCGGCGGTTGCTCTCGCGCTGCAGGTGCTGCTGATTCCGATGCTGGGCATTCCCATCCGCACCCTCCTTCGCCGCACCGCGCCCCTGCTCATTGCGGCGCCGCTCGCGGCCGCGACCGTGGTGCTCTATGGCCGCGCGTCGGGCACGGTGTACGTCGAGTTTCTGCTCGTGCGCATCAGTGACGGATCGCTCGAACTTGCCCTCGCCACGCTGCTGCGCATTCTCGCGATCGGTATTCCGGCGATCGCCCTGTTCGCTCGCCCCGACGCCACGCGCTTGGGGGATGCCCTCGGGCAGAACCTCCGCCTGCCCAGTCGATTCGTGCTTGGGGGAGTCGCTGCCTTGCGCTTGCTGACCGTGCTGCGCGACGACGCGCGCCTGCTTGAGCGGGCCAGGCGTGCGCGCGGCATCGGCGATCGCGGCCGCGTCCGGCGCACGCTCGGGCTCGTGTTCGCGCTGCTGGTGCTCTCGATTCGGCGCGGGTCGGCGCTCGCGATCGGCTTGGAGGCGCGCGGCGTGGGAGCCCCGGGGCCGCGCACGTGGGTGCGGCCGTCGCCGTGGCGAGCATCCGACACGATTGTCGTCGTGATCGGCATCGCCATCTCGATCGTCGCCGTGGCTGCCGCCGTGCTGACGGGAAGGTTCACGAGTGTCTTCGGCTGAGCGGGGGGTGCCGCGCATAACGCTCATCGACGGGCGGTCGGGTTCGGGAAAGACGACCTTCGCGACCGCGCTCGCCTCGCGCACGGGGGCTCAGCTGCTGAGCCTCGATGACGTCTACCCGGGGTGGGACGGCCTTGAAGCGGGCGAGGCCCATGTGCTGCAGCACGTGCTGCACGCGATCGCCGAAGGCCACCCTCCGCGCTGGCGGGCGTGGAACTGGGCCGACAACGAGCCGGGCGCATGGCACGAGCTCGACCCCGCGCGAGACCTCATCATCGAGGGATGCGGTGCCATCAGCCCCGCCGCCCGCGCGCTCGCACACCACGCCATCTGGGTTGAGCTCGCCGACGATGCCGAACGCCGCCGCCGCGCGATCGCGCGCGACGG
>JAAFHT010000103.1 GCA_013297625.1 Actinomycetota bacterium | reverse complement strand
ACCGAGGCGCTCGTGAAACGCGAGGCTGCCGGGGTTGGGCGGATCGAGATTGACCTCGCACGTGACTTCGGCCCGGCCCTCGAGTCGCGCGACCTCGAAAACGAGTCGGTAGAGCGCGGCCCCGAGACCGCTCCCCCGCTCTGACTCGGCGATCACGATGCGGTCGACGTACCGAGAGTTGACGCCGCGCGCAGAGAAGAAACGGTAGTTCTCGCTCTCGTAGTCGGCGCCGTCACCGAGCGTCACGACGAATCCGACGATGTAACCATCGCGCTCGATCGCGGCCGCAACGTCGGCGAGCCCCAGCAACTCGCGCAAGGCATCGACCGACGTGATGGGCACGGCCGGGTAGGCGCTGTCGTTGAGGGCGACGATCATGGGCGCATCGTCCGGCGACAGTCGCCTCACCGAGAGTGCGGCATCTGACACCAGGCGATCGACAATGGCCGAGAATTGGTCGTCAGAGAGAGGCACGGCTCGAGCCTACTGGGCGCCGTTGGCAGCCATCCACGGCACCGGATCAATAGCAATGCCGTCAATCCGTAGCTCGAAGTGCAAGTGCGGTGCCGTCGTCACGCCGGTTGTCCCGACGAGACCGACCTGGTCGCCCACGCGCACGCGATCACCCACGGCAAACGGAATCGAGCTGTCTTGCAAGTGCGCGTACACGCTCGTGATCGGCTGCCCATTGATGATGTGCGAAATCTCGAGGTGAACCCCGAGCGTGTTGCTGGGGTCACCAATCACGGTCACGATGCCATCGGCCATCGAGACGACGGGGGTGCCATAACCCGGGTTCCAGTCGACTCCGTAGTGCTGGGTCGAGCACGCCTCGCACGCGGCGGCACGGGGTCCGAACGAGCTGCCGACCGGCGCCGTGGCGCCTACGGGGTACAGCAGCGGCGGTCGCACATCGACCGTGAAGACCTCGCGCACCTCGGCTCCGCTTGTCAGCGACGTCGCCGCAGCCGATGCGGGCTCGATGTTCTCGGCGAAGATCTGAGTACCGACGGGCGGTTCATTGCTCTCGCTCGCCGCAGCGAGAGAGACATTGACACCCGCGCTGAGCATGAGCGAGGAACCCACGACGACAGCGGCGACCAGCAGGGCTTGGTGACGAAAACGGTAGGGATCAAGTGCGGCGGCGCGCGACAGCGCAGGGTGAATGAAGTGGAGCATAAGAAGAGAAACACTTCCTGGTGGCGGCTGGCGGGCCGTGGACACGGTGAGTGCACGTCATTGCGCATTCGACCTCGCGGCACTCAGGGCGAGCACTCGGCACAAGGTCAGGAGGTCACAGCACACGGTCCGGCGGAATCATTCACACCGGCGGCACTCGCCCCTGTCGGCAACGTAGCCAACACTCAAGCCTGACCCATCAACCTATGAAGAGGCTGATCAGGGCTGCTGTCAGGCGACGGTCGTGCCGAACGCCAGGCCCAGCAGGTAGGTCGCCGCGGCCGCGCCGTAGCCGATGGCGAGCTGGCGGAGCGCCCGCTTGAGCGGCGAGGCGCCCGAGAGCACGCCCACGATCGCGCCCGTTACGAGCAAGGCGAGGCCCACGAGCACAGCCGCCGTCACGACGGCCGCGAGGCCCTGCAGACCGAGCAGGTATGGAATCACCGGAATGATCGCGCCCGAGGCGAAGAACGCGAAACTCGAGAGCGCGGCGCCCCACGCCGAGCCAATCGCCTCGTGCTGATCAGCCTCGGCTTCGGCAGCGCGGGCCGACGCGGCCACCGGGTCATAATCGGCGAGGATGCCGCGCGCATGTTCCGCGGCCTCCGCCTCGCCCATCCCGCGGGCGCGGTAGACGAGCGCCAACTCGTTGGCGTCAACATCCAAGTGCGGCAACGCCGAGTGAGCTTCGGGGTCGGGGGTGGAGGCATCGAGCAGTTCGCGCTGCGAGCGCACCGAGACATACTCGCCCGCACCCATCGAGAGGGCGCCGGCCAACAACCCCGCGAGGCCGGTGAGCAACACGGCCGAGGGGCCGAGGCCCGCCGCACCGATGCCCATGACGAGAGCGAGGTTGCTGACGAGGCCATCGTTGGCCCCGAAGACGGCCGCACGAAAGGTGCCCGAGAGTCGTTGCCGACCGCGGGCCGCGAGCCCGCGCACGACCTCGCCGTGGATGCGCTCGTCGGCGGCCATAGCGAGCGTGGCGTGAGCATCCGCTGCATATGGCGATCGGGTTTCGGCCCGCTGCGCGAGAGCGAGAACGAACACGCTGCCAAAGCGGCGCGCAAAGAACCCGAGCACGCGCGTGCGCAGCGAGACCGCGGGCACCCGATCAGCATCGTCACCGAGCAACGCGACCCAGTGCGCTTCGTGTCGCGCTTCGGCCTCGGCGAGGGCGAGCAGAATCGCGCGCTCTTCTCCCGTGCGACGCGTGGCCAGGTCGCGATACACGGCGGCTTCGGCACGCTCATCGGCGAGGTAGCGCCGCCAGCGACGCAGCTCTGCAGGGGTGGGTGCGGGCGGCTCAGTCACGCGCCCATGATGTCAGGGGCGTGAGCCCCCGCGCAGTTCGGCATCCCGAAACCGCGCGCTGGCGCGAGGTGGGGTTACCAACCCCAGGTGCCGGCCGAACCCTTGAACGGGCCAACGATGTTGGCGGTGATCCAGCCCCCGTAGAAGTCGCCCTCTTGCGGCGTGACGGTCTCACCGTCGACCGTGCAGCGATCCATGCGGCCGGGATACACCGAGACGAAACCGGCGATCGCATCGAAGCCGCGGCTCGGGTCGGGGTAGTACCAGCCCGCTCGCGGTGCCACGGCGCTGCCACCGACGATGTCGTAGTAGGCCGCGCGCCCCTTGAACTCGCAGAAGGTTGACCCCGCTGCGGGCACGAGCGCGCCCGCGACGAACGCCTCCGGCGGCAGATAGTAGGCGGGCGGATGACTCGTCTCGAGCACCCGCATGGCCCGAGTCGTCTCGGCAATCAGCCGACCACCCAGCTCGATCGTGACGCGCGCGTGCACCGGCTCGACTCGCGGCGGCCGTGGATAGTCCCACACCGACTCTTGGCCCGGCGCGGGCTCGATGCGCTTTGGTCGCGCCACCGTGAGCGCCTAGAACCCGAAGTCGCCGAAGTCGCCGAACCCGCCGCCGTCAAACCCTCCGGCATCGAAGCCGCCGGCGTCGGTGGCACCCGCGTCAGCGCCCATGTCTGCTGCACCCGTGTCGGCGCCCGCATCGCCGCCCGCATCGCCCGCTCCGGCGTCGGTCGCACCGGCATCCATGGGCGGCAAGAAGGCACTCGCGAGCGCCGAACCGATGACGTAACCGGCGACGGTACCGAGCAGTGACGCGCCCACCATTTGGCCGAACGAGGGCCCGCCGAGCGAGCGCTCCATGGTTCCGGGTTGGCGCAGTTCTGAGCGCGTGGCCGCGCGGGCCAGCGTAGCCGGCTGATCGTCGGCGGGCGCCTCACCCGCGGGAGCCGTGCGCGACATCTCGTCGAACACGAGGCGACGCTGTTCGGGGGTGAGCTTCTCGAAGGCCTCGGCGTGCACCTGCTCGATCGTCTCGGGCGGGGCCGTCTGCAGCAAGTAGCGGTAGCGCTCAACGGCGCGCTCGTCATCGCCGCGCACGCCGGCGCTGCGGGGCTGCGGCTCGGGCGTCGGAGCGCCAAAGATTCGGTCGAAGAAGCTCATGGGGGTCTCTCCTGTGTGTGGGGAGCACCACAGTAAGCCCGCATGTTCGGTAGAGGCTGTGGAGAACTCGTGTAACAACTCGGTGAAGGATGGCGCCGATGTCTGCACCGTGCAGTACTGTCAGCAGTGAAGTTGATACGCCTCGGCGGTCCGAACGTGCGGTGCAAGCAGTACGTGCTCTCGTATAGAGCAGGATTCATGAGTGGTTCGACTGGTGGTTTCGACAGTCGAAACTCCGTGAGTAACAAGGAGTCAGCAATGACGACAGGCACTGTTAAGTGGTTCAACGCCGAAAAGGGTTTCGGTTTCATCACCCCCGATGACGGAAGCGCCGACGTGTTCGCGCACTTCTCCGCCATCCAGTCGAACGGCTACCGCTCGCTCGACGAGAACCAGAAGGTCGAATTCGACGTCGCGCAGGGCCCCAAGGGTCTGCAGGCTGAGAACATCCGCCCGCTCTAGTACTCCCTCGTCTTCTCGGGTTCGCCCGAGCTGACACACGACAGCCGCCCCCCGATGACGTGGGGCGGCTTTCGTCATGGTGGGGGGTTTTCGGCGGTCACGAAGTCGATGAGCTGCTCAACCCGGCCCAACAACGCGGGTTCGAGATCGGCATAACTGCGCACTCGGCCGCGAATGCGCTGCCACGCGGCTGCCCGGTCGGCCACGGTCTCGTGCGGCCAGCCGAGAGCACGACACGTGCCCGTCTTCCAGTCTTCGGCGCGCGGAACGTCGGGCCAGGCCTCGATGCCGACGACAGCCGGGCGCACTGCCTGCCAGATGTCGATGAACGGATGCCCGACGACGAGCACGTGGCGAGCATCCACCCGCGCAAGCGCTTCTTCGGCCAGTCGCGTCTCTTTCGAGCCGGGCACCCAGTGGTCGACGAGCACTCCGACCCGGCGACCGCTCGCGGGGCCGAACTCGACGAGCATCTCGGCCAAGTGGTCGACGCCCTCGAGTTGCTCGACCACGACGCCTTCGAGCCGCAGATCGTCGCCCCACACCTGTTCGACGAGCTCGGCATCGTGCCGGCCTTCGACCCAGATGCGGCTGGCGCGAGCGACTCGGGCGCGCGCATCCGCCACGGCAAACGAGCCGCTCGCCGTGCGCGCGCGGGCCGTGGGTGCCGCAGTGACGACGGGCGCGATGAGTCGCACGGGCTCCCCGTCGACGAGAAAGCCTGCCCCGAGCGGAAACACGCGCACACGGCCGTGCCGGTCTTCGAGGTGCACGTTGCCCGCGTCGACGCGCACGACGGCCCCGACGAAGCCCGCGGCGTTGTTGCCGCCCGCGCCGCCCTCGGGCAGCTCGACGACGAGGTCACGCTCGGCAGGCCGTTCGGTCACGACCGTGCGCCCCACCGCACGCCAATCGCCGGAGAGCACGTCATCGCCATAGTCACGCACCTCGTGAGGCTACGAGGTCACGCGGTGACTCGCGTGCTGCCTCGCCGGTGTGGTGGCAGAGCGCGCCTCGACTCCGGCTCGGCGGTGCAGCACGCCCCGGGTGGATAGGGTGGCCCCACCACGACACGTGATGTGAAGGAGACGCCGTGCGTTCGACCGGTCAACTGTTCCGCTGGGGCCTGACATGCTTGCTGCTCGTGCCCGTGGCGCTCGTGGGGTCGTTCGTCGCCAGCGGCACGCCCGTGCTGCTGTGGCTTGCGCTGGCCCTCATCCTGATCGGCGGCGCGTTCAATGCCGCGGCTGTCGTGCGCGGTATTCGCCGGGTTGGCTCGGGTGGGCTCATGACGAGCCTCGATGGCATGACGCCCGCTGACCGTGCGGCAACCCCCCACACCGCCGAGCCGATCGTGCCGCAGCAGCGCATCATCTTTCCTGACGACGGCACCGTCAATCCGGCCGACCGCCGCCTGCGTCGGCGCGTCGGTCTGGCGGCTGCGGCCATGCTGATCGCCCTCACGGGGTGGGGCGTGTACACCCTCACGGTCGCGCAACCACTCGCCATTTGCCAAGGGCAACTCACGCTCGATCAGGTCTACGCCGCATGGGGCACCCCATCGCGCATTGCCTTTTCGGTCTCGATCACGATCTGGGTGATTCTGTCTCTCGCCGTGGTCATCGGCGTTGCGCTTATCGCCCTGCTCCCTTCGCTCGATGCCGACCGACTGCTCAGTTGGCGACGGATGCTCGCCCTCGCGTGCATCGCCGGCAGCGCGATTGTCGTGGCATCACTCGCGCCCTACTTCGCGATGACCTTCAGCCTTTCCGAAGACCTGCTCGGAACACGGGGCGGTCCGCAGAGCGCCGAAAGCCTCGTCTACGGGCTCACGGGCGTGGCCCTGAGCGCGGCGGCGATTCTGCTCACGGTGCCCGACTGGCGGCGCCGAGCCCGCTGACCCGAGCACACTGACCCGCGCCCACTGACCCGAGCGCGCGACACTCGCGCGTCGGGAATGGCCGCGCGAGCATCCGCTTGACAGCACTCCGGTTCTCTGGTTAGTTACTTGACTAAGTAACCAATACAGAAAGGAGGCTCGCGTGGACGACGGTCGACCGATCTTCCTCCAGATCGCCACACTCATCGAACGACAGATCGTTGACGGCTCCCTCCCCGAGGGCGAGCAGGTTCCGTCGATCAATGAGTTCGCGGCGTTTCATCGCATCAACCCGGCCACGGCGCTCAAGGGCATCACCCTTCTCGTCGATGCCGGGGTGCTCTATAAGCGACGCGGCATC
>JAAFHT010000044.1 GCA_013297625.1 Actinomycetota bacterium | reverse complement strand
TCGGCAGAAGACCTCGCCGACATGACCGAGAGCGTCTACCTGCCCCAGCTTCCGGCCGATGAGTTTCCCTACCTCAACGAGTCGGCGACCGAGCTCGCCGCGGCTGGCTACAACCCCGCAGACGAGTTTCTGTTCGGCCTCGACCTCGTGCTGGCCGCGCTCGAGCCGCTGCGGTCTGCCGCCTGAGCAACGCCACATTCGGGCGGATGCTCGGGTGAGGCCTGCGAGAATGGCAGGCATGAGCATCCACACCCCCGCGCGCCCTGCCCTCGCCGTCGACACCCTCAACGGCGTCGCCCACAAGGTGCGCGACCTCTCGCTGGCCGAGGCGGGCCGCCACCAGATTCGTCTGGCAGAACACGAGATGCCGGGCCTCATGAGCTTGCGCGACGAGTTCGGGCCGCACCAGCCGCTCGCCGGGGCGCGCATCGCCGGCTCGCTGCACATGACCGTGCAGACCGCGGTGCTCATCGAGACGCTGCGTGCGCTCGGTGCCGACGTGCGCTGGGCCAGCTGCAACATCTTCTCGACGCAAGACGAGGCCGCCGCTGCGGTGGTTGTGGGCCCGACGGGAACCCCGGAGAAGCCTGAGGGCACGCCGGTGTTCGCCTGGAAGGGCGAGACGCTCGAGGAGTACTGGTGGGCGACCCAGCAGATCTTTGACTTCGGTTCTGATGAGAACGGTGGCGGGCTCGGCCCCACCCTCATCCTCGACGACGGCGGCGACGCCACGATGCTCGTGCACAAGGGCACCGAGTTCGAAGCTGCGGGCGCGGTTCCGGCTGACGCCGAGGGCGACAGCACCGAGTGGCGCGTTGTGCTGAACGTGCTGCGCGAGTCGCTACAGAGCGACCCGCAGCGGTGGACCCGCATCGGCAAGGGCATCCGGGGTGTGACCGAAGAGACGACAACGGGCGTGCACCGCCTTTATGAGCTGCACCGCGACGCAAAGCTGCTGTTTCCGGCGATCAACGTCAACGACTCGATCACCAAGAGCAAGTTCGACAACAAGTACGGCATTCGCCACTCGCTGCCCGACGGGCTCAACCGTGCGACCGACGTGCTCATGGGTGGCAAGACGACGTTCGTCGTCGGCTACGGCGACGTCGGCAAGGGGGCGGCCGAAGCACTGCGCGGGCAGGGCGCTCGCGTCATCATCAGCGAGGTCGACCCCATCAACGCGCTGCAAGCGGCCATGGACGGCTATCAGGTCACGCGCCTCGACGACGTGATCGGCACGATCGACATTCTCGTGACCGGCACGGGCAACGAGAACGTCGTGACCGTCGAGCACCTGCTCGGCCTTAAGCACCTCGCGATCGTCGCGAACGTCGGCCACTTCGACAACGAAATCGACATGGCCGGCCTTGAGGCCCTGCCGGGCGCCGAGAAGATCGAGATCAAGCCGCAGGTACACGAGTGGCGGCTGCCAAATGGGCGCTCGATTCTCGTGCTCAGCGAAGGCCGCCTCATGAACCTCGGCAACGCCACGGGCCACCCGAGCTTCGTCATGAGCGCCTCGTTCAGCAACCAAGTGTTGGCGCAGCTCGAGATCCACACGAACCTCGACGCCTACCCGCTCGGCGTGCATGTGCTGCCCAAGGTGCTCGATGAAAAGGTTGCCCGCCTGCACCTCGACGCTCTGGGCGTGAAGCTCACGGAGCTCACGCCGCGGCAGGCGCAGTACATCGGCGTTGACCCTGCTGGGCCGTTCAAGGTCGATCACTACCGGTACTAGCCCGGCCGTCAGCCCCGATCGGGAAAGCCGTGCGGCAACGCGGCGAGCGTCGGGCGCAGGTCGTCGAGCTGCGCGCGCTCGAGCTGCAGAGCCGTCGTTTCGCGGCCGCGGCGAACGGCCGCGACAGCGGCGAGAAAGAGCTCGGGGTCACCGCCGGGAACGGGGGAGACGTAGATCGCCGCTTCCGTCGCGAGACCGCGAGCGATGCGGTCGCGCGTGGGGGCGGTGTGCCCTGCTGCCTGGCGCAAAAACTGCGCGATGCGTCGAGCCAGGGCATCGGGCAGGCGAGCGACGTCGGCCGTAGCGGCCCACCCCGCAAGCTCGACGGGCACCCCGAACACGGGCGCGCTGAGCGTGCCCACGCGCTCGTACTGGCTGTAGGTGCCTGCGAGCAAGTCTCCCAGTCGCTTCGCTCGAGTGTTGAGCATGGCGATGATGACGGCGAGTCCGCCGCCCGTCAAGACGATCTCGAACACCCCCACAAAGGCCCGAATGAAGGCGTGACGAAAAGAAACCGCGCCACCGTCGTCACGCACGATGCGGTCACCGAGTGCGAGGCGGCCGAGCGACTTGCCTTGCGTCACCGTCTCGACACCCGCCGGAAGCAGCACGAGCGTGAGCACGACGCACCCGATGACGATGGCGGCAAAGAGTGCTTCGGGAATGCCGATCGAAATCGCCGCCGAGAGCGACACCCAGATCAGCACTACTGCCGCGATGCCGTAGACGAGGTAGTCAATGATTCCGCCGGCCATGCGCAAGACCACGCTGGTGGCGCGCAACTCGAGTGCGACCGCTTCGCCCGTGAGAAGTTCGCGTTCGACGTCGTAATCAGTCGCGGCGTTCTCTGTGCCAGGCATGCCATCATCTAAACAGATGGATCTCGACGCTTACTCGAACGCGCACACTGCCGAATGGGAGAGGCTGCGCTCGCTGTCGCGCCGTCGGCGATTCGCCGGTCGTGACGCCGATGAACTCATTGAGCACTACCAGGCTGGCGCTTCGCAGCTTTCGGCCATCACGACGAGTGCCGGGCAGGTGCCGCAAGCAGCGTCGCTTAGCGTTCTGCTGTCGCGAGCACGCTTGCGATTCACGGGGGCAACGTCGGAGCCGCTTGCACAATTGGCCCGCTACGCGACGCGCGAGGTGCCGGCGGCGCTGTACCGCATCCGGTTTTTGACGCTCGTGGTGGCCGCGTTCTTCGTCGTCATCGCGAGCCTCTACGCCGTGTGGGTCGCCACGACGCCCGGAGTGCTCGCCTCGCTCGGCCCGTACGACGATTTGCGCCGCTACGCCGAAGAAGACTTCGTCGGCTACTACAGCGAGTCGAGTGAGGCCGTTTTCGGCCTGCAGGTCTTCAGCAACAACGCGTGGATCGCTGCCCAGTCGGTGGCCTTCGGTATCACGGGCGTCTACGTGCCGTTTGTGGTCTTTCAGAACGCTCAGGGCTTGGGGATCAGCGCGGGCGTCATGGCCGAGTTCGATCGACTCGACGTCTTCTTCTTGAGCATCTTGCCCCACGGTCAGCTCGAGATCTACGCGATCTTCGTGGCCGCGGCGGGCGGGCTCATGATCTTCTGGTCGTGGGTGTCGCCCGGGTCGCGCACGCGCCTGCAAGCGCTTGCCGAAGACGGCCGCGCCCTCTTCTCGATCATCGGGGGCCTGGTCGCCGCGCTGCTCGTGAGCGGCATCATCGAGGGCTACGTCACTCGCCAAGAGTGGCCTGACGTTATTCGCATCGGCATCGGCACGGTCGCGCTCGTGGCCTTTTTGCTCTATCAGTGGATGCTCGGCGGTCGAGCCTTCCGAGACGGCGAAACGGGCGACCTCGACCCGATCAGTCGAGGCGCCCGCGTCGTCGTTGGTGACTAGCTGCTGCTACTTCTTTGCGAACACTCCGCGGTGCAGCAGCGCGCCGAGCACCGCGCCCACGACGGGCACGATGATGAAGACGGCGACCTGCATGAGGGCATCCGGTCCGCCGTAGACGGCCGTGGCCAGTGAGCGCGCGGGATTGAACGACGCGTTCGACACCGGGATGGCCACGAGGTGCATGACCGTCAGGGTGAGGCCGATGGCGAGTGGCGCGAAGCCGGCCGGTGCGCGGCCATCCGTCACGCCCAGAATGACGACGAGGAACACGGCCGTGAGCACGAGCTCGGCCACGATGACCGCGACGAGGCCGTAGCCCGCGGGTGAGCCCTCATCGAAGCCGTTCGAGAAGAACCCGCCGGCTTGCGCTTCGGCGAGGGCCGCGGCCGGGCCGAACGAGCCGATGAGCACGAGCACGCTCGTGGCGAGCAGGCCACCGATGAACTGCGCGATGACATAGCCGGGCACGTCTCTCCAGGCGAAACGCCCTGCTACGGCGGCACCGATCGTGACGGCGGGGTTGAAGTGCGCGCCGGAGATGTGGCCGACGGCGTACGCGCCACCGATGACGGCGAGGCCGACGGCGAGTGCAGGACCGAGCAGCCCCGTGTTGCCGGAGGAGAAGAAGGCGGTGCCAATGACGCCACCGACAAGCAGAAATGTTCCGAAGGCTTCAGCGATGAGGCGCTGGGCCGTGGAGGGGGTAGTCGCGGTTTCTTTCGCCATGAACAGCTCCTTCGATGCGGCGAACGGTGAGTGAGAGCACTGTATCGCCGCCGGGGGTCGCGGCTACAGGCGACCGGCCGCCTTGTAGGCGAGATACCGGTCGGCCACGGCCGGCGGCAGGTCGAGGGGCGCTCCCGTGACGACATCGCCACCGAGACGCCGCACGGCGGCTGCCACGCGCTGCGCGTCGAGCAGAGCCCGCTCGGCGGCGGCAGCGCGGTAAACCTCGGCGCGGTTCTCGCGCTGCGCGGCGGCCTCGAGCAAAGCCGGGTCGGTCACGGCGGCGACGAGCACGAGGTGTCGAGTGGTGAGCTGCGGCAGCATTGTGAGAAGCCCGCGCGTCGCGCCGGGCGACTCGAGCGGCATACACAGCACGACGAGCGACCGCTGCGTCGTCATCGAGCGCACGAGCCCGGGAATCGCCGAATAGTCGGTCTGGATGAGCTCAGGGTCGATGGGCGCCATCGTCTCGACGAGTTTCGCGAGCAGGTCGGCGCCGCGTGCTCCCTGAACGCGACCGCGCACCCGCCGGTCGTACACCGCCACGTCGACGCGGTCTCCGGCGCGATCGGCGAGCGCACTCAATAGCAGCGTTGACTCGAACGCCGTGTCGATACGCGTCTCGTCGGCGATACGCGCCGCCGCGGTGCGCCCTGAGTCGACGATCACGACCACGTGGCGATCGCGCTCGGGTCGCCAGGTGCGCACCATGAGCGTCTGACCCGCGCGCCCATTCGGGCCGGGGCCGCCCGAGCGACGAGCCGTGGCGCGCCAGTCGATCGATCGCACATCGTCGCCGCGTACGTACTCGCGCAGGCTGTCGAACTCGGTGCCTTGGCCGCGCACCATGACGCTCGTGCGGCCGTCGAGCTCACGCAAGCGCGCGAGGCGTGACGGCAAGTGTTTGCGGCTGGCAAACTCGGGCAACACCGTGATGGCACCGGGCACCCGGATGCTCGCTTGCCGTTCAGCGAGCCGCAACGGGCCGCGCGATCGCACCGTCACGAGCGCCGTGCGGCGCTCGCCTCGCCGCCACGGTGTCAGCTGCGTGACGATCGCCCGCCGCTCTCCGGGCGGAACGAGCAACCGCTGACGTTTCGGGGTGGCCCCAGCCGAGGGCTCCCACGCGTCACGGATTGCTCCGCGCAGCGTGCGCCGCGATGGATTGGTGACAAAGAGCGTGGCGCGGGCGGTATCGGTAAGACGCACGCGAGAATCCGTCTGCCGCTGCAGGCGCAGCGCGCGCGGCGAGGCCGCGAGCGCGAGGTCGAGGCACGCGAGCACGATGCACAGGGTGAGCCAGCCGAGCAGGACGAGCCCGGCCGGCATCGCGGTGGAGAGCGCGACAACGGGCACGACGCCGGCAGCGACGAGCAGAACGAACCACCCCGTGATGGCCATGGTCAGTGGGCGACGATCACAGCGGCACCTGAACCTGCTGCACGATGGCGCGCAAGATGGTGTCGGCCGACACGCCTTCGAGCTCGGCTTCGGGTCGGAGCGCGATGCGGTGCCGCCACACGGGCAGCAGCATGGCTTGCACGTGGTCGGGCGTGATGGCTTCGGCGCCCTGCAGCCAGGCCCACGCCTTGGCCGCGGCAAGCAGGGCCGTCGTGCCACGGGGGCTCACGCCGAGCTTGACCGAGGGGCTCTGCCGCGTTGCCCGCGCGAGATCGACGATGTAGCCGAGCAGTTCTGCCGAGGCCCGTACCTCGCCGACGAGCGACCGCGCTTGCGTGATCTGCTCGGCGTTCAGCACCGCGGTGACGCCGGCTGCGGCCAGGTCGCGCGGGTTGAAGCCGTCGGCGTGGCGCTGCATGACCTCTACCTCGGCATCGCGTGCCGGCAGGTCGAGAACGAGCTTGAGCAAGAAGCGGTCGAGCTGTGCTTCGGGCAGCGTGTAGGTGCCCTCGTACTCCACGGGGTTTTGCGTTGCTGCGACCATGAAGGGGTGCGGCAAGGGGTACGTCTGGCCGTCGATCGACACTTGCCGCTCTTCCATGGCCTCGAGCAAAGCCGACTGGGTCTTGGGAGGCGTGCGGTTGATTTCGTCGGCGAGCAGAATGTTGGTGAAGACCGGGCCGCGCCGAAACTCAAAGTCACCCGCCTTGGCGTCGTAGACGACCGAGCCGGTCACGTCACCCGGCATGAGGTCGGGGGTGAACTGCACACGCGTCGTACGCAAGTCGAGGGCCGCGCTGAGCGACCGCACGAGCAGGGTTTTGGCCACGCCGGGCACACCCTCGAGCAGCACGTGGCCGCCCGTCAGCAGCGCGACGATGAGCCCGCTGATGGCGCCATCTTGGCCCACAACGGCCTTGCCGACTTCGGTGCGCACGAGCCCGAAGGCGTCGCGAAGGTCTGTGGAGGTCATGCGTCCATTCTTCCGGTCGGGGAGGGGTCGGTGCGAGAGTCGTGCGGGTCACGAGAGCCGTCGAGACCGACTCGACGGGCGATGAATGATTCGAGTTCGAGCAAGCGGTCGCTCAGCTCGACGAGTTCGCGATCGCTCGCGGGCTCGCGGCCCACGAGTAGCTCGCGCAGGGCGGCGACGTCGCGGCCCGTGATGCCGGCAACCGCGCTGATGATGTCGTCGACGCCTGATGCGCGCCCCAGGGCGAGCCCCTCGGCGATGCGTCGCAGGGTTCCGACGCGCAGGGCATCGATCGCGCGCAAGCGAGATCCTTCGCGGGCGTAGAGCCGCGCGCGGCCCTCCATCGTTTCGGTCGTCTTGACCACGACGGGCAAGTTTTCGATCACCACGGGCCCGAATCGGCGACCACGCCAGAACGCCGCGGCGAGACCCACGAGCAGAGCAAGCCAGGCCACGGGGTTGACCCAGTCGGGCGTGAGCTCTGAAAAGCTCGGCGACGACAAGTCAGCGGGCGTGGGCTGATACCAGACGAGCGTTTCGTGCTGCCCGAGCAGCCCGAGCGCGAGCGCCGCATTGCCCGCGCGCGTGATCTCGCCGTTCTGCAGCACCGAGCCGGCCCCGAGCACCGTGACGAGCCGGCCGTCGACCTCGAGCTCGACGAGAGCCGCGCCCGTTTCGCCCGCGTCAAAACAGATCTCGCCGTCGATCGTGCTGTAGCCGATTCCGGCCGCGCGGATGGTCTCCGCCCGCACCGCGGCCGCCACACGGCACTCGGCGACGAGCTCGAGCGCCGCACCCGCGCTGAGGGGCCCGGCGGTGAGAGCGTCGATGCCCAGGGCATCCAGTGCCAACTGCGAGGGTTCGGCGAGCACGAGGTGGTCGGCGACACCCAGCAGCTGTGGCCACTGCTCGTCGTCGAGGATGCCGCGCGCGTCACCCACAAACAAGGTCGTGCCGGGCTCATCGAGCGCGGCCAGGGTGTCAGAGAGCTGGCCCGTGACGACCACGTCGACTCCGGCATCGCGGAGCACGTCGACGACGGCGCGCGAGCCAAGCGGAGCCGTCTCGTCAGCACCCCACCGTTCGACGATGCGCGTGGCGCCGTTGATGCTGATGAGGATGAGCCCGAGCACGAGCAGCCCCGCGGTGACGGCTCCCCAGTACAGCGACCGCCGCACAACGCGCCGCACGGTCGGCGTCGTGATGACGGCCGAGAGTTCGGCGTTGATGTCGGTGGTCGGAGCGCTCATCGCGGGCTCGCCCCCACGAGGTCGTCGACGGCCGGCAGCGGAGACCGCGTTGCCTCGATCTTTTCGTCAAGAGCGCGAACGAGGGCGTAGTCATCGGCCGAGCCCGGCCGATCGAGGTAGCGCACGCCATCGAAGTGATCGGCAGCCGCGTCGAGCTGAGCGCGGTGCTCAGGAAACTGCCGGGCGGCGGCGCGCGCAAAGCTGTGCGCGGTCGTGCCGGGCATTGCCGTCACGATCGTGCGCTCGTCGAGCGATCGTGCGATCGCCCGGTATCGCTCAGCGATGGCGAGCGGCCAATCGCCCGCGGTTGCCGCGCGCTCGGCGTCGCGACGCAATTGTCGTGCCGTGCGGCGGTCATTCTCGCCGAGCAAGTCACCCGCTTGCAGTCGGCTTCGGGTGCGCCAACGGGGAAGTCCGTAGATCACGATCGCGGCGATGATGGCGGCCGCGAGCACGATGGCTCCGATCACGAGGGCGAGAGCCGGAGGGCCATCGCCTTCAGCGAGTCGCAGTGAGCCGAGCCAGTCGAGCACGGATTGCGTCAGCAGGTCGAACCAGGTGGGCTGGCTCGCGGCGTAGGCCGGGTCGGTGAGCTCGTCGAGCAGCAGCTCGCGAGCATCCGGAGCATCGGGCTCGACCGGAACGCTCAGGGTCACGGTGCCGTCAGGTAGGGGTCATCGCCCGCGACGCCGCTCGCGCGCAACTCGACGTGCCGCTGCAGCTCGAGGTCGAGTCCCTCGGTGCGCATACGGCGGTCAATGTAGAGCAGCGATGCCGCGGCGGTCGTGATGACAGAACCGATGGCTCCAACGACCGCCGTGATCGCGACGACGACGAGGTTGAGAACGAGGAAGAGGGTGAGGTCGGTCTCGATTTCGCCCGCCGGATTCGCCACCGGGAACGCGAACGATGCGGCGAACTGGAACGGCGTCGCCACAACACTCGAGGCCACGTTCACCATGACGATGATGAGAATCATGGTGCCAAAGACGCGCCAGAAGGCGCCCCGCACGAGTGTCCACGAGCGACGCACGGCTGCGCCCAGCGGCAACCGTTCGACAATGATCGCCGCGGGCACGAAGGCGACCTTGGTGCTGAGCCAGACGGCCAGAACGGCGTACCCCAACAAGCCGAAGATCAAGAAAACAACACCGCCGGCGATGGCTGCGGGTTCACCCGCGATGAAGAAGCCGATGCTCAATCCGATCAGCACCGCGAGAGCGGTAAAGACGGCAACGCCCACGAGCGCCGTCCAGCCGATGAGCGCCCACCACCGGCCGCGGCCGAGCGCCACGAGCTGCCGCAGCGTGAGCTTTTCGCCGAGCGTCGCGCGCGACACCTCGACCGAGATGATGCCTTGCAGCATGGCTTGAGCCACGACCGAGATGCCGATTGCGAGAATGCTTGCGACGAACGCAAGGGCAAACGCTCCGAAGACGATGGTGGGGGAGTCGGCGAGACTGGCGCGCGACGCGCGGTCGATGCCCGAAAACAGGATGATCGTGGTGATACCGCTCGAAATGAACACGACGAGCGCATTGAGCAGCAGGGCAGCGCCAAAGGTGGGGCGCGGGTTGCGCCGCAAGACCTGAAAGCTTGCACCGATGACGGTGCCGAATTCGATGGGCCGCAGGGGAATGAGTCCGGGCTTCGGCGGGGGAGTCCAGCCCGGCGCGGGGGGCACGACGCCGTATGGCGCCGACGGGGTTCCCGCGGGCGCAACGGACTGGGTGGCCGGGGCGTACGGGCTCGCGGCGGGGTCGACGCGAGGAGCGTCGGGAGTCGGGCCGCCCGGCGAAGCCCAAGAGGTCGAATCGCTCACGTGCTCACCTTTCGTCAGTGCCTGAGGTCGGCTCGAAACGTATGGTGTCACACTCGTCTAGGCTGGAGGTAACAAGAAGCGGAGGCTGCCCCATGACTGCGCGCATCCTGGTCGTCGATGATGACGCCGCAATCGCCGAGATGATCGGCATCGTTCTTCGGGGCGAAGGGTTTGAGCCCCACTTCTCGTTCGACGGCCCGGCCGCGATCGAGGCATTCGCGAGCGTCAAGCCCGACCTCGTGTTGCTCGATCTCATGCTCCCCGGCATCGACGGCATCGAGGTCTGCACGCGCATTCGCGAGACCAGCGGAACGCCCATCATCATGCTCACGGCCAAGAGCGACTCGACCGACGTTGTGCGCGGGCTCGAGAGTGGCGCCGATGACTATGTCGTTAAGCCCTTTAATCCGAAAGAGCTCGTGGCGCGCATCCGCACCCGACTGCGCCCGAGTGCGCAATCCGAGGTCGAGCGCTTGCCCATCGGTGACCTCATCATCGACGTGACGGGCCACGACGTGACGCGCGACGGAAAATCGATCTCGCTCACTCCGCTCGAGTTCGACCTGCTGCTCGCCTTGGCCATGAAGCCCAACCAAGTCTTCACGCGCGAGATGCTGCTTGAGCAAGTGTGGGGCTACCACTACAAGGCCGACACGCGGCTCGTCAACGTGCACGTGCAGCGCTTGCGCGCCAAGGTCGAGCTTGACGCCGACAACCCCAGCATCGTCATGACCGTGCGTGGGGTGGGCTACCGCGCCGGCGCTGCCCGCTGAGAGCGGCGCCTCGAGCCTCATGCCTCACTACACCTGGCGCAGCCTGGTGCAACGAGCGCGCCATCTGTGGCGCAGCTCGCTGCAGTTGCGCACGGTGGCGATCACGGTGTTCCTCTCGACCATCGCTGTGACGCTCATTAGCGGGTACATGTCTCTCAGCATCGCGACCAATCTTTATGAGGCACGCAAGTCGCAGGCCATCGCCGAAGCGCGGCAAGCCACGGTCAGTGCTCAGAGCCTGTTTGACAGTTCGGTCGCCCCCGACGGCACGATTGATGTTGAGGCGGTGAATCAGACCGCGCAGACCACCATCAGAAGTGTCGCCTCGAACCCCGGTGGCACGCAGTTCGTGATTCTCCGTACCCCCGGTCAGACGACTGCGGTCACCATGACGGGCACCCGAACGAGTGGTGCTGACGAGACCGTGATCAGTGACGACCTGCGTGAGCAAGTGTCGACGAGCAGCGGCGCGCTCTTTACGCAAGCGGTCGCCATCGCTGGCGAAGAGGGCGATGACCCCGGCCTCGTCGTGGGGAGCGTCTTCGAGGTGCCGACCGCGGGGCAGTACGAGCTCTATTTGATCTACAACGTGCGTGACGTGCAGCAGACCCTCGACTTCGTGCAGCAAACCCTCATCATCGGCTCGCTCTTGCTCGTCGCGACGATCGGCCTCGTGACCTACCTCGTGACGCGCCTCGCCATCAACCCCGTGCGGGTTGCGGCCGAAACGGCCGAGAAACTCGCCGATGGTCAGCTCGAAGAACGTATTCCGGTCAAGGGCGAAGACGTCATCGCGACGCTCGGCCGCTCGTTCAATCGCATGGCCGACAGCCTGCAGCGCCAGATCACCCAGCTCGCGGCACTCTCACGCGTGCAGCAGCGGTTCGTGAGCGACGTGAGTCACGAGTTGCGCACACCCCTCACGACGATTCGGCTCGCGGGAGACGTGCTCTATGAGCAACGCGACCAGTTCAGCCCCACGACCGCACGCACGGCCGAGCTCTTGCACGCTCAAGTCGACCGCTTCGAGGTCATGCTTGCTGACCTTCTCGAGATGAGTCGGTACGACGCGGGAGCGGTTGAGCTCGACACCGAACCGACCAACCTTGTGCGCCTCGTCGAAGAGTCACTCGAGGCCATTCGCCCGCTCGCGATTGAGAAGGGCAGCGAGCTGCGCCTCGTGGCCCCCGGCGGCTACTTCGAGGCCGACGTCGAGTCGCGCCGCATCCGTCGCATTCTGCAGAACCTGCTGGGCAACGCCGTCGACCACGGTGAAGGCCAGCCGATCGTCGTCTATGTCGACAGCAACCGCGATGCCGTCGCGATTGCGGTGCGCGATTACGGCGTGGGCATGGATGCTGCGCAACTCGAGCGCGTCTTCGACAGGTTTTGGCGAGCCGACCCCTCGCGCCAACGCTCGACGGGTGGCACGGGCCTCGGCCTCGCGATCGCGACGGAAGACGCCCAACTTCACGGCGGCAACATCGACGTGTGGTCGTTGCCCGGCGAGGGCACCTGTTTTCGCCTCACTCTGCCCCGCGAAGGCGGGGCCTCGGTCGAAAACTCGCCCATTGAGTTGCCCCCCGTCGACCCCGATGATCCCGTTCTCGAGATTTCGGGAGGTGATGACCGTGCCTAAGGCCCACGAGCGCTTGGGTCGGCGCTGGGCGGCGCTCGCCGTCGTGCCCGCGTTGTTGCTGTCGGCGTGCGTGTCGGTGCCCTTCTCGGGGGGCGTCGAACGGGGCGGAGACCTCGACACGGGCGAAGCGGTCGAGTTTGACTCCTTGCCCTCCGGCCCCAGCCCGGGCGCGACGCCCGAAGAAATCTTGCGCGGCTTCTTGGCCGCGACAACGGCGGCGCAGAACAACTACCGCACCGCACGGTCGTTTCTGGCCGACGAGGTGGCCGACGTCTGGAACCCGTACGAGAGCACGCTCGTGCGGGCGCGCGAGGGCACCGTCGAACAGATCGATGAGACGACCCTGACCTACAGCGTTCCGATCGTCGCCTCGGTCGATGCCGTCGGCCGTTATTTGGTCGCCGGCGATACCGCGACGCAGACGCTGCCGGCATTCCGCTTTGTGCAAGAGGGTGGAGAGTGGCGTATCTCTGAGCTCGGCAACGGCATCCTCATCTCTCAACAGGCGTTTCCGAGCGCGTTCAGCCAGCACACGCTCTTCTACTGGGATTCTGCTTTTCGCAATCTCGTACCTGACTTGCGATGGTTTCCCTCGCGGTCAGAAGTCGCCACCCGAATCGTGAATGCGATGCTCGACCAGCCGACAAGTTGGCTCGCGCAGGGCGCGACGGTCTCGGCCATACCTGAGGGCACGAAGCTCGCCCTCGCGCCGGTCACCGTTGATGCCGGAATCGCGCAAATCGACCTGACGAGCGAAGTGCTCTCGCTCACTGATCTCGAGCGTCAACGAGTGCGGTTGCAGCTTGCCGCGAGCTTGCGGGCCGTCAGCGGTGTTGTGGGCGTTCAGATCACTGTCGATCAGAACGCCGTGAGTATTCCTGACTGGACGTCGGGCCCGCCCGAGGTGGTGCCCCAAGTTGATCCGCGGCTCTTGCTGCGAGCTGATGACGGCTTCGGATTCGCAACGGGTGGCGACATTCAGCCGCTCGGGCAGTTGAGCCCGCGGGTGATCGAGCTCGGAGCATCAGCGGTCGCGCTCGCGCGCAGCACCACGTTGGCGGCAGCCCTTGCGGGGGGCGGCGTCTGGGCTGTGCCCACGGGGGATGCCCCGCCCGTGTTGCTCGACGACCGCGCGGGTCTCATCGCCCCGAGCATTGACAGCTATCAGTTCGTCTGGTCGGTGCCGGCAACGGGCACAGGAGCGGCCGGCGCGATTCGGGCGACCGAGCTCGACGGCACCGTGCACGAGGTCGAGTCGGCGCTGCCGAGCGACACGCGCGTGGTGAGCCTCAAGGTTTCGCGCGAGGGTGCTCGCGTCTTGCTTATGCTCGACGGTTCTGGCGGCCCGCG
Organism: Actinomycetota bacterium; assembly: GCA_013297625.1. Lineage (GTDB taxonomy): Bacteria > Actinomycetota > Actinomycetes > Actinomycetales > Microbacteriaceae > Microcella. The sequence goes on along the minus strand of JAAFHT010000044.1, from coordinate 4,520 downwards.
GCTCGTCTATGCGGCGATCATTCGCGACGAGGCGTCAGGAGTGCCGGTGCGGCTCGGTGAACTGCGCGACCTGCCGCTTAATGGAGACTCCGCCGTCGATGCCGCGTGGGTCGACGAAGTGCGCGTCGCCTCGATCACCCGCACTGATGAGCAGTCGCTCGTCGAATTGCACGAGCTCGGCGGGCGCAGCCGCCCGCTCGGGCTTCCGCCCGAGGCCATTCAGATTGTGGGCGGCAACGCGGGCGTTGACGGCATTCGCGTGCTCGGCGCGACCGGTGTCGTGTTTGAGCCTCGTGGATCAGGCTGGCAAAACACCGGCTTGCGCGCCTCGTTCTTGGGCACGCAGCAGTAGCGGTTTTCCCCCGTTTGGCCGGGCGGGTCGGCGGGCGGCGCCGGTGCACTCCACTGTGATGGCATGACCCTGACGTCTCTCGTGTCGACGGCGCTCGCCGAGGCCTGGGCGCTCGTCGCGCCCGTCGACTGTGCCGGATGCGGCGCGCACGACCGCGCGCTCTGCCCGTCGTGTGTCACCGGCCTGCAACCGCGGCTCATGCGCGCGACCCTCGAGGTCGACGGCTCGACGGTGCCGCTCGTTGCGGCGCTGCCCTACGCGGGCGTCGCGCGTCGGGCGTTGCTCGCGCTCAAGCACGAGGGGCGCACCGAACTGGCGCGGCCGCTCGCCCCGGTGGTGCTCGCGGCCGTCACGGCGGCGTGGCACGGCTCGGGGGCCGAGCTGCTGGTTGCCGTGCCCGGCTCACGCGCGGCGGCCGCGCGGCGCGGCTTCGGCCCCGTGGCACTCATGGCCCGCCGAGCGGGGCTCGCGGTCACCCCCGCCCTGCGGCCGGTGTCGGCTGGCCCCGAGCAAAAAGCTTTGCGGCTCGAGCAGCGACTCGCCACCGTCGCCGCGCGGTGGCGCGCGAGCTCCCGCGTCTCCGGCCGCCGCGTGCTGCTCGTCGACGACGTCGTGACGAGCGGGGCCACGCTGCGCGCGGCGACGCGCGCCCTGCGGGCAGCCGGCGCCGAGGTGGCGGGGTGCGCCGCGATGGCCGCGGCGGTGCGCCGATGGGGTGAGTCGAGCATCCACTGGAAATTCTTTGCTGATGATGACGAACGTCACGGTGACAACGAGCCCGTCGAGGACTACCGTGAGGGAAAGGAGGCGTGACCATCGCCTGACCGACAGGCGACACGCTCTCGGCTCAGGAGGTTGACGTGGACATCACCATCACCGGACGCAACATCGGCATCACCGACCGGTTCCGCGACTACGCGACTGAGAAGGCCGAGAAGATCGAGCACCTCGCCGATCGTGCCCAGGTGCTTGAGATCAAGGTCTCTCGTCATCACGAGAAGAGCGGCGGTCGAGCCCCGGATGATCGGGTCGAGATGACGTTGATTGGCGCGGGCCCCGTGGTGCGGGCCGAATCGCCCGGGAGCGATAAGTACGTCGCCTTCGACCTCGCGATCGACAAGCTGCTCGAGCGCCTGCGTCGCGCGAAAGACAAGCGCAAGGTGCACCGCGGCAACCACCGCCCCGTCTCGCTGCACGAGGCCTCGGCCGATGGCTTTAGCGTCATCGACATCACGCCCGCCGACCCCGACATCATCAAGAAGGTGGCCACGGGCGCGATCCCGGTGGAGCAGCCCGCAGCTGCTGACGAGGCAGAAGAGGTTTACTCGCCCATCGTCGTGCGGCAGAAGGTGTTTCCGGCGGTGGCGATGACCGTCGACGACGCCGTCGACCAGCTCGAGCTCGTCGGGCACGACTTCTTCTTGTTCATCGATGCTGCCACCGATCGGCCGAGCGTGGTCTACCGGCGCCAGGGCTGGAACTACGGCGTCATCGGCCTCGAGGCCGAACAGCCCGCGGCCGTCGTGAACGGTCGACGCGGGCGCTGACGCTCGATCGGTAGATACCCAGCGTTCACCCCACAACACGAGCTCGCCTATGCCGCACTTGCTAGCATGGGCGGGCCGTGTTGTGCGGCGGTCTGAGGCGTGCCCAGGCCCGGCCGCATCGCATCGTGTGTGGCCCGACGAGTGGAGTGACCGAAGTGGCGAATGTTCTCGAGCGTGTTCTGCGGGTTGGCGAAGGCCGAATTCTTCGGCGCCTGAAGGCCTATGCCGAAGCCATCAACCAGCTCGAAGACGACTTCAGTGACCTCACTGATGACGAGCTGCGCAACGAGACCGCTGAGCTGCGTGAACGCTATGGCAACGGCGAGTCGCTCGACGACCTGTTGCCCGAAGCCTTCGCCGCCGTGCGCGAAGCCGCGAAGCGCACGCTCGGCATGCGTCACTTCAACGTGCAGCTCATGGGTGGCGCGGCACTGCACCTGGGCAACATCGCCGAGATGAAGACGGGCGAGGGCAAGACCCTTGTCGCCACGACGGCCGCCTACCTCAACGCCATCCCCTCGCGCGGCGTGCACGTCATTACCGTCAACGACTACCTCGCGAGCTACCAGAGCGAGCTCATGGGCCGCGTGTTCCGGGCCCTCGGCATGACCACGGGCTGCATCCTCTCGGGGCAGACCCCCGAGGTGCGTCGCGCCCAGTACGCCGCCGACATCACCTACGGCACGAACAACGAGTTCGGCTTCGACTACTTGCGCGACAACATGGCGTGGCAGACCGCCGACATGGTGCAGCGCGGCCACTTCTTTGCGATCGTCGACGAGGTCGACTCGATCCTCATCGACGAAGCGCGCACGCCGCTCATCATCTCGGGCCCCTCGTCGGGCGAGGCCAACCGCTGGTTCACCGAGTTCGCGCGCATCGCGAGCCGCCTCGAAGCCGGCGTCGACTACGAGGTCGACGAGAAGAAGCGCACTGTCGGTGTGCTCGAGCCGGGCATCGAGAAGGTCGAAGACCACCTCGGCATCGACAACCTCTATGAGTCGGCCAACACGCCGCTCATCTCGTTCTTGAACAACTCGATCAAGGCTGTGGCCCTGTTCAAGCGCGACAAAGACTATGTCGTCATGAACGGCGAAGTGCTCATCGTTGACGAGCACACCGGCCGTATCTTGGTGGGTCGCCGCTACAACGAGGGCATTCACCAGGCCATCGAGGCGAAAGAGGGCGTGACGGTCAAGGCCGAGAACCAAACTCTCGCCACCGTGACGCTGCAGAACTACTTCCGTCTCTACACCAAGCTCTCGGGCATGACGGGTACGGCCGAAACCGAGGCCGCCGAGTTCATGAGCACGTACAAGCTCGGCGTCGTTCCGATTCCGACCAACCTGCCTATGCAGCGCATCGACAACCCTGACCTCGTCTACAAGAACGAGCAGGTCAAGTTTGAGCAGGTCGCCGACGACATCGTGCAGCGTCACGCCAAGGGCCAGCCCGTGCTCGTGGGCACGACGAGCGTTGAGAAGAGCGAGTTGCTCTCGCGCTTGCTCGCCAAGCGCGGGGTCAAGCACGAGGTGCTCAACGCCAAGAACCACGCGCGCGAAGCATCCATCATCGCCCAGGCGGGTCGCCTCGGCGCCGTCACGGTCGCGACCAACATGGCCGGCCGCGGTACCGACATCATGCTCGGCGGCAACGCCGAGTTCTTGGCCGTCACGGCGATGAACGCCAAGGGCCTCTCGCCCGTCGATACTCCTGACGAGTACGAGGCCGAGTGGGATTCCGTGTTTGCCAACGTCAAAGAGCAGGTCGGCGTCGAGGCCGACAAGGTCATCGCCGTGGGCGGGCTCTACGTGCTCGGTACCGAGCGCCACGAGTCGCGCCGCATCGACAACCAGTTGCGCGGTCGCTCGGGCCGTCAGGGCGACCCGGGTGAAAGCCGCTTCTACCTCTCGCTGCAAGACGACCTCATGCGCTTGTTCAACTCGGGTGCCGCTGAGGCTCTCATGAGCCGCGCGAGCATGCCCGATGACCTCGCGATCGAGTCGAAGGTCGTGAGCCGCGCGATCCGTTCGGCACAGTCGCAAGTCGAGGCGCGCAACGCCGAGATTCGCAAGAACGTGCTCAAGTACGACGACGTGCTCAACCGCCAGCGCGAGGCGATCTACACCGACCGCCGCCACATTCTTGAGGGCGATGACCTCAAAGACCGCGTGCAGAAGTTCATCGAGCAGGTCGTCACCGAAATCGTCGACACGCACACCTCGGTGGGCCACAGCGACGAGTGGGATTTCGAGCAGCTCTGGACCGAGCTCAAGACGCTCTACCCCATCAGCCTCACGATTGACGAGGTCATCAGCGAGGGCGGCACCAAGCTCACCTCGGCCTTCCTCGTGCGCGAGATTGTGAGCGACGCCAAGCTCGCCTACGAGCGCCGCGAAGAGAGCCTGGGCCGCACGGCTACGCGCGAGCTTGAGCGCCGCGTCGTGCTCAGTGTGGTCGACCGCCGCTGGCGCGACCACCTCTACGAGATGGACTACTTGAAAGACGGCATCGGCCTGCGCGCAATGGCGCAGCGCGACCCGCTCGTCGAGTACCAGCGCGAGGGCTTTGCGCTCTTCCAGTCGATGATGAGCGCCATCCGCGAAGACGCCGTGGGCTTC
>JAAFHT010000071.1 GCA_013297625.1 Actinomycetota bacterium | reverse complement strand
GGCGACGGTGGCCTTGAGCGCGCGAACGAGGCCCGCCAGGGCGCTCGAGTCCATGAACTCCACCTCGGCGAGGTCGATGATGACGTGAGCGTGCTCGGCGTCGATGATGGCGACGACCTCGCGGTCGAAGCGCTCGGTACCGTGGGCATCGAAACGGCCAGAAATGACCGCGGCAACGAAGCCCTGTTCAGTGGTGACCTGCACCTGCATGGTGACTCCTCGGGAACGCGGCGGGGGCCACGCTGTCAGAGCGGCAGGGGATGCCGCGTTCGGGGGCGACCAGTCGGCCGCTTCACCAAACGTTATAACACTTTATAGTGTTACGTCAACCCCAGTTCGTCAGCAGCGCCCCGACGCATCTGCTCGCGCAGGTCAACGAGCTCGGGGAATTGCATGAAGAAATCGAGCTTCGCGCCCGTGGGCGTCTCGGGCGACCAGTCGTCTTCGATGACGAAGGTCATGAAGCTCTCGGCGAAGTCTTCGCCCAGGTTGGTGGCCGCGTAGTCGCTCACGAAGTCTTCTTCGTGCGCCAGGTAGAACTCCCACGCGATGTCGGGGTCGACGTTCTCGAGGTCGGGCCGATCGGTGTAGCCGGCCCAGAACGCGTCGTAGAAGGCGTAGAGGTACGAGTCGGCGAAGGCGCAACCCTCGATCGTCTCGAAGGTCTCGCACGATGAGGCCTTGCGATCAAACTCGGTCGGGCCAAAGGAAAACACGTGCGCATATTCGTGTACGAGCGTGGCGACGAGCAGCTGCTCGTCGTCGGCCGTCGCGAGGTTCACCGCGAGGGCGAAGAACTGCGGGTTGGTCTCTTGATAGACGTAAGCGAGCGTGTCGCTCGAGTCGGAGTCGCCGACCCGAAACTGGCTGATCGAAGCCGCGGTGGCCTCAGGCCCGACGAGGCGAATCCAGAGACCCCAGACCTCGGCCGTCACCCCGTCGGGCGCGGGCTCGAGTGAACCATCGTCGAGCACGTCGTAGATGGCGACCTCGCCAAAGTCTTCGTCGAACTCGATGTCAGCACCCACCGCCGAACTTGAACCCTCGGCCCGGCCACCCGCGGGAGACCAGCTGTCAGTCGCTTGCACGACAAAAGCCACGGAGGCGAACATCGCGACGAGCGCGAGAATGATCAAAAACGGAGGCAGAAAACGGCGCACGCGATCACGCTAACTCATCGAGCGCCGCGCGCACCGCGACGAGGCGCTCGAGAAACTGGCGCTCATCGCGGCGAGTGCGGCGCATCCAGCTCGTGACTTCGTCGTTGCTCTTGCTCGCGTTGCACGAGCCGCACGCCGGCACGACGTTGTCGAGCGTGTACCGCCCGCCGCGCGCGATCGGCTGAACGCAGTCGCGCTGCAGTGGGCGGTCGGTCGCGCCGCAGTAGGCGCATCCGCCCCACAGCCCCTGCACCGTGGCCCACTGGTCGGGCGTCAGATCGTTGTCGGCCGCCGCCACGCGACGGCGACGACGCCGAGCAGCCTTCGCCTGGCGAGAGTTCGGGTGCGGCACGGCGCCAGGCTACGCCCGTGCTCGTGTGCGCAACGCTGAGCACGCCGAGCCTGCGCAATGATGGAGTAATGACTCGTCGCGGCCTCTACCTGTTCGTCGCGCTCGGGCTTATCTGGGGCATCCCGTATCTGTTCATCAAGATCGCGGTCGAAGAGCTCACTCCCGAGTTTCTCGTGCTCGCCCGCTGTCTGATCGCAGCGGCGCTGTTGCTTCCGATTGCCGCGCGGCAGCGAGCCCTCGCCCCGGTGCTGCGCCGCTGGAAGCCCCTGCTCGCGTTCTCGATCTTCGAGATCGTGTTGCCCTGGTATGCGCTCAACGCCGCCGAGAAGACGCTGCCGAGCTCGACGACCGGGTTGCTGCTCGCGAGCATCCCGCTCGTAGCCATCGGCGTCGCATTCGTCATGGGCCGTCGCCACCGCGTGACGGCGCTGACCGTGCTGGGTCTCGTGACGGGCACAGCGGGTGTTGCCGCGGTTGTCGGCCTCGACCTCGGCGGCGGCGACCTCGGAGCCGTCGCGCTCATTGGCGTCGCGGTCGTGGGCTACGCCATCGGCCCCGCGATTTTGTCGAAGTGGATGCACGACCTTCCGGGCCTCGGCATCATGGCCCTCGCGCTCACGATCTCGGGTCTCATCTACCTTCCGATTGTCGCGATTACCGGGGGCTGGCCCACCGAGGTTCCGTCGGCGCCCGTCATCACCTCGGTGTTCGTGCTCGCGATCGTGTGCAGCGCCGTGGCGTTCTTGCTCATGTTCGCGCTCGTCGCCGAGATCGGCCCCGTGCGCATGACGGCGATCACCTACGTCAACCCCGCGGTCGCGGTCGTCGCGGGCGCCCTCGTGCTGGGCGAGGCCGTGACCGTCTACACGGGCCTCGGCTTCGCCCTCATTCTCATCGGCTGCTGGCTCGTCACGCTGCCTGACAAGAAGGCGCCAGCCGCGAGCGAGCCGAGTACCGAGACGCAGCCGACGCCCGCCGTCTGAGCCGAACTCCCAGCCGGCTTTCAGCCTCACGGGAACCGATTCGCACGCGCGGCTGTTCCACTAGATGACGTCGCATCCAGCGCCGTCGCTTGAGGAGAAGCCATGACCACCGAGTACCGCGCCACCCCCGAGGCCATTGCGCGCCTCACGCCGATGCAACGCAGTGTCACCCAAAACGACGGCACCGAGCCGGCGTTTCGCAACGAGTACTTCGACAACAAGGCCGCCGGCCTCTACGTCGACGTCGTCTCGGGTCAGCCGCTGTTTTCGTCGCTCGACAAATACGACAGCGGCACGGGATGGCCCAGCTTCACGAAACCCATCGACCCCGCGGCCGTCACGACCAAAACCGACCGCATGTTGTTCATGACGCGCACCGAAGTGCGGTCATCCGGAGCCGACAGTCACTTGGGCCACGTTTTCGATGACGGCCCCCGTGATCGCGGTGGACTGCGATACTGCATGAACTCGGCCGCGCTGCGATTCATCCCTGTTGACCAGCTCGAAGCCGAAGGCTACGGCGAATACACCGCTCTCTTCACGAAGGACGCATCATGACCACTTCTGCTGACACCGGCGCCATCACGCGCACTCCCGGCACCGAGACCGCCGTGCTCGCGGGCGGCTGCTTCTGGGGCATGCAAGACCTCATTCGCCGCCAGCCGGGCATCATCAGCACGCGCGTCGGCTACACGGGCGGCTCGAACGCGCACGCGACCTACCGCAACCACCCGGGTCACGCCGAGGCCGTCGAGATCGTGTTCGACCCCACGGTCACGAGCTACCGCGATGTGCTCGCGTTCTTCTTCCAGATTCACGACCCCTCAACCCTCAATCGCCAGGGCAACGACATCGGCTCGAGCTACCGTTCGGCGATCTTTCCGCTGAGCCCCGAGCAAGAGGCCGTCGCACGCGAGACGATCGCTGACGTTGACGCTTCGGGCCTGTGGCCCGGCGCTGCGGTCACCACGATCGAACCAGAGGCACCGTTCTGGCACGCCGAAGAAGAGCACCAGGATTACCTCGTGAAGTACCCCAACGGCTACACCTGCCACTTCCCGCGCGCGGGATGGGTGCTGCCGAAGCGCAACGAGGTTGCCGCGGGCTAGGCACGACCGCCATCTCCCCCCGCGTCGGGCGCTACTTTCCGATGCGCCCCACTGACCCGCCCGTGCGGCGCTTCGCCGTGCTGGCGGTGGTGGGGGCCGGGGTGGTCGCCGGGCTCGGGGGCTGGGCGTTCGCGAGCGCCGGGGTTGCGGCGATCGTGGTGGGGGTTGCGGTCTACAGCGTGGGAGCATCCGTCGCCGCACTGCGACTGCACCGGCGACACCCGCACGCGCGCCTGGGCTACGCCAATGCCGTAACGCTGTTGCGGTTGGCGCTCGTGTCGTCGCTCGTGATTCCGCTCGTGGGGGTCTCTCCCGCTCCGGTCGCCATCATCGTCATCGCGAGCGTTTCGCTGAGCCTCGACGGCGTCGACGGCTGGCTCGCGCGGCGGCAGGGGCTCTCGTCGCCCGTCGGCGGCAGCTTCGACATGGAGGTCGACTCGGTCTTCGCTCTCGTGCTCGCCGCGCTCGCGGCGGTGGTGGGCGGCGCTCCGTGGATCGTGCTGCTGCTCGGCCTGCCCCGCTACCTGTTCTGGGTCGCGGGCGCGATCTGGCCGTGGCTCTATGACCCGCTGCCGCCGCGCTACAGCGGCAAGGTTGTCGCGGTGATCCAGATGATCACGCTCATCGTGCTGCAGCTTCCGGGCCTGCCGCACGAGCTCGCGATCGCCCTGACGCTCGGCGTGCTCGGCGCTCTCGGCTGGTCGTTCGGCCGCGACATCGTGTGGCTGTGGCGGCGCAAGGCGTGAGGCCCCGGGCGCTCGTCGTCACGGCGCAGGCGCTCGTGACGATCGGCCTGCTCGTGCTCCTGTGGCAGGTCGCCGATGGTCGCGACGCGCTCGCGGTACTGCTGGGCGTCAACCCCTGGTGGCTCCTCGTCGCCCTCGCAGCCCTGACACTGCACACCGTGCTCGCCGCGGAGCGCTGGCGCCTCACCGCGGGCGCGCTCGGGCTGGCGCTCGGCCGCGGGCACGCCCTGCGCGAGTACTACTTGGCCCAGCTCGTGAACTCGACCGTGCCCGGCGGCGTCGTGGGCGACGCGGGCCGCGCCGTGCGCAGCCGTGAGCAGGCGGGGCTTACGGTCGCCGCGCAAGCCGTCGTCGTTGAGCGCTTCGCCGGCCAAGTCGCCTTGCTCGCGACCATGGCCATCGCCGTGACCGTGACGACTCTCGCCCCCGGCGGTCTCGAATGGCCCGGGTGGATGCTCGGCCTCGCCGCCACCATCACCCTCGCATCGCTCGCCGTGGTCGGCGTGTTGCTCGCTGCCCGCTGGCTGCCCGGCCGCGTCGGCCCGCGCATGGCCGAGCTCTCGCGCACCGCGGCGATTGCTCTCGCGGGCCGCCGCGTGGTGGCTGCTCAAGTGGCCCTCAGCGCGGGAACGACGGTGTGCATCCTCGTGGCGTTCTGGGCGTCGGCGGCTGCTGTCGGCGTGAGCCTCTCGTTCGCCGCGGTCGTGACGCTCGTGCCGCTCATTCTGCTCACGATGCTCGTGCCCATCACGATCAGCGGCTGGGGCCTGCGCGAAGGTGCCGCGGCCGCGCTGCTCCCGCTCGCCGGAGCAACCGCGAGCGCGAGTCTGGCCGCGAGCGTCCTGTTCGGGCTTGTGGGCTTGGCCGCAGTGCTGCCGGGGTTGCTCTTCGTGTGGGCGCGGCCGCGGAAGCAGTGACGCGCGCCGCGATATCGCGATATCATCACGATAACTGATCGTCGAGGGGGCCCGCGTGACCGACATTCTCATTCGCGGGCTGAGCGATGAGTCCGTCGCCCGCATCGAAGAGCAAGCCTCGACGCTCGGGCTTTCCCGCAACGAATACTTGCGACGCCAGCTCGATGTGCTTGCCGGGGTGCCGCGCGAGTCGCCCGCCGAGATCTCTGTCGATGATCTGCGCCGCGCATCCGATGCCGTTCGCGACCTCGACGACCCCGACGTCATGAGCGCCGCGTGGCGGTAACCCCGTGGATCATCGACAAGTCGGCCTACACGCGCCTCGCCGATAGCCCCGAGGTCGACGAGTGGCTGACGCGCATTGCGCGCGGGCTCGTGCGCATCTCAGGACTTACGCATCTCGAGATCGGTTACTCCATGCGCTCAGCCGAACAGTCACGGCTCGAGTTCGCGTCTCCCCCACTTTCGCTCATGCCCGTCGAACACCTGACCCCTGGCATTGAGCGCCGCGCTCTCGAGGTGCAGCAACTGCTCGGCGATCGTGGTAAACACCGCGCCCCCTCGATCCCCGATCTGCTCATCGCTGCCACGGCCGAACTCACCGGCTGCACCGTGCTCGCGGTCGATAAAGACTTCGACCTCATCGCCGAGGTCACGGGGCAGCGGGTCGAGCGGCTCGCGCTTTAGACGGTCCCGCCGTCGTATTCGTCGTCGTCTTCCGCCGCGACCGGATCAACCCGCGCCGGCCGCTCGCCGATCGCCGTGCCCGGAACAATGCCGGTGCCCGGCGCGTGCTTCTCGCGCTCGGCCACGAGCCACTCGGGCCGATCGTCAAGCAGCGCGCGAATCTCGGCCGTGGTCATGTGGTCGCTCACTCCGGCGCGCGCGAGCGCCGAGTTCGACACGCCCAGGCGGCGCGAGACCTCATCGCGCGGGTGCGGGCCTTCGCGGCGCAGCGTCGCGAGCCACTCGGGCGGGCTGTCGCTGAGGGCCTGCAGCGCTGTGCGCGAGATCGGCGTCGCGCGAAACTCCTCGGGCGTCGCCGGCAAGTAGAGGTTGAGCTTCTTCGCCGCCGTCGCGGGGCTCAGCAGCTGCTCTTTCTTCGGCTTGGGCTGCTGGCGGCGGTCTTCACGCGGGGCTTCGGTCATGGTGTCGAGCGTACGCGGTCGACCGGCGCCGGCCTGCGCGCCGATAGCCTGAGCCCATGGCCACTCCGTACCCCGAACCGCTGCGCGTGGCCTTCGTGCCGGGCGTGACGCCGGGCAAGTGGGAGCGCGTCTGGCGTGACCGTCGCACCCGCGGCCGCCTTGACCTGCTTCCGATGATTCAGGATGCTGCGCTCGCGGCGCTCACCGAGGGCACCGCCCACATGGCGCTGCTGCGTGACGTCAGTGCTGACGAGACTTGGCACGCCATCCCGCTCTACCGCGAAGCGCCTGTCGTGCTCGCGCCGAAAGGATCGCTCGTCGCCGGGCTCGACAGCGTGAGCCTCGTCGAGCTGGGCGAACTCGACGACCTCGTGATGCTCGAGGTTGACCTGCTCGCCGGCAGCGGCGCCGACACCGTCGAGCTCGTCGCCGCCAACGTCGGAGTCGCCGTCATGCCCCAGTCGGTGGCCCGAGCCCACTCGCGCAAAGACGTCGTGGCGCGTCCGCTGACCGACGGCGTCGAGTCGAGCATCTCGCTCGTGTGGCCAACGGCGGGCGCGCATCCGCTCGTCGAAGAGTTCATCGGCATCGTGCGGGGTCGCACGGCGAACAGCTCACGCTGAGCGGGGCTCTGACCGCGCGGGCCACGGCCGATAGAAGCCCCACACCGTGTTCGACAACTCCCCCGCCGCGAACAGGATGCTGCGGCCATCCACCTGCATGACATACACCGGCACCTCGTGCACCTGGGTGGGGTACGCCGGATGCCGCACCTGGGCCATCTCGTCGGTCGACTGCCACGAGTGCTTCCACGGGTTCGCCCCGTCAATCTCGATCGCGTCGCCGTCGAAGACGACGCCGACGGCCGTCCAGTGATCGGTGGGGTCAGCGGCCATGCGGCGACTCTAGTGGCCGCCGGCGATGGATGCTGGCCTCATCGTCACGCCCGCACGAACCGCCGCGCGACCACGTCTGCCACACCCGCCACGTCAATCCCCGCGTCAGCCGTCTTGACGATCATCTTCGCCAACTTCTTCGGCCACACCACGTGCACCCCCTTGACCGTGAACGCATCGGCCAGCAACCCCCATTCGGCGTCGACGAAGCACAGCACGCCGAACACCGGAACCTCCCCCACGGCATCCCGCACATGCCCGACCTGCTTGAGCACCCCGTCGACGAGCGCAGTCTTGTCGCGACCCTTGACGGTCAGCAGCTCAACCCGCGGCCGAATGATGCCGCCCTCGACCTGCTTCTGCGGCGCCGGCCCGACATACCGCTTCGTGTCGATCACCCACACCCCGCCCGGCGTCACCACAAAGTGGTCAATGTTGGCCCTCGACCCCGGAATGCGCCGATCATGCATGACCCGGATGCTCTCCGACGCCAACCCGTCAAGCCGAGCCCCCACGGCCGCCTCGCCGGCAGCCCCACTGCTCCAGGCCTTCGTGCTCTGCTTCTCGGGCGTCAACGCCTTGACGACTCCGGCGAAAGGGCCCCACTCGTCCTTCCGCCGCTGGTCGTCCTTTGCGGTGCGGCGCTCGTGTTCACGGCGGGCAGAGGTTCCGGCGGCGTTGAAGTCATTGTCAGTCACACACCCATCCCAACATAAGTGAGAACACCTCCGAATACCCCGTCCGGGTGACACGAGCCACCGTCACCTCCCCCGACTACGCTGAATCCCATGACCGACGCAGCCCGAGACGCCCTCCGCGCGTTCGTGGCTGAGCGCGACTGGTCGCAGTTCCACTCCCCCGAAAACCTCGCCAAGAGCATCTCGATCGAGGCTGCAGAATTGCTCGAGCTTTTCCAGTGGAACGCCGACGCCGACGAGCAGCGCTTGCGCGACGAGCTCGCCGACGTACTCACTTATTGCATCTTGCTGGCCGACAGCATTGGCGCCGACCCGCAACAGCTCGTGCTCGACAAGCTGGAACAGACGCGCGCCAAGTACCCGGCCGACAAAGCCCGCGGACGCAGCGAGAAGTATGACCAGCTCTGAGATGACCAGCTCTGAGATTCGGCGCATCCCGTTTGAGAAGGGCGCCGTCAAGCTGGCGGCCACGACTGACCCGCGCCTGAAGAATTGGCCGATCGTCTACGTGCTCGACTCCGGCCCGGGTCGCACTGCGGGCCTGGGTTCGGTCTACGTCGGCGAGACGCTCAACGCCGAAGGGCGCATGCTGCAGCACCTCGACAACACCGAGAAGAAGCAGTCGCTCTCGGCCATTCGCATCGTGCTCGATGACACCTACAACAAGTCGGTCTGCCTCGACCTCGAGTCGCACCTCATCCGCCTACTCGCGGGAGACGGCACCTACCGGGTACTCAACCGCAACGATGGCATCACCGACTCGGCCTACTACGACCGTGACGTGTATCGCGAGTCGTTCCGGGAGGTGTTCGAGCGGCTGCGCGCTGACGGGGTCTTCAGCCGCAGCATCCCCGAGATCGAAAACAGCGATCTCTTCAAGCTCTCCCCTTACAAGGCGCTCACGACCGACCAGGCGGTGGCCGTCGAGAGCATTCTCGAGGGCATCTTCGCGAGCATCGACGACGGCACGGGCGACCTGCTCGTGGTGCAGGGCGAGCCCGGCACGGGCAAAACGGTCGTCGCGATCTACCTCATGAAGCTGCTCGCCGACATCAAGGCCTCACGCCCCGACGACGAGGTCGACGCCGACTCGATCTTCTCTGACTTCTTTACCGAAGGGCATCGGGACGCCCTGCAAGACCTCGACTTCCGTGTCGGTCTCGTCGTTCCGCAACAGTCGCTGCGCAACAGCATCAAGAAGGTCTTTACGCGCACTCCCGGGCTGCACCCCGACCAGGTGCTCACGCCCTTCGACGTGGGCGCGAGCGACGAGCCGTGGGATCTGCTCATCGTCGACGAGGCCCACCGGCTCAATCAGCGTGCCAACCAGCCCTCGGGCGTGCAGAACCGCAAGTTCATCGACATCACCACCAAACTCTTCGGCGCCGACGACACCAGCAAGACCCAACTCGACTGGATTCGCGCGCGCAGCCGCCACCAGCTGCTCATGCTCGACCCCGAGCAGAGCGTGCGCCCCGCCGACCTACCGCCCGAGTTGCTGCGCCCGCTTGTCGACCAGGCCAAAGCGGACGGGCGGCACTATCCGCTCGTCTCGCAACTGCGCGTCAGGGCGGGCGACGACTACATCGCGTGGGTGCGCAGCATCCTGCGCCCCGGGCCGCCCGACGTGGATGCTCCGCCTCCCGCACCCCGCACCTTCAACGACTACGACCTGCGGTTCTTCGACGACCTCGGCGAGATGCACGACGCCATCCGCCAGCGCAACAAAGAACACGGGCTCGCGCGTCTCGTCGCCGGCTACGCGTGGGAGTGGAAGAGCCGCACCGACCCGACCGCTCACGACATCGAACTCGACGGCCGCCGGCTGCGCTGGAACTCCACCGACAAAGACTGGATCAACTCCCCCAACGCGATCAACGAAGTCGGCTCGATCCACACCGTGCAGGGCTACGACCTCAACTACGCCGGCGTCATCATCGGCAACGACCTGCAATGGGACGCGGATGCTCAGCGCCTGATCGTCGACCGCGATAGATACTTCGACAAGAAGGGCAAGGAGAACAACCCGACCCTCGGCAAGACGTACAGCGATGAGGATCTGCTGCGGTACGTGTGCAACGTGTATGCGGTGCTGATGACTCGCGGGATTCGGGGGACGTATGTGTGCGCAATCGACCCGACTCTCCGCCTATGGATTCAGCAGCAAATCAGTCACTGAATGTTCGCGGCGTTGGGCTAGCCGTTTCGGCGGCGACGGCTCCACCAATGACGTTTCGAGCCGTAGTACGTATGTGGTTCTCCATCACCACGGGTCGGATACTGCGGCGCGAATCGTTCGGGTAGGTCCTTTTTGGGTTTGCGCCGATACTGGCGTAGCGGGCGCAACCGCCCCTCAAAGAACGCGACTGCGGCAAACGCGTCGACATGGTCGATTGACACATTCGGGCCTGCAGCGGGAACTGGGTAGTTGGGGTTGCGGTAGACGGCCGCGATTCGGCAGATCGCAAAGAGGTCGTCCTCGGACATCGCCAGAGCCTTGTCTGCCAAGTCATCCTCTCCAAACAGCCAGAGACTGTGG
Source organism: Actinomycetota bacterium (assembly GCA_013297625.1). Classification (GTDB taxonomy): domain Bacteria; phylum Actinomycetota; class Actinomycetes; order Actinomycetales; family Microbacteriaceae; genus Microcella. Next base: position 546 of record JAAFHT010000071.1, on the reverse strand, counting down.
GCGACCTGCGACCGCGAGCGAACCACATAAAGCCGCGGCACGCCTCTCATGGCCAGCCTTACGTCATGAGACCTGCGCATAGGTTTACTCCTTTCAAGCGGCGCCGAAGAGTGACGGCTTGCTCAGAGCGCGCTCTTGACGGTTGAGGTATGCCGTGAGGCTCTCGGAGATCAAGCGGTAAAAGAGCATTCAGAAAAAATAGCTTGTGGGGTCCCGGCCGTCGACGCAGCCGCGGACATCGTTGGCCACCCACCAGATGTCCTCGCTCAGTTCGGCTCTTTGGGCTTCTCGCGTTTCACGGGGCATGGCTCAGCGCCTAGTGAGGAGGGCCCACATTTCGGCGAGTCCGGAGAGTCCATGCCTGACGTCCTCCCGCATCGAAACTGACGATCTCAACGCTTCGTGACTCAGCCAGATACTCAAGGTCAGTTACTCAGCGAGTCCCTGTCTTTTCGCCAGCTCGCCGAGACCGTACGCCTTGCGCGAAGCCCAGGAGATGTCATCTGCGTCGAAATTAGCTCCGGACGGGGGTGATGTTTGCAGACC
>JAAFHT010000112.1 GCA_013297625.1 Actinomycetota bacterium | reverse complement strand
CCCAACCCACGAGTCCCAACCGCGAGTCCCCAAGCGCTTAACCCCCGAGCGCTTAACCCGCGAGTCCCAAGCGCGAGTCCCCGAGCGCTTACCCGCGAGTCCGCGAGCGGCCCCCGCGCCCCGCCCCTCCCAACGAGGAGAAGGCTGGACGATTTTCGTCAAGACCGAGCCTGGCCTAGGAGGATCGCCCGGAACCGACTCCTGTCGGTGAGGACGTCCGACGACGGCCAGGCGAAGGTATTGGCGAAAAGCGCCAGCCTTCTAGGCGCCGGCGGACCAGAGGGCGTAGATCACTCCCCAGCCCATCGCGAGGAAGACCAGGAAGAGCGCGATAACGCCGATATCGAACTTCTTGAGCGCGCGGCGGCTAACCACCAGGCCCCAGCCCATGGCGAACGTGTGGAGCCCATTCGCGAGGTGGTACGCGACGCCCAGAGTGCCGAGGATGTAAACCATCAGCGTGGGCGTGTGGTTTCGCATCTGCTCGGCGATGTGGTGGAAGGGCTCGGGGTGCCCTTCCACGAAGCGCGGGTGCAGCATGGCGAGCCAGATGTGCGCGCCGAGAAAGAGCATGAGCCCGATCGCGGAGAGCCGCTGCACGATGTACTTCAGGTTGCCGAAGAACGTGTACTTGTGGATGTTCGGGCGCGCCTGCGTCATGCGCGAGATGCCCCAGATCGTGTGGAGCACGAGGGGCAACAGCACCACGATCATGGTCACGAGCTGCGCGAGCGGGTGCGGATACTCCGTGACCGCCGTCTGCCAGGCGTGCTCACCCTTGAAGGCGGCGAGGTTGTTCCACAGGTGGCCGAGCGTCCACACGCCGAGCGGAAATACGGCGAGAAAGCTCCCGAGGCGGGAGCGGAGGAACGCGCCATCGGCGACTTTCGGGGCGGACGCGGCTGCTTCGGACATCGTGACAGGTCATGTAGGTCTTTTGTGCCTTGATTGACAAGGACTATGCGACGCGAAGAGCCCAACATACTCTTTCTCGAGGGCTGGTCTTTCGCGCAGTGGTCGAGCTCTAGCTGGCTCCCCGTTTGCGCCGACCGACCACGGCACCGACGACGCTCGATTTGCGCGGCGGCGGCTCGCTCTTCGCGCGGGTGCGGCAAGCGCGCCGGGCGTCGCGTTGGTATTGGCTCGTGACCTTCCGATAGAGGTCGGGCCGCGCGACGCCGAACGTGACGAGCGCGGCCTTCCGGACGACCCCGAGCAGCGCTTCGATGCGCGCCCGCGCGACCATCGCGTTGCTTGGGGTGCTGGCGTGAAACTTTTGCTGCTCGGCCCGCTCGGCGAGGGCGCGCGTGAGCGTGGCGTGGAGCGCCGCGGCTTCTTCGCGACTCGCTTCGGAGATGCCCGGCCGACGACCGACCGTCGCGAAATGGTCGCGAAGCAGAGAGTCGACGGACGCTAGCGCCGCCACGAGCGCCTCGGCGGACCGCGGGCGCGGGTGCTTGCGGGCGTGAGCGTCGAGCGCGGTCACCAAGCGGCCAACGGCAGGGCCCTCTTCGGTGATCTTCGCAAAGTGACGAAATGCGCGCACGACCTGAACGAGGAGCGACGCAGCGGACTTCATCGCCAGCTTTGGCAAAGGAGGCAGTCCGCGCCGCCCACCTCCTGCCTCGACCACCGCGCAGAGCGCGAGCAGCTCCGTCCCGAGGCCCGGGTGAATTTCAGGGTCGGCGGCCGAAAGGCCCTCGTGACCCGCAAATTCCGGGGTTCCGGTGACTGCGGCGTGGTGTTCGGCGACCACCCCGGCGACCCCACGCGCCTCTTCGAGGAGCACGCGAATGGGCACGGCTGAGGAGCCCGGCGAGCCCACGGATGACGGTGACGCCCCCAAGACAGGAGCCGATGAGCGAAGCGCGGACCGAGACACCATGACGTTCCTCCGTGCCGGTGTCTCGGCGCAGAGGGGGAGAGTGTTGCGTGCAGGAGTGAAATCGTTGTCGAATTTCGTTGGGCTTGGCCGGGGACCGGCTCGAAGCCCTTTAACGCGAGTTTCGAGATTTGCGGTCGCGGCGGGACGCGATCGGCGGCGCGAGGATGCCGAGCATGCCAAGGATCGCGACGAGCCACGCGAGGAAGACCAGGCGTCGCACCGCAACGTGAGTCGACAGCTTCGGTCCTCGTCCTCGATACACGCTCCACACCGCACGACGTAGAGCCGCTGGCCTGCTCGACGAAGTAGGGATGATGGTTGGTCCGGCGCAGAAGCACGCGACGCACGGCCTTTGCTTCGGCCTCGTAACGCGTGCCGAGCATCGGCTTCTGTGTGGGCAGCGCCTGATCGAGCTCGTCGGCAAAGCCTGTGTAAGCGTGGACCTGCACGCACGCACGACCCACTCCCTCTCGACCCTCTCGACCCTCTCGACCCTCTCACCTGGATCTACAACGGTCCTCCCGAGCCCGCGTCGTCCAGACGCCTCGAGGAAGAACGGGTCTCCTGGCAACCGGTAGCGATCCGCATGCGCGGTTTGCGACGTTCCTGGTGCTGCTTATCTATCGTGGTATATCAACCGCGGAAGCGTGCACTTCGCGACGAGCGGCTTCCACTGATTCACGGTAGTTGGCTTGAAATTGTTCATGAAGCACCCTCTCAAGCTGGGCCTCAAGACGCCACATAACAATCTCTTCAGCGGGATGCTCGATCGGGATCGCCCGCTCGTCGTCGACACGGGCGAGCCACTCGAACAAAACGAGCGCCTCGGCACGAGTCAACTGAAGCGAAAGCTTCTCGGGAAGCTCTTTCACCACAACTCTCCAGTTAGGAGCAACTGATGAAGTTGCACGTCTCCAAGCCGGTATGCTGTCACGTACTGCCCACCGGGGGTTACTACCACATTCTGTCCCGTCGCGGGGTTAAAAAAATGGGTCGCTGCCGATTGTCTGTATGCGCCGGGCAGCTCTACAACCGCCGGGTTGTTGACGTGCATATTCACAGCTCGGCTAAAATCTGCGTTGCGTGACGGGTTCCAGTTTCCGGCGAGATCGAAGTCTGCACCGTGCTTCATGAAGCCCTTTTGCAGGTTGCGCTCCGAGAATTGCACGATCTTGCTGGACGCTCCTTGTTCGAGCGCCGCCTCTTCGGCTGCGAACGACGCTCCCAGCTCGGCAACACCAGCCGTAAGAGGTATTGATGCGATACTCAGAATATCCGGAAGCGCAGCAGTACGGTCGATTCGGCCTGAGTAGGTCACGACCTTTTGGTCGTGGTCGAGCATTTGCGGAGGGTCGCGAAATGTCTCCGCGAGGTGATCTGCGAGCTGATCTACGAGCTGCACCGCCATCGTGCCCACAGGGTCTTGTAGTGCCATGTGACGCATAACGTCTTCCACGCCCGGCCGCGCCTTTGGCGTTTGAAAAATCTCGGCCTGACCGGCAGCCCCTAGAGCGAGAAGCGACGGGGCGTCGCGAATGAACGAACGCAGCGAACCGGACATGAAACCCACTCCAGCGCTTCCCGTGGCAGCCGGCGGCCTCCCCTTGACGGGCGCAACAACGTCCCCGCGAGAAGCGGCCCACCCGGGCCCGAGCGTATTGGGCGGAGCGTCAGGCCCGGGCCCTGCCTCCGGCGGAGGACCGCCAGTGCCGGGAGTCGGGTGCGGGTAGGGCGGCGAGCCCTCCAATCCCCACGCGTCCGTCTGCCGAAAAACCTGGCCGCTCACGTACGCGTACGGGTTCGGATCCGCGCCCCAGGCGTGGATGGTCAGCGGATCGGGGCTTATCCAGCGGCGAAGGTTCGGGTGGTAGTACCTTGCACCGAAGTAGACGAGGCCTACTTCGAAATCTTCCTCTTTCCCCGTGAACTTCTTCTTGTCGCGGCGAAAGCCCCACCGCGATGGCCGGTCGTCGTGGTCGATCGTGCCGAACGCGTCGTACGTCGTGTGCTCCACCACCTCCCCCGTGGTGTGATCGATGACAATCGACGACGAGCCCATCGCGTCCGGAATGCGCAGATAGAGCCGCGCTTCCCCCGGCGTGCCGTCCGGAACGTTTCGGTCGAGCACCTCCACAATCCCCACGCCGGCGAGAGAGAGCTTCTCCGTGTCGCCATTTCGGTCGTAGTCGTCGCCCTGAAACTTGGTGTCCTCCAGCCGCAGGGAAGTGAACACTTCCAACGTATGGACATCGCCAAGCGCGGCGTTCGTCACCGACTTGAGCACACGCTGCCCGCTTGCTTCGTACGCGTAGCGCAGAAGCCACGTCGGCGTCGTCGTCAGAATCTGCGGATTGCTCGGCGACTCGCCGGGCGCCATGTCCCAGCGCATCGCGCGCTCCAGCCGACCGGTTGGCGACCACACGTAGTGGTACCGCTGCGAGCACGAGCCCCCGACGCACGGGCCGGCGCGCTCGACCGTGAGGTCGACCAGGTTGCCCGCCGAGTCGTAGCTCGCCGTCGTGCCGTCACCGCTCCGAAGCTGATTTGGCCCGTTCGTGCTCGTGCCGTGCGTTTCCACCCCGAGCTGCCGGTCGAACGACTCGTCTGCCCCTCCGCCCGTGTCGCTCGTGGAGCGAGTGATGTTACCCAGGTAATCGTACTCGAACGCCTGCGCGGGCGTGCGGCGCGGGATGTCGGCGCGCGGCACGGCGCGCGACCCCTCTTGACTGAAAGGGTCGGTGCGCGTGTCGTCCGCGACGTAGCCATACGTTACCGCGGTAAGACGATCGAGGTCGTCGTACTGCATGTGCTGGTTACGCGCCGAGTGCGGCGAACCGAACTCCAGAATCGAAGTAGGATTCTGGTTGTCGTCGTAGAACCGGAGCGCGTCCGAGATGATCTCCGTCTGGGTGTGCTCGCCTGGCGTCGCCGGCGTGTAGTCGAGATCCGACCAACGATACGGCGCCGTTCGCGACACCGTCGTTTGGTAGAGCGGTCGCCCTACGCGCGACTCGTGGTAGTTGTGGCTGACGCTCGTCCACGCGAGGTCGCCGTAGGAGATCGAACCCGTCAGGCCGTCATCCCGCACGGCGATCGATCGTATCAACGTGCCGTAGCTCGAGCCAAGACCCGCGAGACCGCCGCGCCGATTGTACCTCATCGAAACGATGCTCTCGTCGCCAACGAGGAGCTCCGGAATGTCGGCTCCGGTGGTCTGCCCGATCAGGCGGCTGTTGATGTCGAACGAGGACTCTTGCCGGTACCAGTGCGGCGTGTAGCGCGTCGCGAGCGCGCTCGCGGGCTGGCCCGGCGAGACGATGCGTTTCGCGTGGCCGACCCCTCGCCCGAGGTGGTCGTACTTTAGCCGCTCGTGACTACCAAGATCGTACTTCGCGACGATGCGACCTGGCAGGACCGACAGCGCGCCGTACTCGTCTGCCGTTTCCCCAGCTTCGGGCGCGTCGTACACGAAGAAGGCCTCCGTGCCATTCCCGAACGTCGGACCCAAGGGAGCCGGCTCAGTGTAGGGGCCTTGTTCCGACGTGCACGGCGATTCATCACGATAGACAACTCGCCCAGCCGGGTCATAGGCAATGTTCTCGCCGCATCCGCGCGAATCGCTCGTGCCAACGAGCCAACCGGCGTTGTTGTACGCGTACACCATGGGTCGGCCGTTGGCCGTGGTGTTCGGTTCGGTCTGCGACACCATTCGACCGAGGGTGTCGAACGTTCGCTCGCGCACCGTCGACTGACCGGTAAACCGCGACACCCT